>NZ_JACHVD010000009.1:0-113749 GCF_025377055.1 Acinetobacter sp. T_3_1 | reverse complement strand
AAATGAAAGTTATTGCTGAGAAAGCTGAAGTGCTTGCCACTTTGACGGTCTCTATATTCAATTCTTCTGAGTACTGGTGCTTTTCTTTTTAGGGCATGTGCGCTATTCAGCTGAATGGTTTCATCTTTTAGAATGCCTTTGGACTCAAGCACGGAATGTTGCTGGATCACCTGATACACAGCCTTGGGCCTCAGACGTGTGACAAATCCAACGTTTTGAGCAGTGAGACTTGCATACCATTGGTAATCGACATAGCCTTTATCAAAGACCACAATGCTGCCAGAAGGAAACTGGAATTTTCGGCCTTGTACCATGTCATTTTCTTTGCCATTTTCAACTGCAACAAACTCAGGAATATGATTGCTGTGATTCAATCCTGTGCTGAGTTTCATACTGGCTTTTGAGTCATGAACTTTGGCCCATCCACATAAGGAAAGCGAGAGGTCAATGTGACTGGCATCAAGGGAATATAGAGGATTCTTAAAGCGAAATTTATGAGCGACTTTTGAATGTTCATAGTATTGAAGCAACTTGTAAAACAGCTTTTCATACAAGGCAGCCGGCTGCTGCTCGTTGATTCGTGCCAGCGTGCTTCGCGGAATAGATTTTGCTCCGAGATGATGAAGCTTCTCCTGTTGGCACTCCAGATTGGATTGAATATCCCGCAGGCTTTGCCGGCAGGAGAGTTGAGACATCAATATGGCAACAAACTGATCCCATCGGGAAGCCGATCTAAATTTCTGTCCAACATGATATTTTTTCACAAGGTGTTCAAAATCCTGTCGTATGACAGGTTTAATCAGCTGATGAAATACGGTATTCTGATGTGACAAAACCTGAGNNNACATCAATATGGCAACAAACTGATCCCATCGGGAAGCCGATCTAAATTTCTGTCCAACATGATATTTTTTCACAAGGTGTTCAAAATCCTGTCGTATGACAGGTTTAATCAGCTGATGAAATACGGTATTCTGATGTGACAAAACCTGAGTCCTTGGTAGTTAAAGTGTTTGTTCGCACTTATATTTTAACTATTCGGACTCAGGTTTTTTTATTTAAAGTAAACTATGGGACAGCAGTGAGCTTTAAGCTCCTTTTCTGATGTCGCTCGCTTGAGCAGTTTAAAGTTTCATTGAGTTTTGAATAAATTGTGCAGCGGTGTCGTTATACCAGCTGCATTCATTGTTCAAGGTTTCAATTTCTTCGATAGCCAGTTTGCGCTCTGCTTCAGTTAATGTAATGCTTAATTTGTCCTTTTGTTCTTGAATGTACTGCGCTAGGCTGTATTCAACTCCTTTCAGATAACGCCCAGCACCATAGTAGTTCCCCTTATATTCTGCTGCGCCATAAGTTGCGTCTGCATCTGTACCGTCATCGGATTCTAAGTAGGCAATGGTGTCTTTATAGGTTTTCTTAAAGATATGCGTGTCATTTTGAGCAAAACGTGCCGCATAACCATCAAAAGCGAATTTTTCGTCACTCTTGTCACTGGTATAGAGATATAGATTTTCTTGATTATTGCTGTGAATACTATTTTGTAAGCAATATGCACCAGCAGGGAAAGTTAGATCTTTGATTGAATTATAATAAGCAAGGCGCTGTGCCGAAATATTTGAAATTGAATTATTTGCAATGTCCCATTGATCTCTGGACTCCAGTGTAGCCAAGGCATTTTTGCCGCTGAGGTCAATTTTTTTGAAATTTGTGGTAAATACAAGACCGGTTGAGCCAACAGGAGAATAAGGCTTATGTGTAAACACTAAATTATCCAAAGATCCTGTTCCGACTAAATATCCATATTGGGAATTTTTTGGTCCTAACTCTTGATAAACACCATCTTGAGTAACAAATATGTCATTGTCTGGTGTAGGCGAGTCATCTTGAACATATACATTGCCCTGATCAAGAGTGATTATGTTATGAACAAATTCAATGGGTTCATTGACTGCATAGCCAGCTTCAATTTCAAAATAGTGCCATTGTTGAAAATCTTTATTTTCTTCGGCAGAGCCAGAATCTGTACCTTGATAAGTACTGTCTGAACCGCCGCCACCGCAGCCAACCAAAGTTAGTGCTGTTATAATTGATAAGCTCAGATATTTAAGCTTCATGATGAAACACCCCCGTTATTATTAATTAAAAATTTAAGTTTTTTGATAAAAGATAAAAAACGAAGTCGATGATTAATTATTCATCTAATAATGTAAATGACTTATTGTTACTTCAAGAAATATTAACAAAATCATTATTTTAAATTTAACTAAAGATTTAATTTAATTGATTAATAATAGTTTATAATCAAACTCGATTTAAAGTGCATTAAGCCACCAAAGTACACCGATCAAAACAGCCATATGCAGAATTTGTACAGGTGCAAAATAAAGTGCAAATTTTAAGCCTCCGCTGATGGCTGCATTAATGCATTTAGAAATGGCATGCGCAGCCAGACCTAACATCATTGCATAGAGTAAACTGCTATTTGTCGGTTCACCTTGAACAACCACAGCGGCCGCAGCGGCATGAATTTCAAACAGTGAAGCCAGCAGTGTACCTGCAATTAAACCGGAATCGCCCAGTAAAAGTTCCAAGCCATGCACGCCTGCCTGAATGACCGTGAGCGTTCCGGCAATAATCGCTGCTTCTTTTAAGCTAAACATGGCACTGTCGACAGGCTCTGTGTCTTCCACAGGTTCAGCTTTACGTAAAAGCCAGTAAGCGCAAAGTGCCAAAATGGTGAGGGCAATCAGCGAAGGCAAGATCAGCAGCTTTAGCCAGGTTAAGGAAACACCGCCTACAACAATAAATAAAAGCAGCAAAGTGGATATACATGACATCAGTGCTGCACCGGCATTGGATCGAGCATCGGCCCCCTCATTACGTACCTGTATGCCTAAATGTGCAATCGTGGCCGTACTGGAAACAAATCCGGAAGCAATGGAAGAAAGCATGAGTGCTTTCTTGCTCGAAAGTAAACGTTTGGCCACGTGAGCCAATGCTTGCACCACAAGAATCAGGGTAAGCAGTTTTAAAATGATATGCGGATTAAGCACATTGCCCCATAAAGGCGTATCGGGGGTCAGCGGCAAGGCGATTAAGATCAGGGCCAGTAAAAATACGCCATCTTTAAGTTCTGTTCCGGTAATCCATTTTCCGGCAATCCCATGCATGGAATGTTTCATCATTAAAATGAAGGTCAGTACCACAGAGAGACTGGCAGCCAGCGTAATATTCCAGACACACAACGCACCAATGAAATAAGTCATGACAAAAGCCAGTTCGGTGGTGACTCCGGGGTCTTGCAGCTGGTTCTTCAGTGAAAAGATACCGATACCGCCCACAATCAGTGCGCCAATCACGCCAAAGAGATCGCCAAAAGCAAAACACAAGGCACCCAATAAAGCGCAGATGGCAAATGAACGAACCCCGGCAAAACTATGCTGATTTTCACGCTGCTTGCTACGTTCGCGTTCCAGACCAATCAGCAAGCCACAGCCCAATGCTGCTGCCATAACCATCAGCAAGTCTTGAAATGATGTACTTTGAAGGGGCAGATTCAGCATATTGTTCACAGGGAAAATCCAATTATTGGTTTATGCACAGTCAGCTGCTGAATTAAACAGCACATTCAGCATTATTGGCTATAAATATCCGAAAGTAAAAACATAATGCAAATGAAAACAGGCTATAGTTTATTTTGCAGTAAACGCTCATATCGATCAGTTTAGAAAAAGATAGGGGGATATTTTTTTCTAAAACGGGCTGAAGCGAGATGACCTTGAGTTTGCTATAGTGTGTGAATGTTTTGGGGCATATAACAATGAAATTTAATTTTGAAATGGATACTTCCTGGTGTCTGGAACAATTACAAAAAGATGGACGTATTACCGAGCGTAACAAGCTGCTGATTCAAACCACACACCGTCAGCGTGAGCAACTGAAATGGCATCCCTTGCAGTGGATTGCACATTTTAATCTGGTCGATCAGGCACATCCACAATCGACCTTAACTTTAAACCGCTTGTGCCAGTGGATTGCAGACAAAGCCCAGATTCCTTTTTATATTATTGATCCCTTGAAGGCCGATGTTGGCGCTTTGACCAATATCATGTCGCAGGAATTTGCCCTGCGCAATAAAATTCTGGCCGTCGAAATTCAGCCGGACAAAGTCCTGATAGCTACCGATCAACCCTTTAAAACGGAATGGGTGGCCAATCTTGAACACACGATTGCCCCGAAAAAAATTCAGCGGGTACTGCTTAGTCCGGATCAGTTGCAGCGCTATCTGGTGGAATATTATCAGGTCAGCCGTGCCGTTAATTCGTCGCAAAAATCCAGTGCCTATGACCGGGATAACAAAGGCGTAGAAGCATTATTGCAACTGGGCGATACGCAAAACCCGGATGCCAATGACCAGCATATTGTCAAGCTGGTGGATTGGGTGTTGCAGTTTGCCTTTGAACAGGGTGCCAGCGATATTCATCTGGAACCCCGTAAAGACACCGGCAAGGTGCGTTTCCGTATTGATGGCGTGTTGCATACCATTTATAAAATGCCGGCCAATACGCTTACCGCCGTGATTTCGCGCATTAAAATTTTAGGCCGCATGAATGTGGCGGAAAAACGCAAACCGCAAGATGGTCGTTTAAAAACCCGTACGCCTAAAGGACAGGAAACCGAATTGCGTTTATCTACCTTGCCGACAGCCTTTGGCGAAAAAATGGTGATGCGTATTTTTGATCCGGAAGTGTTGGTGCGCAGTTTTCAGCAGCTCGGTTTTGAAGGCGGGTTACTGAATGACTGGCAGGCTTTAACTGCACACAGTCACGGCATTATTTTAGTCACCGGTCCAACAGGCTCAGGCAAAACCACCACGCTGTATTCGTCGCTGAAACAGCTGGCAACAGAAGAAGTCAATGTCTGTACCATTGAAGATCCGATTGAGATGCTGGAACCGAGCTTTAACCAGATGCAGGTGAATCTGGGGATTGATTTAGGTTTTGCCGATGGGGTGCGTGCGCTGATGCGTCAGGACCCGGACATCATTATGGTCGGCGAGATTCGTGATCAGGATACCGCCAATATGGCCATTCAGGCCGCATTAACCGGTCACCTGGTGTTATCCACCTTGCATACCAATGATGCACCCTCGAGTCTGACCCGACTGCATGATTTGGGAGTACAGCCCTTTTTAACGTCAGCCACGATTTTAGGGGTGCTGGCACAGCGTCTGGTACGCAAGCTTTGCCCGCATTGCAAACAGGAAACCTTTATTAATGAACAGGAGTGGAAGCATTTAACTTTTGATTATGCATTGCAAATGCCCAACTTCGTATTTAAGGCGGTGGGATGTGAAGCATGTCGCCAGACGGGCTATAAAGGGCGGGTCGGCATTTATGAATTTATGCCTTTAAGCCTTGCGACCAAACAGCTGATTGGTGCAGATGCGACTTTAAACCAGCTGCGTGATCAGGCGAAAAAAGAGGGAATAGAACCGCTACGTATCGCGGGCGCACGCAAAGTGCTGGCTGGCATGACCACTTTGGAAGAAGTGTTACGCGTTGTTCCACTGAATTGAAATACTGTTTGAAAATGAAGCTATCTTAAGATTCACCTCATCTTGATTTGTTTTAATCATGCTATCGAAATGAGCAACAACTTAACGAGGGTTTGAACATGATTTCTAAAGCAGCTTTAGTGACCGCTTTGGTCGGTGCAACAACATTCGCCGTGGCAAATACGGCAGTCAATCAGGCTGCAATTGCACCACAAAAAACTACTACGGTTAAACAGGCTTTAACTTTAAAAGATGACAGCAAGGTACAGCTTAAAGGCTATGTGGTAAAAGCAGTCGGGGATGAAAAATACCAGTTCCGTGATAATACCGGCACTATTACCGTCGATATTGACGATGAGTTATGGCAAGGTAAACCGGTAAATGCCAAAACTCCGGTGACCATCATTGGTGAAGTCGACATCGATTACAAACCGGCTAAACGCGTTGAAATTGATGTGGATGCGGTTCAATTCTAATACGGTCTATTCAACGACACAGATCATCAGTTTGATTTGCTATCTCTTGCAAATAGTGTCTCTTATGAAAACCACATGATTGGCTCATGTGGTTTTTTTAATGCAAACAGCTGTTTAAAGCGTGCTATTTTAAAATCACAAAATACAGAATACCTGAGAACCCGACATGCGAATCTTAGTGGCAGAAGATGATGTATCCCAAGCAGAAAGCATCAAAACATGGCTGGAAATGGATGGCTACAATATCGACTGGGTGGAGTGTGGCGATCATGCCATTTTGGCGATTGAACAGCATCAGTATGACTGTATCCTACTTGATCGTGGACTACCCAAAGCCACTGGCGATGAAATTCTTAAAGCTTTGCGTGCGCATCAGCAACAGACCCCTGTGATTTTTATCACCGCGCGGGACAGTATTCATGACCGTGTTGAAGGGCTGGATTTGGGTGCCAATGATTATCTGGTCAAACCCTTTAGTCTGGAGGAGCTTTCTGCGCGTGTCCGTTCGCAGTTGCGGCAACATCAAAGCAGTGCCGGACAATATCTGCGCTATGCAAATTTGGTACTGGATCCACAGGCCAAAACGCTTATTCAGGATGGAAAGACCATCAACCTAACCGCCAAAGAGTTTCAGATTTTACATAAACTAATGCAAAAGCCGGAGCATGTAATTACCCGTGAACAGCTGGAAGAATCACTTTATGCTTGGGGCGATGAAATAGAAAGCAATGCCATAGAGGTGTTTATCTATCAGTTACGCAAGAAAATAGGCAGCCAGTATATCAAGACCCTTCGCGGTTTGGGCTATCGCATGAGTCAGGGTTAATATGTCAAAAGCCGTTTCTCTACAAAGCAGGTTAATCAAAACCTCATTATTCAGTTCCATGTTGGCTGGGGTTTTGGCCTTGCTGCTTTTTGTGGGGATTTCCCTATACCAGACCATGCAGCTGCAAGACCAGCTCATGGATGAAATTGCCGACATGCTGCTGATTCCGGATATAAGCACGAGTTCAGGACAACAGGTGGATGAGCTCAGCGATGAATTTGACATTCAATACCAGTTAAAAGATCAGCAACAGGTGCTGAGCGAATCAGAAAATTTCCATTTGGACCATCTGTCTTCAACGTTCAAAAATAATGCCGATGAAGGTTATGATCTGATTTGGCACGATCAGCAGTTGTGGCGTATCTATACCTCGCAAAATTCTGAACTGAATACGTCGGTATTGCTATTGCAACCGATGGGAGAGCGCTTTAAAGCTTTGGCTCAAAATGTCATGGGCTATGGCCTGATTTTAATTGTGCTCTGGTTTATTCAATGGCTGATTCTGCATTTTGCGGTAAAACACCAATTTAAAGTCATTCATCAACTGTCCAGAGAAATTTCAGCTAAAAGTGCGGATGATCTCGCACCGATTCAGCAGCAAGTACCCGAGTTAAAAGAATTACAGCCGATGGTATGGCAGCTGAACCAGTTATTACAACGGCTTGAACAATCTCTGGTGGCAGAACAGCGCTTTACTGCGGATGCTTCGCATGAATTGCGTTCACCCTTATCGGCTATTCAAATGCGTTTGCAGGTACTGAAACGTAAATATCCGGAACTCGACCAGGACTTGGCGAGTATTCAAAATGATGTCAACCGTGGCACACAGGTTTTAGAAAACTTGTTGTTGCTGGCACGGCTGGACCCGGCCCATACGGCTCAATTGCCCAAGTCTGAAATGGATGTGAACAGGGTCATCAACGAGGTCTTGCAAGCCTTACAGCCCTTTGCCGCCGAGAAAAATATTCAAATCCAGACACAATTCGCCGAAAATCTGGTGATTACTGGAAATGACAAACTCATTTTCAGTTGCCTGCGCAATCTGCTGGACAATGCCATCCGTTATGCCGGGCAAAATGGTCGCGTGTTTATGAATATGCAGCAAAAGCAACAACGGCTCAGCATTAGCATTGAAGATGATGGACAGGGGGTGACGGAAGAAGTCTTGCAACGACTGGGTGAGCGCTTTTATCGCGCATTGGGTACCAAAACCCAAGGTTCAGGACTGGGACTGTCGATCTGTAAAAAGATTATCGAATTACATGCCGGTGAAATTCAATTTTCCCGATCGGCGCATGGCGGATTAAAAGTGGAGCTGCAATTTCCATTGCCTAGCTAGCATTAAAAAGCAGCATGTTTGCGCGCATACTGCTTGTTTCCACGATTATTATTGTTGAGTG
The DNA here is from genome assembly GCF_025377055.1 of Acinetobacter sp. T_3_1. Lineage (NCBI taxonomy): Bacteria > Pseudomonadati > Pseudomonadota > Gammaproteobacteria > Moraxellales > Moraxellaceae > Acinetobacter > Acinetobacter sp. T_3_1. The sequence goes on along the minus strand of NZ_JACHVD010000009.1, from coordinate 105,490 downwards.
AATTATTTTTATTTGGTCAGGATCAGACGATTGTTACGAGTTAAACGTAGACGATATTCTTCTCCGGCATGCATAATCCGAATTTCTCGCCCCAGAGCAAACAGGTTGTTCGAGTGCAACATGGGAAGTGAGTGAGCGTTGTCATGATTACGGGTAAATAGGCTAAATGGTGCGTTCATTCCGTCGATTCCGTGGTCTGTATTGAGTGTTTTAAATGATAATCATTATCGAATAGACCTGTCAATGGATGATTTAAGATTTTATAAAAAACTTAAATTTGCTTACACTCTGTAATATTTTCAGGCTGAGGAACAGGGAATGTTTAAACCCGCAATTGATGTTGCCATTGCAATTTTACTGCATCAAAACAACGTGCTGGTGGGCTGGCGTGAAGCGAAACAGCATCAGGGCAATAAACATGAATTTCCGGGAGGAAAAGTGGAAGAGGGCGAAACGCCCCTGGTGGCATGCCGCCGTGAAATTTATGAAGAAGTGGGGATTGGTCTGCATGACTGGCATGCCTTTGATGGGATTGTTCATGAATATGAGGATGTGATTGTCAAGCTGCATTTATTTCATGCCATTGTACCGACTGCTTTATTGAATGAGATTCAACAGCCCTGGACCTGGTACAGCCGTGAAGAATTGTTGAATCTCAATTTCCCTCAAGCCAATCAAGCCATAATTCAGCGCCTGTATTGGCCCCATCAGATTAAAATTTCAGCGCAGCTGGATGACCTGACGCAATTAAAACAGGATCAGTTGTTGTATTGGCGTGTCGGGGGAACTCAGCAGCAGCTCACGGAACTGGCTAAGCACAGTGTGGAGCATTTACCTCGGCTGATTGTAAATGTCGATATTTTTCAGCAATTAAACTCGATTCAGCAGCAAGCCATTTCCGCCATTCATTTAAAACAGCCACAACTGATGGCATTGAAGCCGGGTGATTTGCCCTTGGGTAAGCGTACCATTGCAGCATGCCATGATCTGGCTTCAATGCAACAGGCACAGCAGATCGGGTGTGATGCACTCTTGCTAAGTCCGGTATTGCCGACGGCAACCCATCCAGAGGCTGTGGCATTGGGATGGGAACAATTCAAGCGCTGGGTTTCACAGGTCGATCTACCTGTTTTTGCCTTGGGCGGCATGCAGCCAGGTGATCTTGCGGGCGCTCAAGAGCAGGGTGCCTATGGCATTGCAGGGATGCGCTTTTTATAAAAACGAAGAGCATGTATTTGAGGATATCAGTTCAACATATCCTCAGGTTTATAAGCCTTTCAGGGCTTTTTGCGCCTGTTGAATGGTTTTTTGATCTTTTTGCTGTTGTGCAGCTTTTAAAATGACCTGCCAAAGCTGTTTCTTCATGGGATTGGTTTGTGCATAACTAAGCCCGCGTTGCGCCAGAGCTTTGGCATTTGCAGGCTGATTGTTTTTATTGGCAATTAATGCCAGATACAAGAAGGTTTCAGCGGATTGCGGCGCAAGGCGCTGTGCCTGCAATGCCGCAGCTTCTGCTTCATTCCATTTTCCCTGCTTATAGGCGAGCTGGGTTTTTTGCATGAGCTTTTGAAATGCAGGCAGCTGGCGACCATCTTCAAATTGCTGTTTGCTGTGTTGCTCAGGAACAATCACCTGCATCTTTTTACGCTGAATTTCTTCACGTTCATAAGGGGTGACGACCACCCCCGAAGGTGTTTTAATATCCGGCTTTTCTGCCGTAGCCGGTTTCGGTGGCTGTTTGCTTTCGGGAGCAGGCAGGCTTTGACAGCCCACCAAGCCAATCAAGCTCAGGGCAATGAGCCCGTATTTATGCCGTTTACATTGCCCGTTCATGCTTCACTGTCACCCTTAATTGTTATAACTACCACTTGAAATGACCTGATTCGTAGAATCCTCGTTCTGCGTTTCAGTCTCACTTTCACGAATATAGTTACCAATACTATCGTTTTGATCGACAGGTGCCTGATTGTTTTCAGTATCAGGATTGTAAGCAGGTTCTACCTGATAGTTCGGTAAACCGCAGGCAGTGGCCTGACGTGGCATATTACTGCGAAGTAAGGGAATGTACATGGCGCCTTCACAACCTTGCGCAGATAAATATCCACTAGAACGGTCAATCCATTGCCATTGCACATTTTCGGTCTGACGCAGGTTAACCGGTTTCTGACGCAACTGTTTCATGACATTAATCCAGACCGGAAGCGCACCTGAAGAACCGGTTAGGCCAGTCACCTTGTTATTATCCAAACCCAGCCAGACCACACTGAGATAATTGCCTGAATAGCCTGCAAACCAGGAGTCACGGGTATCATTGGTGGTCCCCGATTTGCCTGCCAGTTTCAGGTCGGTAGGGAAAGCGCTATAAGCTGCACGTCCCGTACCCGAGCTCATGACTTGCTGTAAACCATAATTCAGAATATAGGCCGCAGAAGCATCGATGGTTTGTTGTGGCGTCAGGCCATAACGATCGAGCAGGCGTCCATTGGAATCGACCACCGAGCGAATGGACTTGATAGGATATTTGAAACCGCCAGTTGCAAAATTGCCATAAATACTCATCACTTCCATCGGTGACATATCAATCGCCCCCAGAAAGATCGATGGATAGCTTGGAATATTGGCAGTCACGCCAAATTTTTTCAGGTGATTGCTAAAAGTCGAAATTCCAAACTCCTGACCCAAACGTACGGCAGCCAGGTTGTAGGAGTTCGCCAGCGCTTCGGACATAGGAACAATACCATGCTCGCCCCCGCTGTAATTTCTAGGCGTCCAGTTTTTACCTTCGCTATAAATATTCAGGGCACTGTCTTCAACCGGTGTAGCCCAGTTATAACGGCCAGATTCAATCGCGCTTAAGTAAATGACCGGTTTAAGCAAGGAACCGACCTGACGTTTTGCATCCAGCGCACGGTTAAAGCCGGTAAAGTCCTGAGTCGAGCCCAAAGCGGCAACCAGTTCACCATTTTCAGGATGAGAAATCAAAACAGCGCCCTGCAAGTCTTTTAAACGTTTAGGGTTGGCATTGGCTAGACTGGAAACAGAAGCTTTAAACGCTTCCTGTACCTTGGTTTGGGCAATCGGGTCCAGTGTGGTAAAGATTTTTAGGCCCTGATTGGTCAGATCGCCTTCCTGATATTCGGTGCGTAGCTGTCGACGTACAATATCCATGAAATCCGGGAAGCGGGCAGGTCCCAGGGTGGGTTTTGCAATCACATTTAGTGGTCGAGCAATTTCTCGTTCATACTGTTCTTGGCTCAGATATCCCATCACCAGCATATTATTTAACACGATATCGCGACGTTTTTTTGCGCCTTCCGGATTTTTCCACGGATTAAACAGGGAAGGCCCTTGCACCAGACCGACTAAATAAGCCTGCTGGGCAATGTTCAGTTCGCGTAGCGGCAAGCCGAAATAAAACTGTGAAGCCAGACCATAGCCATTAATCGAATAATTGCCATTTTGCCCAAGGTTCACTTCATTTAAATAAGCTTCCAGAATTTCATCTTTGTCATAATGAAGCTCGATCAGCATGGCCATGAGGGCTTCATTGACTTTACGTTTTAAGGTTCTTTCCGGGCTTAAATAGAAATTTTTCACCAGCTGCTGGGTCAGGGTAGAACCGCCCTGACGTTTGCCACCGGTGAGATTGCTGACTACAGCACGCGCTGTACCACGAACGGATATGCCATGATGATGATAAAAGTTACGGTCTTCAGTAGAGATCAGGGCTTCAATGAGCGGTTTAGGCACACTGTTGAGCTTAATCAGCACACGGTCTTCATTATGCTGTGGATAAATTCCGCCAATCAATAAAGGTTCTAAACGTGCAATGCCGGTAGACGAAGGCTTGGTTGCACTGACTTCACCAATCTGATTATCGTTAAAGGTAACTTTTAAGACCTGCTCGGGTTCAACGCTGTCACCAAAGTCGAAGCCGCGGGTATGCACATACAGGGCATCACCAGAGCTTACATAACTGCCGGATTGAGTATAGCTGTCAGAACTTTTATAGCCCAGAAGTTTGAGTTCCTGAGTGAAGTCTGTCTGGTTGACCGGTGCATTGGTATAAATTTCCAAAGGACGGGCAAAAACCTTTGCTGGAATATCCCAGCGCTGTCCTTCAAATTTATTGCGTACAATATTGTCCATTCGGATTAAATAGACACTAAAAACCAAGAAGACGCCAATGACTAATATTGAAAAAATAAGGGCCAGTAAACCGATCCCGCGTTCAGACTTCATCAATGATTATAAGATCCAAATAAATTGTGCTAATCATGCGAAGCTTTTCATTTTTTTGCAATAATTAATCTGTGAATGAAGAGAAAATATAACAAGAAAACGAACAAAATATTTGTAATGAGTCTTTGATTTTATAACAGATATTATTTCTAGCATTAAAGCCATATTTGTTAATAATATGTTCCTATTAAAGCAAATAAAACAGCTTTAAACATTTAAGTTATTCCGTTAAAAGCAATTTTATAAAATGGCTGACATTTAGCGTAAAAAACCATGCTGATTTGGGTTGTTCGCTGCATGTAAAGTACGCCCATCTGGGCTGCTGGCTAAAATCAGGTTGAGTCTTTGAAATCGCTGCATTGTCAGTGCAATGTGAACTTAAAGTTTTTTAAAATGAACAGGGTTAATGCTATGATAGGCAGGAATCGTAGCGGAGCGATGACCCAGGTGCAAATTTCACATAAAACTTTTCGGAACATTGGATTAATAGGGCGTCCAGATAAATCCTCCGTCGTGGAAACTTTAAGTCTTATTCATGACCATCTTTTAAGTTTAGGTTTACATCCTGTTTTTGATTCGGAAACAGCAGCCTTAGTCCCTTATAGCAATACGCAAACGGTAAGCCGCAGTTTACTGGGTGAAGTGGTTGATCTGGTTATTGTGGTGGGCGGTGATGGTTCTTTACTGCATGCTGCACGTGCCCTGGTCAGACATAATACTCCTGTTATTGGGGTAAACCGTGGTCGTCTGGGTTTTTTAACCGATATTAAGCCGACCGAGGTTATTTTTAAGCTGGATCAGGTGCTCAAAGGCGAATTTCAGCTCGACCGCCGTTTCCTGCTGGAAATGGAAATCCGTTCCAAAGGTGAAAGCATTTATGATGCGATTGCCTTGAATGATGTGGTTCTGCATTCAGGAAAATCGGTGCATATGATTGACTTTGAACTGAATATTGATGGTCAATATGTCTATCGTCAGCATAGTGACGGTTTGATTGTTTCGACGCCTACCGGCTCTACAGCTTATGCACTTTCTGGTGGTGGACCGATTGTTCATCCGAGTATGGATGCCATCTCTTTGGTGCCGATGCACCCGCATACCTTGTCTTCACGTCCGATTGTGGTTGGTGGACATAGTGAAATCAAGATTATCATTCGTGAAAACCGTGTATTGCCCATGGTCAGTGCCGATGGTCAGCACAGCGTTTCACTTAGTGTTGGGGATAGTTTACATATCCGCAAACATCCATTTAAATTGAATCTCCTTCATCCACCCGGTTATGATTTCTATATCGCCTGTCGTACCAAGCTGGGCTGGAACCAAGATTTTGACTCTCTACAACAGCAGGATTAAATGATGAATATTGAACAAATGCTGGCCGTACTCGATCCTGAAATTGTTGCGCGTTTAAAGACAGCAGTGGAAATTGGTAAATGGCCAAATGGCGTAGCGCTGACCAAAGAGCAACGTCAAATCTGTATGCAGGCAGTTTATGCCTGGGAAATGAAAAACTTGCCTGAAACTGAGCGTAGTGGCTATATTGACCGCGGTACCAAAGAAGAAGATGAACACTGCGATTCACATGATCCAAAGCAGGATGAAGAGTTTAAGCCTATTCGTTTTGTTTAAATATTTATTTGCAATAAAAAAGACACTGCGGTGTCTTTTTTTATATCTTAATTTTTTGAAGGGTACGACGGTGTCTTACCGATAAATCTCAATTTATATAGAAGCTCATCCTGTTACTTTGGATAAGCCCTGAGAAGTATTCCTTCGTAAGGCCAAAGTCATCTTGCGAACACTTGAAACATGTTTCAAGTGTTCTCATCGCAAAACTCGTTCGATACTATTATTAGATGAATGTTTCGCAGAACCATTTTTATCAAATGAAGTCTAGCCTCGAACAATTGCGAATGGCTTTATCACGTATCATTTATTCTGCATCAAATTAGATTTTAGACTTGCGATTTACCCAAAGTTCCTTGGCTTTTAACATCGCCTCTTCATAAGAAGCACACGCGCCCATCGTGTATAAAGCAATTCCCATGGTTTCCGTTACTGCAACTTCACCATACTCATGATGCTGTTTGCCTTCCCATACGGCTTTAAATACAGCCAAGTCCAGTTCTTCTTCAACAGGACTACGGTTATCGGTCAGTTTAGGGAGTTCGTGTTCGTACAGCTCACCATTTTTAATTCCGCAGATTAAGGTTTTGGCATCCGGATTCCGTTCAAATTCACCGCCTTCACCCTTAATCACCGCACTATTTTGATAGCCCAGTTTAAACGCTGCCTGTTGGTGAGAGCTACGATAAGCCGGATGGAAAATCGCCTGCATGGTGGCTTTGGCATTAAATGGATTAATTAAACGGGCAAGGGTATGGATGGGAGAACGTAAACCCATCACATTCCGCAGTGAGATCAGATCACTCAAAATAGGTGAAATTGCTTGCAAAGGCAGATAGGCAAAATTGCGTTGCTGTAACTGCTGTTCCACATCGCTGTCATTCTGGCAGATCGGATAGCCTAAGTATTCCAGGACCTGTTCGGTATAAAGGCGGTTAATGGTATGTCCGGATGCACCATGCATGACCACCTTGTAGCCATGCTGGGCTAAGGTCAGGGCTGCCAGTAAGAACCAGGGATAATGCTTACGCTTGCCGGCATAAGATGACCAGTCCAAGTCTACATCCAAGGTTCTGAAATTGAGCTGGTCACGAGTGGCCTGGACAAAACCGGCCAGTTCATCGACAGATTCTTCTTTAACACGAAGTAGCATCAGGAACGCGCCCAACTGCACATCAAGCACTTCATCTTTTAGGATCATGCTGAATGCCTGATAGGCTTCGTCAAAAGTCAGCGAACGGGCACCGTTTTTTCCTTTGCCTATAATACGGACATATTGTGCAAAAGGATGTTCAAAGTCTTTATAGATATTTCTTTTGGTTTGCATAAGCTGAGTTTTCTTGGCGATAAAAATAAGTGTAATGCTATTTTATAAAGGCAAAAAAATTATTTCAGCTTAATTTATATAAAAGTGTTTTAGTGGTCTTCGACTAATGTTTAATAATTTGTGGTGATATTTTAGCCAAAATTAACAATGCGACCTGCATAAGCTTTTAAAAATCAGGTAAAATTTAAACAATTGATATAATTTTTTAATTGTTCTTATCATCTCCCAATTTAACCATTTAAATTTTTGATAAATTTAAATGGTGTTCTGATGGTAACTACTTTTTTATAAATTTCTATATATTCCAGTATCTTAGATCACTGCATACTTTTAATTTTCTTGGGTGTGAATGCCTGGAGATTAAGGGCAGTGTATTCGTAAGAATAGGCTAAAACTGAATATTTCTAGTTTTGGAAATATCTGAAGAAGTAATGTTATGGCTAAGAAACCAATCTATAAGTCGCTGTATTTTCAAGTCGTCGTTGCCATTATTTTAGGTGTGATTGTTGGGCATTTTTACCCAAGTTCATCTGTAATCGTGGACGGCGTTAAGCAAAGTGTTCCCGGCTTGGGCGAGCAATTAAAACCATTAGGTGACGCTTTCATCAAGCTGATCAAAATGATTATTGCCCCCGTGATTTTCTGTACTGTGGTCAGCGGTATCGCAGGTATGGAAAGCATGAAATCTGTGGGTAAAACAGGTGGTATTGCACTGCTTTATTTTGAGGTGGTCTCAACACTGGCGTTAATTATCGGTTTGCTGGTGATTAATATTGCCAAACCGGGTGTAGGAATGAACATTGATCCTGCATCTTTAGACACTTCAGGTATCGCCAAGTATGTGGAATCGGGTGCTTCACAGTCGACCCTTGATTTCTTTATGAATATCATCCCGAATACGGTGGTGGGTGCCTTTGCCGAAGGTGAAATTCTTCAGGTCCTTTTATTTGCATTGCTATTTGGTTTTGCGTTACATAAATTGGGCGATGCAGGTAAACCCGTTCTTAAACTCATCGATCAAATTTCGCATGTGTTCTTTAACATCGTAAACATGATCATGAAACTTGCGCCGATCGGTGCGTTCGGTGCGATGGCATTTACAATCGGTAAGTACGGCATTGGTTCACTGGCTCAGCTCGCTCAACTTATCATCTGTTTCTATATTACCTGTTTGCTGTTCATCTTTATTGTATTGGGGAGTATCGCGCGTTTCAGTGGTTTCAGCATCCTGAAAATGATCCGCATGATTCGTGAAGAGTTATTGATTGTACTGGGTACATCCTCTTCTGAATCCGTACTTCCACGTATGTTGAAGAAACTGGAAATTGCCGGGTGTGAAAAATCGGTTGTTGGTCTGGTAATTCCTACCGGTTATTCATTTAACCTGGATGGTACTTCAATTTACTTGACTATGGCTGCAATCTTCATTGCACAGGCAACCAATACTCAGCTTGATCTTGCTCACGAAATTACGCTTTTAGCAGTGTTGTTAATTTCTTCTAAAGGTGCGGCAGGTGTAACAGGTTCTGGCTTTATTGTCATGGCGGCAACATTGTCTGCTGTAGGTCATATTCCTGTAGCTGGTCTGGCCCTGATTCTGGGTATTGACCGCTTCATGTCAGAAGCACGTGCCTTGACCAATCTGGTCGGTAACTCGTTGGCGACCATTGTGGTTGCAAAATGGGTCGGTCAATTAGATACAGCTCAGTTAAATGCAGCATTAAACAACCCGGAAATGGTTGACCAGAAAATGCTGGAAGAAACAAATCAAACCCATGCTTAATCGGTTTTGATGCTAGAAAGGAAGCTTCGGCTTCCTTTTTTATTGACCTTGGAGTCATAAAATAAGATCGTTATAGTTCATGACACAGTCTAATAAAATGAATAGGATAGCAAAGCAGAAGAAATAACAATGACGAAAGACAAGGACGCTATATGTTGGCTTATGATGCTGATTTAGAATTATTCCGTGACAACTTCAAACGCTTTTTGAATGAGCACATTGCCCCGCATTATGAACAGTGGGAACAGCAAGGCATTATGCCGCGTGAAATCTGGAATTTACTGGGCGAAAATGGCTTCTTGTGTGTGGATGTGCCTGAAGAATATGGCGGTTATGGGGTGCCTACCCATTATTCATTAATGTTAGTGGAAGAATCGGCACGTGCCGGATTTAGTGCCATATCGACCGGGATTTCATGCCACTCCGAAATTGCGGCACCTTATATTTTGCATATAGGGACAGAAGAACAAAAGCGGTACTGGTTGCCAAAAATGGTGACCGGTGAAGTGGTGGGTGCGATTGGCATGACGGAGCCGGGTGCCGGTTCCGACTTGCAGGCAATGCGTACCAATGCCATCTTGCAGGGAGATCACTATCTGCTCAATGGTTCCAAAACCTTTATCTCCAATGGTCAACATGCTGACCTGGTGGTGCTGGCAGCTAAAACTGATCCGCAAGCACGCGCAAAAGGCGTGTCTTTATTGCTTTTGGATACACATCTGGAAGGGTTTAAAAAAGGCACCAACCTCAACAAAATTGGTTTGCATTCACAAGATACTTCCGAACTGTTCTTCGATAACATCAAGGTGCCTAAAGAGCAGCTGCTGGGACAGGCAGGACAGGGTTTTGCCTATTTAATGCAGGAATTGCCACGTGAACGTACTGCCATTGCTGCCACAGCGATTGGCGCCATTCGCGGTTCAATTGATGTTACCATTGCTTATGTCAAAGAGCGTCAGGCTTTTGGTCAGCACATCAGCCAGTTCCAGAATACCCGTTTTGTTCTGGCACAGGCAAAAATAGAGGAACAGGCGACTGCTGCTTTTTATAACCAGAACGTTGAATTATATATGCAGGGTAAACTGGATGTTGAAACTGCCGCAGCTTTAAAAAGTTTTGCCACCGACATGCAGATGAAAATAGCGGATAAGCTGTTACAGCTGTTTGGTGGCTATGGCTATATGACGGAATATCCAATTTCACGGTTCTTTGTAGATGCCCGTATTCAGCGAATTTACGGTGGAACCAATGAAATTATGAAAGAGATTGTGGCACGTAGCTTACTGGGGCGTTAATTCCTCAATAAGACGTGGTAATAAAGAGTCGAACAGAACTGCACCCTAAAAGCTGGACATCGGGTCTGACTTTGCGGGGTGCTTTTTTATTGATTTAAAACCATGAGACTTTCTTCAATAAAAGTGGGTAAATCATCGGGTGAGCGTGATGAAATATACAGATTATTATCATTGACCACACCGACATCATAATAGACCGCGCCGGCATTAATCAGATCCTTGGCAACCGTTTTAATGGTGGTCATCAAGCGGCCTTTTACGACTTTGGCCGTAATCAGGAGCTGCGGACCATGACAAATGCTCAAAATGGGTTTTTCTGCATGAGCAAAATTACGCACAAAATTCACGAAACGCTCATCGCCACGGAGCCGGTCGGGAGAATATCCTCCAGGAATGAGTAAGGCATCAAAATCATGCACTGTGACATCATCTATACTTTGGTCAATGGTGATGGCCGATTTTCGTTTATGGCTATAGACAATATTGCCTGCTTTGTTTTCGATATTTAGAACACTATGGCGTGCAGCGCGAAAGGCTTGCACGGGTTCTGAATATTCAGCATCTTCAAAATCATGGGTCACTAAAACGGCGATTCTTTTGGACATTGTTGTTCTCCGAATTGCTTTGTTAACAGACTATAAATTAATCATTAAGCTATTGTGATGGAGTTTGGTAAATAACTCTTGAATATGCGAAAGTCCCTATGGATAAAGCTTTGGCGCTATTTTTAACTATTTGTAATGGTTAAAAAATTAATCAAAAAACTTTTGTTTCTGCATGTGTCAAAAGCTGGCAGGCAGCATTTTTCAGATGGCGAGTATGCAGTCAGCTAGACTTCATGGCTTTTCTCCTGTGATTCAAGGCAAGACTGGGCGGGTTGGTTGGAAGCTATGCATGTTTAAATGGGCACTTGAATATATTTATCTGGAATACTAAACAAAGTCGTTTTCGGCATTTCAGGGGTATGGGCCGGAACCGCTTTCATCAAAGCTGCTCAGTATTAAGCGTTTTTAACGATGAGCTTATTTGCAAATACCGATAAATTTATTCAATGAAATGACATAAAATCGCTAGCCAGTTTGCTGAATTATAAATGTACAGCTGTGCTGTCATTTTTAGCGAACTGGCAAAAGCTCATCAATTTTAAATACTCAGGGTAAAACATGAGGAATAAAATTGCTGATTAAATCAACTGTATGTTTTTAAGACTGAATCAATCAAAGTCTTATTGCGTAACATTTGAAAGCTAACTATTGTTATACTGTTTGCATAACGTTTTTGAAGGGCAACATAACAATGATCAACGACGATCAAAACACGACGACTTCTCTTGACCTTGCTCAAATCCGTGAGGATATTGATTCTGTAGATCAACAGATTCAACAGCTTATTAACCGACGTGCCAGATTGGCCGAAGCGGTAGCAAAAGCAAAGTTTGCAGCTGAAGAGAATCCATTGTTTTACCGTCCTGAACGTGAAGCACAAGTTTTGCGCAATGTTATGCAGCGTAATGAAGGACCCTTATCTGATGTGACCATGGCACGTTTGTTCCGTGAAATCATGTCTGCATGTCTGGCATTGGAAGCGCCACAAAGCATTGCTTTCCTGGGGCCAGTCGGTACCTATACCCATTCAGCAGTATTGAAACATTTTGGTCAGGATGCCATTGTTCACCCACTTCCTACCATTGATGAAGTGTTCCGTGAAGTAGAAGCGGGTGGTGCACATTATGGTCTGGTGCCGGTCGAAAATTCATCTGAAGGCGTGGTGAACCATACTTTAGACTGTTTTAAAGCTTCGCACCTAAATGTGATTGGTGAAGTGGAACTGCGCATTCATCACCAGTTCCTGGTGTCATCCAATACCCGTAAAGACAGCATTAAACAGATTTATGCCCATCAGCAAACCTTGGCGCAATGCCGAAAATGGTTAGATGCCCATTATCCGGGCGTTGAACGTGTTGCCCTTAGTTCCAATGCTGAAGCGGCACGCCGTATTCGCAATGAATGGCATTCCGCAGCGATTGCATCAGAAGTGGCTGCCAATCTTTATGAGCTGGAAATCCTGCACAGCAATATTGAAGACAATCCGGAAAACACCACCCGTTTCCTGGTGATTGGCCGTGAAAAAGTGCCGCCAAGTGGCAATGACAAAACTTCATTGCTGATTTCCGCACATGACCGTGCCGGTGCCTTGCTGGAAATCCTGGCACCATTTGCCAAACACAACATTAGTCTTACCAGTATTGAAACCCGTCCTGCATTGCCTGAAAAATGGGCCTATGTATTCTTTATTGACCTCGAAGGCCATATCGAGCAAGAAAATGTCAAAGCGGCCATTGAGGAAATTCGTCCTTTGGTCAAAGAAATTCGTGTACTGGGTTCTTATCCAATTGCAGTTTTATAAATCACTCTGGTGATCGGCCTGATTTTTTAATTTTAGGCTGATCCCTTTTATCACTTGAAATAGCGGAAGAGTAACATGTCGTTTGTCCCTGCCAATGAAGGCATCTCAAAGTTAAAGCCTTATCAACCAGGTAAACCTATTAGTGAACTTGAGCGTGAGTTAGGGATTACTGATATTGTCAAATTAGCTTCGAATGAAAACCCGTTGGGTTGTTCTGACAAAGTCAAACAGGCTGTGGCAGCTGAACTGGCAGAAATTGGCCGCTATCCGGATGGTGGCGGCTTTATTTTAAAAGACCAGATTCAGGCACAATTCGGTGTGACCGCTGACCGTATTACTTTGGGTAATGGTTCAAACGACTTGCTGGAAATGTTTGCCCGCACATTCGTTTCAGAGAAAGACTCGGTGATTTATAGCCAGCATGCTTTTGCCGTGTATGCCTTGGTGACTCAAGCCATTAATGCAGAAGCGATTGAAGTGCCGGCCAAAGGTTTTGCTCACGATCTGGATGCCATGGCAGCAGCAATTAAAGACAATACCAAGTTAATCTTTATTGCCAATCCAAATAACCCGACCGGAACCTGGTTTGAAGAAGCCGAATTTGAAGCCTTCATGCAAAAAGTACCGGCAAATGTGATTGTCGTTCTGGACGAAGCGTATGTGGAATATTTCCCGGAAAACTTCAACAGCCTGAAATTCCTGGAGCAATATCCAAACATTATTGTCAGCCGTACCTTGTCTAAATGCTATGGGCTGGCCGCACTGCGTGTTGGTTTTGCCTTGGCATCGGCAGAAGTGACAGATTACCTGAACCGTATTCGCCAGCCGTTTAACGTCAATCATCTTGCCATGGTGGCTGCGGTTGCCGCACTGAAAGACGAAGACTTTATCGAGCAATCGCGTATTGTCAATAAAGCAGGCATGAAGCAGCTGGAACAGGGCTTTGAGGCACTAGGCTTAAACTATGTACCTTCACGTGCCAACTTTATTTTGGTCGATGTACAGACTGATCCTGCGCAAACCTTCAATGCCTTGTTAAAAGAAGGCGTGATTGTACGTCCTGTGGGTATTGCAAATCATCTGCGTGTATCGATTGGTACGGAAGCGGAAAATGCGAAGTTCCTGACAGCACTGGCGAAAGTACTCGATTTAGCGCCTGATGCGGTAGAGGAAAAAGCTTAAGCCATGTCTCAGCCACTGTTTGAAAAAGTTGCCTTTATTGGACTTGGGCTGATTGGCTCAAGTCTGGCGCGTGTCATCATTGCTGAAAAACTGGCAAAACAGATTGTTGCCTCTACACGTTCACAAAAAACGCTGGAAGATGCAAAGGCGCTTGGACTGATTCAAGACGGCTATAGCAATCCTGTAGACGCAGTGCAAGGTGCAGATCTGGTGGTTTTGGCTTTGCCTGTGCGGGCGACACAAAAGGTGTTAGAAACCATCAAGCCTTATCTGTCAGATAACACCATCATTACCGATGTGGGCAGTACCAAAGGCAATGTGGTGGATGCAGCCAAAGCCGTATATGGTGAAAACCTGCCGGCAGGTTTTGTTCCGGGTCATCCGATTGCGGGTGCGGAACATACTGGCGTGCATGCGGGTAAGGTCGATTTGTTTGCCAATCACAAAGTCATTTTGACACCGTTGCCAAGCAGTGCTGACTGGGCTGTGGATAAACTGGTTCAATTGTGGCAAGCTGCCAGGGCAGAAGTGATTTGCATGGATGTGGAAAAGCACGATGAAGTGCTGGCGCATACCAGCCATCTTCCGCATTTGATGGCTTTTAACCTGGTTGAGCAACTGGCCAACCGGGAAGATAATCTGGATATTTTCCGTTATGCCGCTGGAGGCTTCCGCGATTTCTCTAGAATCGCGGCGAGTGATCCGCAAATGTGGCATGACATCTTTTTTGCCAATAAAAAAGCAATTTTAAATGCAGTGGATGGCTTTGAGCAGCAACTGGCTCAAATTCGCAAACTCATTGAAGATGAAAATTCCAAGGCATTGATCGGATTGTTGGAGCATGCTCAAGCTGCTCGACAACACTTCAATCATATGCTCGCTAAAAAACCTTTGATGGAGAACGATAAAGTGACACAACAATTTACCATTTTGCCGGGTGATAAGACATTTAAAGGTAAATTTACCGTGCCAGGTGACAAATCTGTGTCACACCGCTCCATCATGTTTGGTGCGATTGCTGAAGGCACGACCCATGTCACCGGTTTCCTGGAAGGTGAAGATGCCTTGGCAACGCTGCAAGCCTTTCGCGATATGGGCGTGAGCATTGAAGGGCCTAAAAATGGTGAAGTGACCATTCATGGCGTAGGCATGCATGGCTTGAAAGCCCCGGCAAGTGCCTTATACATGGGCAACTCGGGGACTTCCATGCGTCTGCTTTCCGGTATGCTCTGTGCCCAGAAGTTTGATTCAGTCATGACCGGTGATGCATCATTGTCAAAGCGTCCAATGGAGCGTATTGCCAAACCGCTTCGTGAAATGGGTGCGCAAATTCAAACCACAGGTGAGCGTGGTACGCCACCGGTATCTATTACCGGCAATCAGGCACTTAAAGGAATTCACTACGACTTGCCAATGGCTTCAGCTCAGGTGAAATCAGGGATTTTACTGGCTGGACTCTGGGCAGAAGGTGAAACTGTAGTCACTGAACCAGAACCGACTCGTGATCATTCGGAACGTATGCTGCGTGCTTTTGGTTATGAGGTGAAAACTGAAGGCAACCGTATTTCACTGCAAGGTGGCGGCAAATTGGTCGGTACTGACATTCAGGTTCCATCCGATATTTCATCTGCTGCATTCTTTATGGTGGGGGCTGCCATTACTGAAGGTTCCGATGTCACTTTGGAAGCGGTAGGGATTAACCCGACGCGTACCGGTGTGATTGAAATCCTGAAACAGATGGGTGCAGATTTAACGGTTGAAAATGAACGTATTGCAGGCGGTGAACCGATTGCCGACATTCGTATTCGCGGCACGCGCACCTTAAAAGGTATTCACATGCCGGAAGATCAGGTGCCATTGGCGATTGATGAATTCCCGGCTTTATTTATTGCCGCTGCCTGTGCAGAGGGTCAAACCATTTTGACCGGTGCTGCCGAGCTTCGCGTAAAAGAATCCGACCGTATTCAGGTGATGGCAGATGGCTTGAAAACCATGGGCATTGACTGCATGCCAACCGATGATGGCATCATCATTGAAGGTAAGGGTAAGTCTGGTGACTGGTCTGCAATTTTCACAGGTGGTGAAATTGAATCGCATCATGATCACCGTATTGCCATGAGTTTTTCCATGGCGGGCTTGCGTACTTCCGGCGAAATTAAAATTGTCGGTACTGAAACCGTGGCAACCAGCTTCCCAACCTTCACTGAATTGGCTAACCAGGCAGGTCTGGCGATTCAGGTCAGTGAATAATTAGTCTAATTTTGTGTATTTGTTAAATAACAGCCAAGCTTTTGCTTGGCTGTTTTACTTTTATTGCTTATGCTAAAACCATACAACAAGAAAGCCTTTGGATACACAGATGAGAAAATTACAATTTACTGCAAACTGTGAAAAGCATAGTCATGTGTCACAACAACCGAATGACTGTCATGTGACTCAGGAATATGTTGCGGACTTATTGTCTAAAGAACTGGGTCAATACGGTTTTCAGACCTTGTCGCAAAGTGGTGATCAGGTTGCGGTAAGTGTAGACAATCAATCCTTGCCATTATCGGTCACCTGCCAGAGTCGTGATGCAGAAGGGCACCTGGTCTGTGAGATTACTTCTTACCCAGCTGAAGATCAGGATTGGCTAGACCGTATTACGGAACAGAGTTTATTGAATCAATTGGCCCAAGCAGTAGAAAACACTTTAAAAGAAGATGAATCTTTTAGCGGCTTTAGATGGAAGGGTTAAATATTTATTTTGACCACATGGATAAACCAAGAGGAGGGCTAAGCCCACTGCTGTCCCACAATTTGAATTTTATTTCAGCACCGAATCAATATGATGATATTTGGGATTTGAGTATTTAATTTTTCACAGCCTTGTCTTTTCTTTAAGGATTTAAGTCGCTTTGTGTAGGCTGGACCCTACTTTTGACAGACCAAAAGTAGGCAAAAGTCTTTAGTCCCCAGACACGACATCCTGTCGTGATGGGGACTGTGTGGCATCCTTGCCACACTCACAAATCAAACACCTGGAATTTGACTATACTACAGCAGTGCGACCTAGCCTCCTCTTTTATTTGGCGTCATGCAGAAACCCTATATAAATGGATGCTCTATGCTGTTATTGTGAGTTTATTCATCTACAAGAAAACGGGAGATAGCCACCCGTAATTGCTTTAAATATCCAGTAAAAAAATGATTCGCGCCGGGCAAGATGGTGATTAAATGTCGCTGCGGTTTAGCCCATTCAATCAAGTCGGACAACAAGGTCACTTCGTCAGCTTCACCATGCAGGAACAGAATATCTCCTTTAATCTGTGGGGTGACGTAATGACGCACACCTGCAACTGTCGCAGTAGGTAGTCCACATAAAATCAACTGTTTGGGTTTAATTTCATCGGGCAAGGCATGAAAACACTTTGCCATGACATGGGCACCAAAGCTAAAGCCCCCAGCATAAAAAGGCAGGCTAATATGCTTGCAGCGAATCACTTGAATAATTTCTAGAATATCATCGGTTTCGCCATGGCCTTTATCGTGTTCACCCGTACTCTGGCCAGAACCACGGAAACTTGGGCGATAAACCATACAGCCACGCTCAAGAAACATCTGCGCAAGCAACGCTGGAACTTTATGCTGGGGCGTTCCGCCTTGTAAGGGGTGAGGATGACATACAAGCGCGAATCCTTTCACTTCACCCTGTGGATAATCAACAAAAACTTCCAGCTGACCTGCAGGACCCTGAAGGAAAATTTGTTCGGACATGTAAAACCGACTCATGACAGAAGAATCGGTTATTTTAGCGCTAAGACCCAGTAAAAACACACATTGGCAATAAGACAATGCTACTGTTATAGTCTGTTTAATTGTTTTTTGAACAGGTTATTCATGCTCGCCTTAATTTCTCCTGCTAAGACTTTAGATTACGAATCTGTACTTCCAACCGATGCACATACACTGCCAAGATTGCTGGAACATTCACAAGAACTTATAAATGTGAGTCGTCATCTTTCTGCGACCGAGATTGCCAATTTAATGAGTGTGAGTGAAAAAATCGCCAATTTAAATGTCGAGCGTTTTAATGACTGGCAACCGGAATTCAATTTTTCTAATGCACGACAGGCTTTATTTGCCTTTAAAGGGGATGTGTATACCGGACTGGATGCCTATGCGCTGAATGAGCAGCATATTGCATATGCACAGCAGCATTTGCGAATGCTGTCCGGACTGTATGGCCTGTTGCGTCCTCTGGATTTGATGATGCCTTATCGCTTGGAAATGGGAACCAAGCTCAAAAATCCACGTGGTCATCATCTTTATGATTTTTGGGATAATATCATTACCGATTTGATTAACCAGGATTTAGCCGAGGTGCATTCAGATCTATTGGTGAATCTTGCTTCGGATGAATATTACAAGTCAGTCAAACCAGGCAAAATTAAAGCCGAGATCATTAAGCCGGTTTTTCTGGACCAGAAAAATGGCAAATACAAGGTGATTAGTTTTTATGCAAAAAAAGCACGTGGATTAATGGCACGTTTTATCATTGAAAACCAGGCAAAACGTGCTGAGGAATTAAAATCATTTAATATGGATGGTTACTATTTTGATGCGGACAGTTCGCTAAAAGGTGAGCTGGTCTTTAAGCGTGACGAGCAGCAAGCCGCTTAAATGAGAGAATAACGAGGTAAAAATCCCGATAAATTTCGGGATTTTTATTGCTCAAAAATAAACAGGATTTTGAAATATTTTATCATTATATTTTAGTGTGCGTTTGTTAACATCATGAGAAATGATGAACAATAAAAAATTATGATGAAAAAATTATTAGTTCCCACCCTTATTTTTGCTGTGGTTTTACTGGGATATGGGGTTTATCACGACAATCAAATGAAAAAAAGACAGGAAATGGATCAATTGATTCAGGATGCTCATCAATCTTTGAAAACTGTAGAAGCGAATCCAAATAATATGGTTCTAGAACCGATAGAAACTGAGAAAATCTCTTCTGCAGGGCCTTTACATGTGAAATCTAGCCAGTTTTAGCACTCGGATTTTTACTATAGGTTTGAAAAATATTGTTATCTTATTGAATATTAATTCAAAATAAATTTTAAAAACAATAAAAAAGCATTGTGTTATAATTTGCCAAGATTTTAATTGAATCATTATATTTATATTGTAAGTATTTGATTTATTTTATCTATGTAGGCTGCATAAAAGTTATGCGGCTTTTTTGTTTACAATTTTTGTGATCCGGTTGTATCGAACCGAATGAAAAATTGTACAAAACAATTGTTTTTAAAAGGAAATTTTTAAATATCCGTTGCCTGGCATCTATAAACTTAATGGTGATTTGAGAAACGGATCATTAATTTTGTAGCGTGCTGACGGCATAAAGTTTACTTACAGGGGTAAAGTCATGACGACTCCTAATCCATCTTCAGAGCATATGCTTGAACGCTTATTTAAGCTGAGTGAAAATAAAACCAGTTTTCGCACAGAAGTTCTTGCAGGTGTAACCACTTTCTTAACCATGTGTTACATCATTATTGTCAATCCAATGATTTTATCCGAAACCGGCATGGATCATGGGGCTGTCTTTGTTGCAACCTGTCTCGCAGCCGCAATTGGCTGTCTGGTTATGGGACTGATTGCAAATTATCCGATTGCACTTGCGCCTGGTATGGGCCTGAATGCTTACTTTACCTATTCTGTGTGTATGGGCATGGGTGTACCTTGGCAAACTGCACTGGCTGCTGTATTTGTCTCCGGTCTGGTATTTATTGCAATCAGTATGTTTAAAATCCGTGAAGCCATTGTCAATGCTATTCCCATGTCGCTGAAATTTGCGATAGGCGGGGGGATTGGCTTATTCCTGGCACTGATTGCATTAAAGAATTCAGGCATTATTGTCGACAATCCGGCAACGCTTGTTGGCTTGGGTGACTTGAAACAACCGACGGTATTGCTGACCTTGCTTGGCTTCCTGATGATTGTGGTGATGCATCACTTTAAAGTCCGTGGGGCAATCATTATCAGTATTCTGGTGATTACCGCGATTGCTACGGCAATGGGACTGAACGAGTTTAAAGGTGTTGTAGGGGCCATTCCATCGATTGCTCCAACTTTCCTGCAAATGGACTTTGAAGGCTTGTTCACAGCCAGCCTGATTGGTGTCATCTTTGTATTTTTCCTGGTCGACCTGTTTGACTCGACGGGTACGCTGGTAGGGGTTTCACATCGTGCGGGCCTGTTAAAAGATGGCAAATTACCACGCTTGAAAAAAGCACTGTTTGCTGACTCGACCGCAATTGTGGCGGGTGCGGCATTGGGTACTTCATCAACTACGCCTTATATCGAATCGTCTGCGGGCGTTGCGGCTGGTGGCCGTACCGGTTTGACTGCTGTGGTTGTTGCCGTATTGTTCGTGCTGTGCTTATTCCTGGCTCCTTTGGCGCAATCGGTTCCGGGTTTTGCTACTGCACCTGCATTATTGTTTGTAGGTGTGTTAATGATTCAAGGTATCGTCAACATTGAATGGGATGATATCACTGAAGCCGTTCCTGCATTTTTAACCATCGTATGCATGCCATTTACCTATTCAATTGCCGATGGTATCGCGATGGGCTTTATCAGCTATGCATTAATCAAGCTCTTCACAGGTAAAGCAAAAACAGTACCTTATATGGTCTGGATTGTTGCGGCGCTTTGGGCATTGAAATTTGCTGTATTTGGCGGCTAATTCACCCCATTCAGAATAGGGTGTAAACTCGGTTTGCACCCTTTTTTATTTTTGAAAAATTTTATAAGGATAAGATATGAATCAACTTGAGCTTATTCAAGCCCTGCCAAAGGCAGAGTTACACGTCCATATTGAAGGGACTTTCGAGCCTGAGCTGATGTTCGAGATTGCTCAACGCAATCATATTGATATTCCGTATAAATCTGTTGAGGAAGTAAAACAGGCTTATAACTTTCATAACCTGCAATCTTTTTTAGATATTTATTATGCAGGTGCGAATGTCCTGATCCATGAGCAGGACTTCTATGATCTGGCCTGGGCATATTTTGAAAAATGTGCAGAAGACCATGTGGTTCATACCGAAATGTTCTTCGATCCGCAGACCCATACCGATCGTGGCATTGCTTTTGCAACGGTGATTCAGGGATTAAAACGTGCCTGTGATGATGCACAAAGCAAATTGGGTATCAGCTCGCATTTGATCATGTGTTTCTTGCGCCATTTAAGTGAAGAAGCGGCATTTCAAACTTTGGAACAGGCTTTACCTTTTAAAGAGCAAATTATTGCGGTGGGGCTGGACTCGAGTGAAGTGGGACATCCACCATCTAAATTTGAACGTGTGTTTGCCAAAGCGCGAGAAGAAGGCTTTTTGGTGGTGGCACATGCTGGCGAAGAAGGTCCGGCTGAATATGTCTGGGAAGCACTGGATTTGCTGAAAGTGAACCGGATTGACCATGGTGTGCGTTCAGAAGAAGATCCGATGCTGATGCAGCGTTTGATTGCAGAGAAAATGCCTTTAACCGTATGTCCTTTAAGTAATTTAAAACTTTGTGTGGTAGATGATATGGTTCAGCACAATATCCGCCGTTTATTGCAACAGGGCGTGCATGTAACAGTTAATTCAGATGATCCTTCCTATTTTGGGGGGTATATGAATGATAATTTCATTGCAATTACCAAAGCTTTAGACCTGTCAAATGATGAGCTGAAGCAGTTAGCTAAAAATTCGTTTGAAGCCTCCTTTATTCCTGCTGCTGAAAAGCAGAAATGGGCGAAGCAAATTGATGCTTTAGCATAATTGAGCATCTTGACATATGTTTCTGATTCAGCGGATTCATGTATGGGGCTGCTGAATAATCACGGGTTAAATATTAGGGGCAAATGTGAAAAAGAGTTTTTGCTGGCTATTTGCTGTCGCTTTACTGGCTGGTTCTGTATCGGTTTTTGCAACGGATAAAAATTCTACTTTTACCCAGAAGATGTTGAAACCGGTGATCGAGCAAGGTTGTAAAAGTGAATTAAATGCTTCAAAAGTCTGGCAATCCGCAGCCTTGTTCATGAGTTCAGGGCAGCAAACTACAGCACAAAAACAAATTTGTGGTTGCGTTGGTGAGCATGCATTGCAGGATATCTCGGCCAAAGAACTGGCTATGGCATCGATGAGTGAATCTGCAAAGAATAGTCTGATTAAACAGGCGGTGATCAATAGCGTAAAAGGCTGTGCCAAAGATGCTTTGAAATAGCTTGTCGCGATAAATTGAACAATAAAAAGCCGCATCAGTAATACACCAGTGCGGCTTTTTTATGGCAACAACATTGATTATTTTGCTTGTTGGGTCATGCTGCGCAAGATGTTATCTTTATCAATGAAATGATGTTTTAATGCCGCGGCAATATGACCGATGACAAGTAAGCCTCCAAACCAGGACAAATAAATGTGTACAGGTTTCACGATGGCTAAAAGATCGGGATCGTCCTGAACCAAACGTGGAATTTCGAATAAATATAATACAGGTGCCGGATGTCCCGCACTCCAGCTAAATAGACAGCCGGTAATGGGTAGGGCAAGTAACATGAGATATAAAGCGAAATGGCCCAGATGTGCAAAAGTTTTCATGAGCGGTGACATGCTGTCGGGTAGCGCTGGAACAGGGTGGGTATAGCGCCAGAATATGCGAATCATAACCAGAAAAAGAATGGTGGTGGCGATGTTCTTATGTAGAGTAATGACCTGACCTTTAAAGCTTCCATCAACCTCATAACTTAGAAAATTTCCGCTATAAAAACCAATCAGCCATGCCGCAATAAAGATAATCGCCATGATCCAATGCAGCCATTGTGCCGTACGCGTATAGTATTGTGAGGTATTTTTCATGTTATACCCAAGTACCCATATGTCATTCTAAAAGTCTGCATATGCTAATTAAAAAGCACATATTTAAAAATGATGAATATAGAACGAAGCGTGTAGTTCTTGAAACACTGTGTGCATGTAGGTTTTTTAATCAGATCATCTGAGTGTGGAAAATTCAATTGAAATATAGATTTCTTCCTGAGAAAAGTTTCGGCAAAATATGCTCAACAGATTTTAGACTCAAGGATTAAACTGTGAAAAAAATAATTGCTGTCCTGGTACCTCTTGCTTTGGCTTTAACTGCTTGTGTGGCAACGGATACCACAACCAGCACAGCGCCTGCAACACAATCGGCAACTCAACAACTCGGTATGACTGCAATTAAAATTGCAATTAATGCAAAATGTACCACCGAGTTGAATGCTATTCCGGCATGGCAAAATGCAACCAAGTTAATGACCGCAACTCAAAAGCAAAATATTCAGACCGAAATTTGTGGTTGTGTCAGTGAAAAAGCACCGCAAAACGTAACGGCAGTAGATTTGGCGACAGCTGCAATTGATCCGGCTGCACGTAATACTATTGTTTCAAATGCAGTGACTAAAACCATTAATGCTTGTGTTGCTGAAGCAATGAACTAATACAGCTTTAATTCATGTTAAAATTAAAGAGGCTGATGTGATTCAGCCTCTTTTTTGTAGGTAAAGCATTGATGAAAATTGCGGGTGTAGATGAAGCGGGGCGTGGCCCTCTGGTGGGTTCGGTGGTTGCGGCTGCAGTTATTTTAGATCCCAATAATCCGATAGAAGGTTTAAATGATTCTAAAAAACTCACTGAAAAAAAGCGTGAAAAATTATTCATAGAAATTCAGGAGAAAGCCTTGGCCTGGGCCATTGCTGAAGCCAGCCATGAAGAAATAGACCAGATCAATATTCTACAGGCCTCTTTATTGGCTATGCGCCGGGCTGTAGAGGCTTTGCAGCTTCAGCCAGAACATGTGCTGGTCGATGGCAATAAAGTTCCGCAAGGCTTAAGCATGAGCTGTGATGCGGTGGTCGGTGGGGATGCACTGCATGCAGAAATTTCAGCGGCCAGTATTTTGGCAAAAGTGACACGTGACCGTGAGATGGTGGTACTGGATCAGCAATATCCGCATTTTGGTTTTGCCAAACATAAGGGTTATCCAACCAAAGCCCATTTTGAGGCAATTGCTGAGCATGGCGTTATTGATCAGCATCGTCGTAGTTATGCACCAGTTAAAAAGGCGTTGGCCTTGCTGGAAAAAAAATAAGCAGCAGATAAATTTAAAGCGGCTATATAGCCGCTTTATATTAGAACAACCTTTAACGGTTTAACGATTAAAGTCGTTCTGGATATTTTGTGGGAAATTATCTTCTTCAAAAGAAGGTTGATAATCCTGATCCAGGTGCTGCAGATGTTCATGCATAGCGCGTTCATGTTGAATTCGTTGGTAAATTTCTTCACGATGAACAGATACTTCTTTTGGAGCATTTACGCCAATACGAACCTGGTTACCTTTTACGCCAAGCACAGTGACACTGACTTGGTCCCCAATCATTAATGTTTCACCGACACGTCGGGTTAGAATCAGCATGTTTATCTCCTTGCAAAACGCTAAACGTGCAATTGATTTTAAAAGTTAAAAACACAACCTTAGTACCATAGAAATATTATCAGAACGCTCTGTCAAAAAACTGACACAAAATAATTCTGTTAATATTTTCAAAATCCTCGGTTACAAATATAACAGAGCCACTATAAAAAAAACTATAGTGGCTCTGTTCTTTTTGTAGTATTTCGCAAATTCTGTCCAACAATGACCAGATTTGTTACTTTACATATTTAAGCACGTGCGCTTGATTCACCAGATTCACGGTCTAAACCGAAAGCAGTGTGAAGAGTACGCACAGCAAGCTCTAAATAATTTTCTTCAATGATCACTGAAATTTTAATTTCTGAAGTTGAAATCATTAAGATGTTGATACCTTCTTCAGCTAGAGCAGTAAACATTTTGCTTGCTACGCCAGCATGTGAGCGCATACCTACACCCACGATCGATACTTTAACGATGTCTGAACGGGTCGCAACTTCACGTGCACCAATTTCTTTCGCAGTTTGCTCCAGAATTGCTTTTGCTTTAGCAAACTCGCCACGGTTGACCGTGAAAGTGAAGTCAGTGGTACCGTCTTCTTCCACATTCTGGATGATCATGTCGACTTCAATATTCGCTGCACCAATTGGCGCCAGGATTTTGGATGCGATGCCAGGCAGGTCAGGCACGCCCAAGATAGTCAATTTTGCTTCGTCACGGTTAAACGCGATACCAGAGATAATTGGCTGTTCCATGTTGTCTTCCAATTCAGTAGTAATAAGAGTTCCGACGTTGTTTTTGAAGTCTTCGTCAAATGCGCCATCATCGTCGTTATCGAAGCTTGATAATACGCGTAAAGGCACCTGATATTTTCCAGCAAATTCAACTGAACGGATTTGCAGGACTTTCGAACCCAGTGATGCCATTTCCAGCATTTCTTCAAAAGAAATACGATCAACTTTTTTCGCTTTTGGTGCAACGCGTGGATCAGTCGTATAAACACCATCTACGTCTGTATAAATCTGGCATTCATCTGCTTTAAGTGCAGCTGCAAGTGCCACACCAGAGGTATCTGAACCACCACGGCCTAAAGTTGTGGTGTTGCCCAATTCATCAAAACCCTGGAAACCGGCAACCACAAGTACGCGGCCTGCATCCAGGTTTTCAGTGAGTACGTCAGTATCAATAGACTCAATGCGGGCTTTGTTGAATGCGCTGTCGGTTTTAATGCCAACCTGGCGGCCAGTCAGTGATTTTGCTTCGACTCCAATCGAGTTAAGCGCCATCGCTAACATAGAAATCGTAACCTGTTCACCCGTAGACACCATCTGGTCTAATTCGCGTGGATCAGGGGTTTCGGTAATGGCCTTCGCTAAAGCAAGCAGGCGATTGGTTTCGCCACTCATTGCCGATACAACCACCACCACCTTGTGGCCGTGGTCATGCCAGCGCTTTACACGACGAGCAACATTTAAAATGCGCTCGGGAGTACCCATAGAGGTACCGCCATATTTTTGAACGATTAATGCCATAGTTGTTCCATATAAACCATGACCCTGATTTTCCGGTCAGGGTCAGTTACACAAAAGGTGAAGTTTTATTTTGCTTCAAGCCAAGCAGTCAAATCTGCCATCACTGTTGCAAACTTCTCGTTAAGTGGCGCGCCACCTTGTGCCAAGTCAGGTTTGCCACCACCTTTACCACCCAGCTCGGTTGCCAAGTGTTTGATGATGTCACCTGCTTTAATGTTTGCAGTAAAGTCTTTTGCTACAGAAGCGAGAAGACTGACCTTATCACCTTCTACAGCCGCAAGTACAATCACTGCATTGTCTAATTTAGATTTTACACCATCGTGCAGGTTGCGAAGCGATTTCGCATCCATGTTTTGCACAGTGGTAATCAATGTTTGACGACCAGCCACAGTTTGAACTTGGCTTAAAAGTTCAGCTGCCTGGAAGTTTGCCAATTTTTGGTTGAGCTGTTCAATCTGTTTTTGCAGGCTGGATGCTGTATCTGCCAGGGCTTCAACTTTCTCAATGGTTTGTTCTTTTTGTGCTTTTAACAGACCGTTGATGGTGTTGATATCACGGTCGGCTTTTTGAACCACTTCAACCGCTTTTGTGCCCGTTACCGCTTCGATACGACGTACACCTGCCGCTACACCACCTTCAGAAGTGATTTTAAACAGACCGATGTCACCGGTACGTTTCACGTGAATACCGCCACACAGTTCGATCGAGAAGTTTTTATCTTCAATGATTGAACCCATGGAAAGTACACGAACTTCATCGCCATATTTTTCACCGAACAGCATCATTGCACCTTTTGCTTTGGCAGATTCGATGTCGAGAAGCTCGGTAGAAACGGCGGTGTTGGCAATCACTTCACGGTTAACAAGACGCTCAACTTCCTGCAGTTGTTCGAATGAAACAGGTTGGTCATTGGCAAAGTCAAAACGTAAAATGTCAGATGCAACCAGTGAACCTTTTTGCTGTACATGAGAACCCAACACTTGACGAAGGGCAGCATGCAACAGGTGTGTTGCAGAGTGGTTGCGTGCAGTTGCTTCACGGATGTCTGCTTTAACAATTGCTTCAACAGATTGAGCGGCTTTTAAGCTACCCATAGTCACGATACCTTGGTGTACGAATGCACCACCAGATTTCTTGGTATCCTGAACTTCGAAGATGCCGGTATCGTTTTTGAAGATACCTGTATCGCCAATCTGACCGCCGCTTTCTGCATAGAAAGGTGTCTGGTTCAATACGATCAGTGCTTCATCGCCTTCAACCAATTCGTCAACCTGTTCGCCATCTTTATAGATTGCAACAATCTGGCCTTGAGCTTGAGTGGCTTTATAACCTTCGAACTGGGTTTCACCTTCAACTTTTACAATGCTGTTGTAGTCGATGGCGAATTTACCTGCATCACGTGCACGTTGACGTTGTGCTGCCATTTCAACTTCAAAGCCGGCTTCATCAATCGTGAGGTCGCGTTCACGTGCGATGTCAGCGGTTAAGTCAGTCGGGAAGCCGTAAGTATCATAAAGTTTGAAAACGGTTTCGCCTGGAATCACTGAACCTTTCAGTTGAGCCAATTCGCCTTCAAGCAATTTCAGACCTTGCTCTAAAGTTTTCGCGAATTGTTCTTCTTCTTTTAAAAGTTGTGCTTCGATACGTGCCTGGTTAGCCGCAAGTTCAGGGTATGCGGCACCCATTGCTTCGATTAAAGGTTGCAACATTTTGTGGAAGAACGAACCGGTTGCACCCAGTTTGTTACCGTGACGCACTGCACGACGGATGATACGACGCAGCACATAACCACGGCCTTCATTCGACGGGTTCACGCCATCTGCAATCAGGAAGCAGCATGAACGGGCATGGTCAGCCACCACTTTAAGGGAAGCAGGGTAGTCAACAGGTTTGTTTGCTGCTTTTGCGGCAGCTTCAATTTCAGTGGTATCTAGGCCAATGATTTCAGCCGCAGCTTTTAACAAGTGCTGGAACAGGTCAATTTCGTAGTTTGAGTTAACGTGTTGCAATACTGCAGAAATACGTTCCAAGCCCATGCCAGTATCGACAGATGGTGCTGGAAGAGGGTGCAATACGCCATCCGCAGTACGGTTGAACTGCATGAATACGTTGTTCCAGATCTCGATGAAACGGTCGCCATCTTCTTCAGGCGTACCCGGCAGGCCGCCCCAAATGTGATCGCCATGGTCAAAGAAGATTTCAGAACAAGGACCACAAGGACCGGTATCACCCATTGCCCAGAAGTTGTCCGATGCGTATTGACCGCCTTTGTTGTCGCCAATACGGATGATGCGAGACGCATCTAAACCAATTTCTTTGTTCCAGATGTCGAATGCTTCGTCATCGGTATGGTAAACAGTGGCATAGAGTTTGTCTTTTGGCAGACCTAACCATTTCTCATTGGTCAAAAAATCCCAGGCAAATTTGATCGCATCACGCTTGAAATAATCACCAAAAGAGAAGTTGCCTAACATTTCAAAGAATGTGTGGTGACGTGCGGTATAACCGACGTTGTCCAGGTCGTTGTGTTTACCGCCTGCGCGTACACATTTTTGTGATGACACTGCACGCACATAATCACGTTTTTCAAGACCCAGGAAGCAGTCTTTAAACTGGTTCATCCCAGCGTTGGTGAATAATAATGTTGGGTCGTTGGCAGGAACCAGAGAACTCGACGCGACACGTGTATGCCCTTGCGATTCAAAATAGCTTAAAAAAGCTTCGCGAATTTCAGCTGATGTCATAAAACGAGTACTCACAACCAAGTCACTCCATAAATCTTGTATTTGGCTAATAGCATGTCAAGCAAGTCTTACTTTTATAAAGCTGGCCTGAGATACTGGCTTAAAATTTTAAAACGCTAAAGTATAACGGAAAAAGCCGCATGCACCAATCACTTTAAGGCGAATTAATCACAATTCTATTTAAGCGGTATTTGGCTTTCTGGCCTTCAATTGATCAGCCGAATTCTGCCTTAGGTATAGGATATAAAATAAATGAAAAGTGAAGTAAATATTTTGATGCAGCCTTCTCTGAATAAATTTTGAGGCAAAATAAGCTTAAAAGCAGCAGGCTAAAACCCTTGCTGCCAGATATTTCATGCATAGAACAGCATAAATGGTATCGGTATCTGGTTAAAATCCATTAACATAGAGCTGTGTTTACATCTACCCAAGAGTTAAGGATATCTGATGCAACGAGTAGCCATTAATGGTTTCGGGCGAATTGGTCGCAATGTATTACGGGCTTGGTTTGAAAATCCTAAGGATTTTCATTTTGATATCGTGGCCATTAACGATATTGCAGATGTAGAAACACTGGTGCATTTGTTTAAATACGACACCACCCATGGCCGCTTTAAGGGCAAGGTTGAAGTGCTTTTGCAGGATGAACAGATTTTTTTGCACATTTCTGCAGGTCTGGCGCAATTAAAGGTACAGGTGTTTTCTCAGCAACAGCCTGAAAGCCTGCCTTGGAAGGATTTAAGTATTGATGTGGTGCTGGAATGTACCGGTTTATTCCGTTCGCGTGTAGCAGCCACAGGGCATATTCACGCAGGGGCAAAACGGGTCATTATTGGTGCTGCGCCTTTTGATACGGTGGATGCGGCCATTGTGTATGGGGTCAACCATCACGAAGTCAAAGCCACAGACCAGATTATTTCCAGTGTATCCTGCACCACACAGGCCTTGGTGCCTTTGGTTAAAATTATTGATGATGCTTTTGGCATTGATACGGCATTGATGACAGAAATTCATGCAGTGACGGCAGATCAGTCGGTGCTGGATCATGCCCACCGCGATTTACGCCGTGCCCGTGCTTCGGGACATAACATTATTCCAACCACATCTTCGGCGCTGGGGGCATTAAAACGGGTGATGCCAAAAATGGCAGAGCGTATAGATGGCTATTCCATACGCGTACCGACCATTAATGTAGCTGCCATTGACCTCACTTTTATTGCGCAGTCGCATGTCACAGCACATAAAATCAATGAGATCCTGATCAAGTCGGCACGTCAGGATTATGCGGAAATTATGGATGTTACCGATGAACCGGTGGTTTCCTCAGACTTTAATCATTCGCCTTATTCACTCATCGTGGATTTAAGCCAAACCATGGTGGTGGGACATCAGGCCAAAGTCTTTGCCTGGTATGACAATGAATGGGGCTATGCGAATCGCTTGCTGGACCTCTGCGAATCCTTTACCCATAAATAGTGGGCCTTGTTTAAAAGAGAGTGCAAGATGGATTTTTCATCTTGCTTACTTTTGAAAGACATGGGGTTTTATAGCGTATGGGGTAAATAATGCGACCTGTAACTCAATTATTATCAATTTGTTCGAATGGTTTGTTAATTCTTGAGTAAAGATGCAGGTTTCAGTAGGATGAATAGGCTGCCATGAAGTTACATTTTATTTGATGATTTAGCAGTGGCAGTGAATTGCCGACCCGAAGTCGACTTATAATGATGCTTATAATAAATATAAATCTAAGCACGGTTAATTTTATAATCAATTTTCGATTACTATATGAAAATTATAAGCTTTTGAAATTTAATCCCATCGATTCATGACACAGATCAGTCATCAATCAATAACACGAGCAGCGTACCTATGTTGATATTTATCTGGGGATTTATTTTCCTTTTAGCCATAGCAGTAATTTTTTTGATTTGGGCACAATTTACCAATCAAGGTGCTGCCCTCAGTGAAATTCAATTGAATCAACAATTGGAAACAAAAGTGATTCATCTGGAAGAAAACCTTAAAAAAACCCTGGAAATTATGCAGGACCTGGCGAAGAAAATGCATATTCAGCAAGAGGTAATTGATAAGACCACGACTAAACTGAGTCAGGTGGAATCCCAAAATGCCGAATTGATTGGACTATTGGCAAAAACGGTTCATTCAACCGACAAAACCTCACTTTAATTTAAAAATTTAAAGGTACGCTTTATGCCCGTAGCATTCTTAAAACTGCTGTGGATGCCACACTTATGGCCAGCGTAGGTGAGAAAGAAAAACGTGATGCTGCCAGCAGGATAATGACAATAGCAATCATATTCGCGGGGTTGTCTTTGACAAAATATGTTGCAATGACTGAGTTCAGCACGCTGCCGGGCACAACTTCTATAATTTGGGATTGCTTATTGCTGAGTGTTTTATTTTTGAGTCAAACATAGCGCAGGATACGTGTCAGATAGATATTACAGAACAGCATAGGTTCACCTGAAAAGAAAGCAACATGACAGTACCTTCTTATCGCCGGGTCGAAGCAAATGGCATACGCTTGAATCTGATAGAAAAAGGTCAGGGCCCGCTGGTCCTGTTCTGTCACGGATTTCCAGAAACTTCCCATGCATGGCGTAATCAGTTGTCCGCACTAGCCGCTGCAGGCTACCGTACTGTCGCACCTGACCTCCGTGGTTATGGGGGTAGCGACCGGCCAGAGGCAGTCGGCGCGTATACGGTGCTGCAAGTGATCGGTGACATGGTCGCTCTTATGGATGTGCTTGGAGAGAAGCAAGCCGTCATTGTTGGAGGGGACTGGGGTGCGATAATAGCTTGGCAAGCAGCACTTATCCGGCCAGAACGATTTCGTGCGGTCGCGGCACTGGGCGTGCCTATGATGGGACGTGCACCCATGCTACCCAGCAAGCTTTTCCCACAAACTTCCGATGCCTGGTTCTACACACATTACTTTGCATCACCGGGGCTTGCGGAGCATGAGCTGGAAGCCAATGTTGCTGCAACCCTGCGAAAAATATACTTTGCCGCTTCAGGGGATGCAGGCCCGCGTGATGATCCGAAAACACCGAATCCGTTTGGAATGGTTCCTCGCTCTGGCGGACTGCTCGCCATGCTGCCTGACCCTCAAACCCTACCAGCTTGGCTTGGTCCCGACGATTTTACCTTATTTGTGCGCTCATTCGAGCAAAGTGGCTTTCGCGGCGGCCTGAATTACTACCGCAACCTAGACCAAAACTGGGAATCAGAAGCTGCTTTTCAAGGCTTGCATGTTAATGTGCCCGCCATGTATCTCGTGGGTGAGCGAGATACCGGACTCGCCATTCCTGGGATGAAAGACATCATCAAGGCAATGCCGTCTTTAGTGCCTCAGCTCCAAATATCTCAAGTCATCCCAAAGGCTGGTCATTGGCTTCAGCAAGAAGCGCCCGATGTGGTCAATGCTCTACTTCTGGGTTTTCTTGATTCCCTCTAAAAAGACTTCGAGCGCGAGGTGGTGGTTAGCGTTCCCCATATAACATGAAGGTTCATCACAAGCATGGAGAGTGACCAGTTATATTGCAAAACAGAGGGCATTTCTGATGTTAATCCAGGCAAAATAACGTGATCCCTGTGCCTGGAGTGGTTAACTTATATTTGATTTTAAAGTCGCGAGATAGAATCAAAGTATAAAAATTATTTAATTGGCAATGAATCACATCTTTTCTGCAAAAGTCTGATGCACAGTAAAGATGATCGTGCTAGACTAGGAGAAATCGGGTGTGCTCCCGATTTTTTTATGCGGATTACTTCCGCGCTGACAAGTATTTAGGTTTACAACATGCCCATTTCAGAGACATGGTTATTACCTGATGGTGTAGCTGATGTATTACCAGAACAAGCGCAAGTAATAGAAGCTTTGCGCCGTGAAGCATTGGATTTCCTCGCATCTCGAGGTTATCAGCTGGTGTACACGCCATTTATCGAATACATCGAATCTCTTTCTTCTCTTTCAGAATCGAATCAAGATTTAGACTTAGCCACTTTTAAAGTCATCGACCAGCTTTCTGGCCGTTTGCTGGGTGTGCGTGCCGATATGACACCGCAAGTGGCCCGTATCGATGCGCATGTATATCCGGTCGAAGGTGTAGCGCGTTATTGCTACGCTGGCACGGTTTTACACACCAAGCCTCAAGGTTTTAATACCACGCGTGCACCGCTGCAACTGGGTGCGGAACTTTTTGGTTCAGACAGTATTGATGCTGACGTCGAAATGATTGACGTGATGCTCAACTTATTGAAAACAGCAAGCTTTGCGGATGGCATCCATCTGGATTTAGGTCATGTGGGCTTGTTCCGCAGTCTGGTTAAACACGCTGGTTTAACCAAGGCGGAAGAAAATCAGCTTTCGGATCTTTACCAGCGCAAAGCCTTGCCTGAACTGGCTGAATTTACACAAGAATTAAAATTCGGTGCAGATTTTTATGCACTAGGCCGCTATTCAAGTGATTTGGATGCTTTAGAAGCTAACCTCAGTGCTGAAATTATTGCAGACCCGGCATTTAAACAGGCATTTGATGCAGTAAAAACGACTCGATCTGAAATTCAGGCACGTTGGCCAGACTTGCATATTGGTATTGATGTTGTAGAACTTCGTTCATATCACTACCACACTGGTTTAATGTATGCCGTCTATGCGCCAAACCGTGCAGCACCGCTGGCTCAAGGTGGTCGTTATGACGGTATTGGCGAACACTTTGGACGCGCGCGCCCGGCAACTGGCTTCTCTTGTGACTTATATGCACTCAGTGCAGGTCAGTTCAAACAGGTTCAAAAAGTTGTTGCACCGAAAGGTACAGATAAAGCATTGCTTGATGCAATCGCTGCTCTGCGTGCACAAGGCTTAAGTGTGATTCAGTTATTAGGTAATGATGATTTAAACTCGATTCCGTTTGCGACTCACCAGTTGGTGAACAAGGCGGGTGAGTGGACAGTCGAACCGATTTAATCGCAGAACTGGATGTTCATGTCATTCAGTTGTGTTTTCTATTTTAACAGCATGATGCAATGAGGCTATTATGGGCAAGAATGTTGTGGTACTCGGTACCCAATGGGGCGACGAAGGTAAAGGCAAAATCGTCGACCTGCTCACAGATCAAGCGGCAGCGGTCGTTCGTTATCAAGGCGGACACAACGCAGGTCATACTCTTGTGGTTGGTGGTAAGAAAACTGTATTACACCTCATTCCATCTGGTATTTTACGTGAAAACGTACTGTGCTTAATTGGTAACGGTGTTGTACTTTCACCGGAAGCGCTGATTAAAGAGATGGATATTCTTGAAAAAGAAGGCGTGCCAGTACGTGAACGTTTACGTATTTCTCCAAACTGTCCATTAATCCTTCCAAACCACATTGCACTTGACCAAGCGCGTGAGAAAAAACGTGGCAATGCAAAAATTGGTACAACTGGCCGTGGTATTGGTCCCGCTTACGAAGATAAAGTTGCACGTCGTGCAATTCGTGTTGCTGACCTGGTACGTGGTGGTGAACATCTTAAAGCTCAACTTACCGAGCTTCTTGAATACCATAACTTCCAGTTGACTCAATTCTACGGTGTAGAAGCGGTTAATCTTGAAGATGTACTTACTCTTTGCGACCAATGGCGTGAAGTTGTTGCTCCATTAGTTGTGGACGTAACAGGTGAACTTCATAAATACCGTAAAAACGGTGATAACATCATGTTTGAAGGCGCGCAAGGTTCACTTCTTGACGTTGACCATGGTACATACCCGTATGTAACGTCTTCAAACACGACTGCTGG
The DNA here is from genome assembly GCF_025377055.1 of Acinetobacter sp. T_3_1. Lineage (NCBI taxonomy): Bacteria > Pseudomonadati > Pseudomonadota > Gammaproteobacteria > Moraxellales > Moraxellaceae > Acinetobacter > Acinetobacter sp. T_3_1. Next base: position 71,065 of record NZ_JACHVD010000009.1, on the reverse strand, counting down.
TGGCGTAAGCTCAGGTTCAGGTCTTGGTCCATTACACCTTGACTATGTACTTGGTATCACTAAAGCCTATACAACACGTGTAGGTGCTGGTCCATTCCCAACTGAACTTGTTTACGATGCTGCGAACGATGTTGGTGATGCAATCGGTAAACACTTGGGTACTGTAGGTTCAGAATTTGGTGCGTCTACTGGCCGTCAACGTCGTTGTGGTTGGTTCGATGCTGAAATTCTTCGCCGTTCAGTAGAAGTAAACTCACTTTCTGGTATCTGCTTGACTAAACTTGACGTTCTTGACGGTTTAGAAGAAGTGAAAATCTGTGTCGGTTACGAAGCTGCTGATTCTGGTTGCGTAGGTTCTTCTGATGCCCTTGCATTCGAAACGTTAAAACCAATCTACGAAACCATGCCAGGCTGGTCTGAGTCTACTTTTGGTGCTAAATCAATTGATCAGTTACCAGAAGCTGCACTTAACTACGTAAAACGTCTTGAGCAATTGATTGAATGTCCAATCGACATCATTTCAACTGGTCCAGACCGTGAAGAAACAATTATTCTCCGCCATCCATTCGAAGCTTAATCTGCCAAGAATCAGGACGTATAAAAAGCCCCACAATTGTGGGGCTTTTTTTGCCGGCTTTATTTGGAAAAGATAGCAACATGCCATATGCGAAGAGTTTTGCAGACTAAAGTTGCATCTGAGCATACTGTTTAATTCACTTGCACTTGCTAGAATGTTAAATATAAAACAAATACAAGGTTGTGCATGATGCATAAAAATATATCAGCGACGATGTTTTATTCATTACTGTTTGCAATGGGTGGTGCACCGACGATTGCCATGCTGGTTATTCAGGCACAAACACAGGATCCTGCAATTATTAATGCGGCGTTTATTGGATTAAGTGTCATCGTTGCATGTATTTTGGTTCCGGTCGTGCTTATTCAAAATGCATTTTTATTTTTTAAGCGCAAAAATGAACAACTGGAACAGAAAATTAAACCACTTTGCCAGATATATTTGGGGCTGAATGTTTTGTGTTTAATTTATTGGCTTAGTTTTCAATTTCTTAAATAAGCCTGTTTACATAAATGATATGATTGTGGAGATAATATTAATTTAAAGATTATCCACTATTTCATATAATCTCTTGAAAAGAGATATCTATTTTCAAGGTGGAGATTATTATAATGAACAGCAAGCTGATTTTAAGTTTGTGTGCAGCAAGTGTAATCACGATTTCCGGTTGTACTACTGTAGCGGACATGGCAGGGGCAGACTCATCCACATTAAATGTTACTGCTGCGCAGGGCTTTAATAAGACTGTTCAGGAAGCGAGTGCCAATAAAACCTTAGATACTTCATCTGCGACTTATAAGCGAATTAATTCGGTATTTTTACGTCTAAAACCTTATGGCGACCAAATCAACCAGACAGGCCAAAAGTTCGACTGGCAATTGGCTGTGCTGAAGTCAGACCAGATCAATGCTTATGTGGCACCAGGCGGTAAAGTGGTGTTTTACACTGGTATTGTAAATAAGTTAAATCTGACCGATGCTGAAATTGCAGCGGTGATGGGCCATGAAATGGTGCATGCCTTGGAAGAACATTCCAAACAAAAAATTGGTGCACAGGCTTTAACAGACCTGGCGTTAAACATTGGTTTGGGCTATGCAGGCAATAATGTCAGTCAATTGGGTGCAGCAGCAGCTCAGTTAGGTGCACAGGTGGGTGTGGGTTTACCCTATTCACGTAGCCTTGAAAGCCGTGCTGACCAAGGTGGTTTGATGTTGATGGCGCGTGCCGGTTATAATCCGCAAGCCGCAATCACGCTTTGGGAAAAAATGAACAAGTTGGAAGGTGCGGGAGGTACATCATTCCTGTCGACTCACCCTTCAAATGGTCAGCGTATTGAAGCAATGCGTAAAAACTTGCCAGCTGCTCAAGCCATCTATAACAGACGTTAATCAGTCGTTAAGCAAAAAAAGGATGCTTATTGCATCCTTTTTTGTACGCAAATTTTTTGATTTTAAAGAATATAAGTTATTTGACGCAGGTGAAGCAACACTTCACCTTAATGAGTTACGGCGAAATATCTATGGTGCTGGATTCGGCTGCTGGCGGTGAATATCTTCAATACCCTGTAAAATCTCAGCAGATAAGTCAATTTCAAAGGCCTGGATGTTTTCCTTAAGCTGATCCGGATTGGTTGCGCCAATAATGGTACTGGTCACAAAGAATTGCTGCTTGATAAATGCCAATGCCAGTTGGGTCAGGGTTAAACCATGCCGTTCTGCAAGCTGAGCATACTGTTCGGTTGCCCATTCACTTTCAAGATTGCTATAACGGCTAAAACGGGAAAATAGGGTGACCCGTGCATTAGCTGGACGAGCGCCATGACGGAATTTACCGGTTAAATAACCAAAAGCGAGAGGTGAGTAAGCAAGTAAGCCGACATTTTCATAATGGGCAATTTCAGACATGCCAATTTCATAAGTTCGGTTCAGCAGGCTATAAGGGTTTTGTACGCTGACAAATTTTTCCAGGCCTAATTTTTCAGCCAGATGTAAAAACTTTAAAGTTCCCCACGGGGTTTCATTAGACAGCCCGATATAACGGATACGGCCTTTTTTAATTTCATCACTTAAGGCACTTAAGGTTTCTTCCAGGGCAGTGACTTGCTGCTGGTTTTGCGCTTCTGTGTTGCCATAGCCAAGCTTGCCAAAGAAATTGGTTGGGCGTTGTGGCCAATGTAACTGATACAGGTCGATATAATCGCTTTGTAAACGTTTTAAGGAACCATCAAGTGCCGAGCTAATCTCAGCTGCAGTAAAGCGGGTTTTGCCGTCACGGATATGGCTGCCGCCTTGTGAAGGACCGGCAATTTTTGAAGCAATGAACAGCTGGTCGCGCTGACCACGCTGTGCAATCCAGTTGCCCAGGATGGTTTCAGTTGCTCCTTGAGTTTCAGGCTTTGGCGGTACCGGATACATTTCTGCCGTATCCCAGAAAAATAACCCTTGATCTAAAGCATATTCAAGTTGCTGAAAGGCCTCTGCCTGGGTATTTTGTTCGCCAAAGGTCATGGTGCCCAAACAAATTTCAGGCAGCAGAATCCCGGTGTTGGCTAAGGGTTTGAGTCGCATTAAGGTGGATCCTTTAATTTTTATCAAGTTTGAAATCGTGCATTAGGCTAACTGATTTTTGGATCGGCGTTAAATCATGAATTGTTTTAAAGTTGTCATAAAAATTTAAAAAGAACAGCTCAGAAAAATAGACATAAAAAAAGCAAATCTCAGGATTTGCTTTTAGGGTGAATGGAAGAAAACTTATTCTTCATCATCCTCGTCTTCTAAAGACGCATCATTTTCTTCAGTAGAAACATCATAAATCAGGATGGCTTTACCATCGGTATGAATCATGCCTTGTTCTTCCAGGGTTTTTAGGACACGGCCGACCATTTCACGCGAACAGCCGACAATACGGCCAATTTCCTGACGCGTAATACGGATTTGGCGGCCATTTGGTAAAATCATGGCTTCTGGTTGTGAAGAAAGGTCAATCAGGCAGCGTGCAATACGGCCAGATACATCAATAAATGCCAGGTCAGTCACTTTACGTGTCGTATTTTTTAAGCGACGTACAAGCTGGGCAAATACGGCATAGCTCAGGTCTGGATACTGTTTGCTTAATTCGTGGAAGTTTTCATAAGTGATTTCGGCAATTTCACATACGTCACGTGTACGAACTTCTGCAGTACGTTGTGGATTTGCTTCAAAAAGACCCATTTCCCCAAAAAAGTCTCCAGCATTCAAATAAGCAACTACAATTTCACGTTCATCATCTTCACGTAAAATAATGGAAACTGAACCTTTTAAAATCAAATAAAGCGATTTTGATTCTGAGCCTGCATCTACAATTGCAGTGCGTTTTGGATAACGATTTATATAGGCACGTTTTAATAATGCTTTCACTGACTCTGGAAGTTGACCTGGAGACAGTGCATCAGTGCTAAGTTGTGAAAAGTTTGAAGTCATGCTAACGGTTCCGAATATGGATAATTAATAGATCGCACAAGACCTAAAGTGAACTTGTCACACAGAAGAGCTGAAATTCCTTCTCAACTCAATTTATGTTAGTGTACAGGTACATCGTAAATTTATAGTTTTTTTCAGGTAGTTGCAATGCAAACAAGCGTTCATTGGCTAGAGAATGTTGCTTTTGAGGCAAAATCGGAAAGTGGTCACCAAATCGTGATGGATGGGGCTGAGGCATATGGCGGTCAAAACCGTGGACCACGTCCTATGGAATTGATATTAATGGGACTTGGTGGGTGTGCTTCCTTTGATATTGTGACGATTTTAAAAAAATCACGCCAAGATGTGACAGATGTCGTGTGTCAGCTCAAGGCTGAACGTGCAGATAGCATCCCAGCCGTGTTTACCAAAATCCATTTACATTTTGTGGTGACGGGTAAAGCAGTCAAAGAAAAACAGGTCGCTAAAGCTGTTGAACTTTCAGCTGAAAAATACTGTTCTGCAAGCAAAATGTTATCGGATGGTGGGGTGGAAATTACTCACGATTTTGAAATTATTGAAGCGGAATAATAACTTTAGATGGCAATTCATTTCCGGATTGCCATTTTTATGCTGCATCAGTATTAAAAATACCCATAAAGAAAAAAGATTTTATCCCGGTAAAGATTTAAAAATAATCTATAGCATTTTTAATAGATCTTTTCCTCCAAACCTTCAATCTTGGAAGGTTCCTCAAGCAGATGTATTGACTTATAGTCAAAATAAATTTTCAAAAGTCTCATGACATTTATTTAAAAGATACAAAAATATATATGGAATAAAATTTCATACATAAATGACCCAAATGAACTTGAAAAAATTAGCTTAAATACCCATATTATAATTAAGGTTTATATTTAACTTTAATTATATTAGTTCTTGAAATTTAAAAATATTTTTTAAAAATATTATTGAAAAATATCAAACCATTCCCATCTTTTATCCAAGTACAAAATTTGTTGTGAGGAAAATAAGAATGCGTTTTGAAAAATTTACAAACCGCTTGCAGCAAGCTCTATCAGATGCTCAATCTCTGGCCATGGGTAAAGACCATACTGCCATCGCGGGTATCCATATTTTATCGGTGCTACTGGAAGAGCCTGCCAATATCAGCCTGTTTCAGCAAGCCGGGGCAAATCTACGTGATCTGCAAACCAAAGTGCAGCAAGCATTAAATGATGCACCGACCATTGCCAATCCGACTGGAGATATCAACCTTAATCCTGAAGCAGTACGCGCTTTGAATCTGGCAGACAGTTATGCCCAAAAAGCCGGAGATGAATTCTTATCTACCGACTGGGTGCTACTCGCTTTGGCGGAAACCGGTGCAACCAAAACTTTACTCAACAATGTCGGCGTAACCAGTGAAAGTTTACGCAAAGCGATTGAAAAAATTCGAGGTGACGAAAAAGTCATGAGTAATACCCATGAAGATCAACGTGATTCACTCAATAAATACACCATAGACTTAACTGAACGCGCCATGTCCGGCAAACTGGATCCGGTGATTGGGCGAGATGAAGAAATCCGACGTACCATTCAGGTGTTGTCACGTCGTACCAAAAACAATCCGGTACTGATTGGTGAACCTGGTGTAGGTAAAACGGCGATTGTTGAAGGTTTGGCACAGCGTATTGTTAATGGTGAAGTTCCAGAAGGCCTGAAAGGTAAACGCGTTTTATCTTTGGACTTGGGTTCATTGCTGGCGGGTGCAAAATATCGCGGTGAGTTTGAGGAACGCTTAAAAGCTGTTCTGAAAGACCTGGCCAAACATGAAGGCGAAATCATCCTGTTCATTGATGAGTTGCATACCCTGGTGGGCGCAGGTAAGGGTGAGGGTGCCATGGATGCAGGCAATATGCTGAAACCTGCATTGGCCCGTGGTGAGCTGCGCTGTGTAGGTGCAACCACGCTGGATGAATATCGTCAGTTCATTGAAAAAGATGCCGCACTGGAACGCCGTTTCCAGAAAGTATTGGTGGATGAACCAAGCGTTGAAGATACCATTGCAATTCTGCGTGGCTTAAAAGAAAAATATGCGACCCATCACGGGGTGCAAATTCTGGATTCAGCCATTATTGCTGCTGCGAAAATGTCTCACCGTTACATCACTGACCGTCAATTGCCGGATAAAGCCATTGATTTGATTGATGAAGCTGCTTCGCGGATTAAAATGGAAATTGACTCCAAACCTGAACCACTCGACCGCTTGGACCGCCGTTTAATCCAGTTGAAGATGCAGTTGGAAGCGGTGAAGCAGGATGAAGATTCAGGCAGCAAAGCAGAAGTTTCACATCTGGAAAAACAGATTGCCGAAGTGCAGAAAGAGTACAGTGATCTGGAAGAACAGTGGATTGCTGAAAAACGGCTGGTTGAAGGCACCAGTCAGGCGCAAGTGGAACTGGACAAAGCACGTACCGCATTCGAAAAAGCCCAGCGTGAAGGTGACTTGGCAGAAGCCAGCCGTTTGCAATACGGGGTGATTCCTGAATTGCAAAAACGTCTCGCTGCTGAAGAAGTCGCAGAGGAAAACGGTGAGGAACCGAAACTGATCCGTACCAAAGTCACTGAAAACGAAATTGCCGAAGTGGTCAGTGCTGCAACGGGTATTCCAGTTGCGAAAATGCTGCAAGGTGAGCGCGAAAAACTGCTGCATATGGAAGAATTCCTGCATAGCCGTGTGGTTGGGCAGGATGAAGCTGTGGTGGCTGTATCCAATGCGGTGCGCCGTTCACGTGCAGGCTTGTCTGACCCGAACCGTCCAAGTGGTTCGTTCCTGTTCCTCGGCCCAACCGGGGTAGGTAAAACCGAACTGACCAAAGCCTTGGCCAACTTCCTGTTCGACAGTGATGATGCCATGGTGCGTATTGACATGAGTGAATTCATGGAGAAGCATTCGGTCAGCCGTCTGGTGGGTGCGCCTCCGGGATACGTCGGCTATGAAGAAGGCGGTATCTTGACTGAAGCGGTACGCCGAAAGCCTTATAGTGTGGTGTTGTTCGATGAGGTTGAGAAAGCGCATCCAGATGTGTTTAACATCTTGCTGCAAGTACTGGATGATGGTCGTTTAACTGACTCGCAAGGCCGTGTAGTGGACTTTAAAAATACGGTGATTGTGTTGACTTCCAATCTGGGTTCACAAGATGTTCGTGAATTGGGCGATAACGCATCCGATGATGAAGTTCGTGCAGTGGTAATGGGTGCTGTATCTCAACACTTCCGTCCGGAATTTATTAACCGTATTGATGAGTTGGTTGTGTTCCATTCACTGAAAAAAGCGCAAATTCGTGGTATTGCCGACATCCAGTTGGAGCGTTTACGTGAACGTTTAAGTGAAAAAGATATGAGACTTACAGTGGATGACAGTGCGTTTGATCAGTTGATTGAAGCTGGTTTTGATCCAGTGTACGGTGCTCGTCCATTGAAACGTGCCATTCAGCAGCAAATTGAAAATACCTTGGCTCAAAAAATCCTGGGTGGTGAATTTATCCCAGGAGATACCATTCATGTTAAGGGTGAAAATGGTCATCTCGAGTTCGAGAAAATGAAATTAAGTTAGTTACTTGTATTTACTAAAAGATAAAAATTGAGAAAAACCTGGCTTCGGCCGGGTTTTTTATTGATTCGCGTTTATCATTTTCTTGTGAAGTTCATCTGACTTTATTTGATTTCTCAACTTTTTAAACGCTAAAATGGCGACGCTTTATATAAATACACTTGTATAAAAAAGCAGTTAAAACAAAAACAATATCACCTTCCAAAGAGAAGGTTACACATGGAATAGTAATCATGATCGAATTTAAGCTGATTCGTCTGCTCAAAAATGAGTCCTATAGTGCATATAAGAAATGCAGCCAGGTAACAGTCCAAGAACTCAAGCGTATGTATGGTATTTATCAAAAATATTATGCCAATACACGTTATGAAATTTTTGAATGTGACTTTTTAGAAAAAACCGGCGTTTTCCTTATTTTTGAACCTAAAAACAAACAAATTGTTGGCTTTTCTACCGTTTCAGTCCGGTGATTACCACGGGTTCTGGCTTAATTCGCTATGTCATTGATGATGAACTGGAAGTGGTGGATTTTTATCAAGCTATTCCATGTTTCCGCTTTTTAGGCCGGAAAATGACGGTGGATTTGGTGGGTGAAAAACTGGATCATAGCGTGGCGGTCAAAGTTCTGGCAGAGTTTAGGCAAGAGGATTATTTACCCATCAGTATTTTGGGTATTGAGCATTGCAATAAGAAAAAGCCATATTACATTATGTTGAGTGAAAAAAATATTCATAAACAACCCAGTGCTGCTGCTTTAGATCAACGCTTAAAAGAAAATTTTCATTATGAGTTGGCGCGTAGTGCACTGTGTCATCCTGAACACATTGATGTATTTGCCAGCCTGATTTTTCATGCCCAGCAGCAAACAAAATTACGCCACAAATAGGCATATTGTATTACTTTGGCCAACAACGATCCAAGAATTGGTTGGATGAACAATACCAGCTCGCATGTCATTCAAGCCAAACACTATTTCCATAGTTTTAAAGCCTGTCCCTATACGACCTTTGATCGAAGTAAAATCAGTTATTTCGAACCGGGACGGATTTGACACGTTCAGCAGCATTTAAAAGTAAATATAGATTCCCTCAACATGCAATGTGATTTGGGGATCTAACTGTTTGAAAAATTACACTAATTTTATTTTTTTAACATATACTCGTCTACAAAATAAGCAAAAAACGAGACATATGATGTCAAAATTGATTTGGGGTTTGGGAAGTATCGTTGTATTGGCGACTACAGTCATAGGCGGCAAATTATATGCAGATAAGAGTCTAAATTCGTATTATCAACAGAATCAAAAATCCAATTTAATGTCGATTCAATATCATAATTTTAATATGGGCGCGATGCAGGGCTCTGCAGACTGGGTTGCTGAATTCACCATTGATCCCTGTAAACCCAAAGATGTGCTGATTCTGAACGGGACCGATGCAATTAAACGCAGCTGGAATGGCTATCACATTGAATCGCAAATTCGCCTCAAGCAAGGCAATGAAATCTTTCAAGGTTTATTGAAAAAGCCTTTAACAGCTCAAACCAGAATTGACTGGTTGGGTGTCATTCATTCATCTTTAACCACACCGATGTATGAAAAAAATGGGGCAGATATGCAAACTCGAATTGAGCCGATGACGTTTAAATTGGATGCAAAATCTAAAGCCGACCAACTGGATGTGCTTAAGCTCAAATTCCAGATTCCCGGTATGACAGTGAATGATAAATTGGGGCATGTGCAAATGCGTGATTTAGAATTCGAGACCAATCAGGGCTTAAATTCTGTTTTAGATCAAGGGAAAACCCGATTAAATATTGCTTCTATTCAGCGAACCGATCGAAATGTACAGCAATTCGGCAGTGGAGAATTGAAAGACTTTGCAGTGCTTGTGAATACAGGAGTAGATGAGCACAAGGTCAATTTTGATACCCAGGTTAAAATTGGTGAAATGCGTCTGCATAACATTCCAAGTTTTCGCGATTTCCAGATGAATATGAGCCTGAAAGCCCTGAACAGGCAGAAAACACAGGCTTTCCTGGATTTACTGGAAAAAAATTCTGAAGTCTGCGGAACGAAAAAAGAATTGAGTCAAGATCTGATGAATAGTTTTCTGGCTATTGTGAACGACGGCTTTAGTTTTGAATCGCAGAATAATCAAATCAAGGCGGGTGAAGGATATGCCAAGGCGAACCTGACCGGCAAGGTTATGCCAGGACACCAATCTTCTTTTGAAAGCTTGGTTAAAATGGCACCCAATCTGGTCGAATACCAGGCCAATGTTGAATACGATAAACAGATCATGAAAACCATCATGAAAAATTATTTACAACAGGGTGGTAAAACCTTATCCGATCAGGAACTGGAACAAATGCTGAATGGTATGCAGCAGTCGCTGCAAGCGAAAGGGGAAGGCGATATCTTAAAAATCGGCATTGAATATAAATACGGTGAAAAGAAATTTTTAAATTAACACATGTAAAAACAAAGGCTGCCAGATCGGCAGCCTTTTTAGTTAGTGCATTATCCGAAATGCATTAGCCATTTTGTGGATGCTGAATTTTCCAGGCACGGTGGATTTTGGTATTACGCTTGAAGTCCGGGCCAATGGTTTCATTGGTAATTTCCTGAACATCAAAGAACGCCAGAATTTCCTCATCCATCTCGAAACCACGATAATTATTCGAGAAGTATAAGGTTCCTTCTGTGGTCAGGCGGTTCATGGCACGCTTGATCAGGGACAAATGGTCACGTTGCACATCGAAGGTGCCATGAAACTTTTTCGAATTCGAGAAGGTTGGTGGATCGATAAAAATCAGGTCATATTGTTCATGACCTTCTTTCAGCCATTCAAAACAGTCGCTGGCAAAGAACTGGTGCTGCTCATCGGCATGATCCACAGTCAAACCGTTCAAGACAAAGTTTTCTTTGGACCAGTTCAGGTAAGTGTTGGATAAGTCGACACTGGTGGTACTTGCAGCGCCACCTAAAGCAGCATGCAGGCTTGCTGTAGAGGTATAACTATACAGGTTGAGAAAATGCTTGCCTTTGGCTTCTGCTGCAATACGCAAACGCATTTGACGATGATCCAGGAACAGGCCGGTATCCAGGTAATCAGTCAGGTTAACTAAAATTTTGGCTTTGCCTTCCTGTACGATAAAGCGTTTAGAAGCAGTACTCTGTTTGGTGTACTGGCTTTTACCTTCCTGGCGTGCGCGGGTCTTAATGAAAATGGCATCTCGTCCTAAACCGGTCACCGCACGAATGGCTTGCAAGGCTAAGTTAAAACGCTTTTTAGCTTTTTCGGGGTCAATCGATTTCGGTGGGGCATATTCCTGTACATGCAGGCGATCACCATACAAATCCACTGCAATGTTAAAATCTGGCAAGTCGGCATCATATAAACGCAAACAGAAAATATTTTCTTTAACCGCCCATTTTTTTAGATTTTGCATGTTTTTTTGCAGACGGTTGGTAAAGTCCTGTGCGCCTTCAATCGGCTCGAACTGTTGTGGCTGCCAGTTTGCCAAGAACGGTTCTGATACGGCAGCCGGTTTGATGGTGCCGAAACGTACATAAATTGGCAGTTTACCATTCATCAGACGCAGAATTTGCGGTTCATTGAATGCCAGCACGTCGGCTTGTTCAACCTGTGCCGCGATCACGGCTGCATACTGATTCGGGAAGTTCTTTTGTAACAGGGCAGACAAGCCTAAATATAAGGCACGGTTAGAGGCTTTATCTCCTAAACGCTCACCATAAGGCGGGTTGGTGACAATAAATGAGGTTTTGCCTTCAGCCTTGAAATCCGGCCAGTCTGCAAGTGTACGCTCTTCAATTTTGATATGGTCGAGCAATGCTTCAAAGCCTGCCGCAATAATATTTTTCTTGGTGGCTTTCACCGCTTCCCAGTCGGCATCATAGGCATAAAATTGCGGTAAAGGCTGTTGCAATGCTGTTTGATGACGTTCTGCGGCTTCTGCTTTAATCGACATCCACAATTCATGGTCATGTCCATTCCAGCCATTAAAACCAAAACGACGTACCAGACCCGGAGCACGGTCGGTCAGCATCATCAATGATTCAATGATAAAAGTCCCTGAACCGCACATTGGATCTAAAATAATGTCTGGCTTACGCTGTTTTAATTTGGCTTTTTGCAGAATGGCGGCTGCCAGATTTTCTTTAATCGGGGCATCGGTCATGTAATGACGATAACCACGCTTATGTAAAGAATCACCGGATAAATCCAGGCAATAGGTGTGTGCAGTTTTACCGGCAAGCACATAGAGGGTAATTTCTGGCTGCTTGATGTCGATGCTTGGACGTTTGCCCACCGCTTCCATAAAGGAATCCACCACACCATCTTTTACCCGTAAAGTGGCAAATTGTGTATTGACCTTAATTTCGCGTTCTACATGTAAACGGATGGCAAATGTACTTTGTGGTGCGAAAATGAGCGACCAGTCAAAGTTGATTGCACCTTCATAGAGCTCTTCTGCTACATCACGCGCGTCGTGGGTAAATTCAAGTTCATGCGTATGAATGGGTGTTAATACACGTGAAGCCAAACGGGACCACATGCAAATACGGTATGCATCTGCCAATGTGCCTTTGAAAATTAAACGGCCCGGTAAACGTTCAATATTTTGAACACCCAAACCTTCCAATTCTTCTTGGAGTAAGGTTTCAAGACCATCTGCACAGGTGACCCAGTAATTGCTTAAACGTGAAGAGGTATTCATAAAATAGAGAGACCGAAAAAAATAAAATAAAAACTTGCATAAGTTTAACTTATTTTAGGGCTGAAAACTTTTTATATTTTTAAAACTTCAAGCGATTTATGTCGATGTATTAATTATAAAAAGCTCTAAATGTTGGAATAAAAAGCCAATTGAAAATTTAGGGGATATGTAAAATTACATGGCGCTTCCAAGTGAATTTTAAAGTTTAATGTATGGATTTTATTAAGGGTAAATTATGAATATTACAGCAAAAAAGGATGATATTTTTTCAGTCGCGACATTGTTATATGCACGCTTAAGGAAAGTGAATAGCCGGGTTATTGATGTCATGTATTTAATGCAGGATCGTTCCTATGCACATCATGTGGTCACACTGGCACTTGAGACCAAGGATGCAGAACTTGCAAGCTATGTAGAACGTTTGCGTGTTCTTTTAGATTTACAAGAGGATCATGATCTTATAAATGGAGAAGACCAACAGATTCTGCTTTCTAAGGAAAACAAGACCAATAAAAAAGCGCTTGACGAAGGTCATGTAAGTTTTAGCCTATTCTAAAATATAATAAAAACATTATTTTAAGTGAGCTCATATGTTGAATCATGTGGGCTTTTTTTATATTGGTACGGATATTGCAGCATAGCCCGGTGAGGCTGCTTGATCATCAAGGAGAGCACTTGATGCCTCACTTTCTTTTTTAGAGATGGGAATGACAAATGTCAGAAAGTGTAATCATTACAAATGAAACTTTTTCAGTGGCAACACTTATTTATGCACGGTTAAGACGGGTATCAGGGCGCGTGATTGATGCAAGCTATCTTACAGAGAACGTTGAATATGCCGAACATGTGATGGCAATGGCGAAACAGACGCAAGACCCTGAATTACTTCGCCTGGTTGAACGCCTGACGAAAGTGCTGGGATTAAAAGTGGATGAAGAACCGGTAAATGAAATTCAGTTCACGCAACATGTAGACTTAATTTCGGTTGAACCCACCCAAGAAGACATAGAGCGTGCACAAGGGGCTAACCGCTACATTGGGGCTCTCCGTTAGTTGCCTGGGGTAACTCGGAGCTGGACTGGGTTACCTGTTTTTATTTTTAAAATCAGATGGCTAAATCATTGAATGGTCAATTTATGTTATTGAAAAATTAAATGGGAATGATATTTTTTATTTCAAATACCGAGCTGCTTTTTAGACAAGTAAGATCAAGCTGAACTATTTAAATCGCTTAAACTCTGTATAATACGTTGACTTAACGTATAAGGAATCTCTCATGCACTTGGCGGCATTGCATACTCCGAGCCAGATTCAACTCAACCAAGATGGTAACTTAAAACACTTCCTCACCATCGAAGGTCTTTCCAAAGAAACCCTCACAAAAATATTGGACACTGCGCAGTCCTTTTTTAATGACCAAAATCAGCTGATTACCAATAACCTGCTAGAAGGTCGTACGGTAATGAACCTGTTTTTCGAGAACTCTACCCGTACCCGTACCACTTTTGAAGCTGCAGCAAAGCGTCTGTCTGCCAATGTACTCAACATTGATATTGCCCGTTCAAGTACATCTAAAGGCGAAACCCTGCGTGACACGCTGTGGAACCTGGAAGCCATGGCAACCGACATTTTTGTGGTGCGTCATTCATCTTCAGGTGCGCCGCACTTTATTGCCAAAGATGTGTGTCCGAATGTCGCGATTATTAATGCCGGCGATGGCCGTCATGCACATCCAACGCAGGCGATGCTGGACATGCTCACCATTCGCCGTGAAACCAAAAAGAATTTTGAAGATATCAGCATTGCCATTATTGGTGACATTAAGCATTCACGTGTAGCACGTTCAGATGTTGCGGCACTGCAAACTTTAGGTTGTAAAGATATTCGCGTGATTGCGCCAAATACCTTGTTGCCTTATGGTTTTGCTGAATATGGCGAAGATGTCCGTCTATTTAACAACATGGAAGAGGGTATTAAAGATTGTGACGTGATTATTACCCTGCGTATTCAAAACGAACGTATTGATTCGCCAGCGCTATCTTCACAAGCTGAATTTTATAAAATGTACGGCTTGAACAAAGAGCGTCTGGCCTTGGCGAAACCGGATTGTATCGTGATGCACCCGGGTCCCATGAACCGCGGTGTGGAAATCGATTCCAGTATTGCCGATGGTACCCAGTCCGTGATTTTAAATCAGGTGACCAATGGGATTGCGGTACGTATGGCGGTATTGGCGCTGGCAATGCAAGGTCAGTTGCAGGAAAAAGGTTTGTTAGAAGCAGTTGCGGGATAAGGGAAAGTCATGAGTATTGTAAAAATTGAAAATGTACGTGTCTTGGACCCCATCAACAAAACCGACAGCGTACAAACGGTTTATCTTGAAAATGGCAAACTGGTTGCCGAAACTGCCAATGTCAGCGAAGTGATTGACGGGCAAGGTAAGTGGCTGATGCCTACCATGGTGGATCTATGTGCGCGTTTACGCGAACCGGGTCAGCAGCAGCATGGGACCTTAAAATCTGAAGGGAAGGCTGCACGTGAAAACGGTATTCTGCATGTATTTACTCCGCCAGACTCAAAACCGATCGTGCAAGACAATGGTGCACTCATTCATGGTTTGGTTGAAAAAGCCATGCTGGATGGCGGCATTTACCTAGAAGTCATTGGTGCGCAAACTCAAGGTTTGAAAGGCAATCAACCTGCCAATATGGCTGGCTTGAAAAAAGGTGGCTGTACTGCGGTTTCCAATGCCAATGCACCATTTGCCGACGATGATGTGGTGATTCGTACCCTGGAATATGCTGCAGGGCTGAATATGACTGTCGTGTTCTATGCAGAAGAACCACAAATTGCCAAAGATGGCTGTGTACATGAAGGCTTTATCGCTTCACGTCAGGGTTTGCCGATGATTCCAGCTTTGGCAGAAACCGTCGCCATTGCAAAATATCTGCTCATGATTGAAGCCACTGGCGTGCGTGCCCACTTTGGCTTGTTGTCTTGCGGTGCTTCTGTGGAACTGATTCGCATTGCAAAAGCAAAAGGCTTGCCGGTGACTTGCGATGTAGCAATGCACCAGTTACACCTGACCGATCAACTGATTGACGGCTTCAATTCACTCGCACATGTGCGTCCGCCATTACGTTCCGAGCAAGACAAAGAATTGCTGCGTCAGGGTTTGAAAGAGGGCGTCATTGATGCCATTTCGACCCATCATGAACCGCTCAGCAGTTCTGCAAAAATGGCACCATTTGCTGAAACCCAACCGGGCTTTACTGCATTTGATACATTTGTGCCATTTGGACTTCAACTCATTAACGAAGGGTTGTTCAAGCCTTTGGAATGGGTGGAAAAAGTCACCGTTGCACCGGCAAAAGTGGCCAATATGGTAGAGCGCTGGACTGAAGAGGCGGGCTGGGCTTTGCTTGATCCTCAACTGGAATGGACAGTCAGCAAAGAGAGCATTATCTCTCAAGGCAAAAATACGCCACTAATTAACCAAAAAGTGGTTGGTAAAGTGATTAAAACTTTTGCGGCTTAAGCAATCAGATTGTTTTTAAAATATAAGAAAGTCAGCTTCGGCTGGCTTTTTTTGTGACTAAATTGTTATTTTTTAATGATTTTGTTTATAATTGTGTAAACAAAAGAGGGTATTTTAATGAAACTTAACAATAAAACATTTTTCGTACTTATTTCAACATTAGCTTTAGCTGGATGTAATAATCTTTTCTCTAAACATGTGAAATGTGATGATGAATCTGCAACATCTTTGGTAACACAAGTATTACAAGATGATTTGGCCCAATCTCTAGAGCATGAACTAAAAGCCTTGATTAAAAATGGGGCAATTAAAGATTTAGACCCAACAAAACTTAAACTCTCGGCAAAAAATATCCAGTTTGCTTTGTCAGATAGCAGAACTGATTTTATTGATCCAAATAGCCCAAAGACCTCTTGTTCAGTAGATTTAACTGCAACCATTCCATCGGATCTGGTCAAAAAATCTGATCAAGCAAGAGCTAAAGTAGATGTTGTAAGTGTAGAACAGCATGCAAATAATTTAGGTGTAAATTATGAAAATAATAAGGTGCATTTAACACTTGAGTATGTGCTGCAACCTACCGATAAAGGCGATAAAGTTTTAGCATTACTTAAAAATACTTCTGATGTACAAACATTGCTTTCAGAAACTTTAACTTATGCATTTTTAAAACCACAAATTGAAAAAAATCAGATAAGAAATCTGGAAGCAAGTAAAGAAGCTATTCAAAACAATAATGCTAACAATGCAACTTATGATGCAAATTATGAAGCGAATGCAGCTGCAGAGGCGGCCACAGAAGCTGCATATGAAGCTACAGCTGCAGCAGAAGAAGCTTACTACGCTGAATAGACATCATTGATTGTTGAAAATAAAGTTGAATTTAAAAAGGGTAATTATGAGATTTAAATTATTGGCATTGTTGTGCAGTACTTTAGTGGTGTCGGGATGTGACAAAGTACAATCTATTACTGGGGCTTCGGTTAAATGTAATGATGAAACTGCCAAACAGTTAGTTGTTGAAAGTTTTAGCAAGACGGTCAGTGATATTTCTGCAGAACGTGTGAAAGAGTTAATTGATACCGAAAACGTGACCATTGATATGGGGAAATTACGTAGTACTCTTCAACAAATCACGTTTAATGTGAATGATGTGCGTACCAATAATTCAGATCCGAATAGCAAAAAACAGTATTGTGCAACGGAGTTTTTGGTTAAAATTCCAGCGCAAATGATTAAAGATGCAGATGCTGCCCGTGCTGTTTATGATGAAAATAATATTGCTCAAGCGGCTGTATTATCAGACTTGTCATTTGAAGCAAATCAGTTAAAAAAAGAAATTGAATATTTGGTTCAACCTACAGATGATGGCAAGAAAGTTTATGTAACTTTAGAAAATCCAGATGCTCTAGCATATTTTGTGCGAGATATAGCAGTAGATTCCCTAGTTAAAACAGCACGACAAAATGCGGCTGAAGTTGCAAAACAGGAAGAGATGAAACGTGTTGCCGATG
The DNA here is from genome assembly GCF_025377055.1 of Acinetobacter sp. T_3_1. NCBI lineage: Bacteria > Pseudomonadati > Pseudomonadota > Gammaproteobacteria > Moraxellales > Moraxellaceae > Acinetobacter > Acinetobacter sp. T_3_1. Next base: position 53,640 of record NZ_JACHVD010000009.1, on the reverse strand, counting down.
AAGAGGCAGCGGCACAGGAGTACCAATCAGTATTAGTTGCGGAAGCAAAAACGAATCTAGATAAAGCGAATGAAAATTTAAATTTGGTTTGGAACTCAACCACAAAAGAAGTGCGTAACCAACTTCTGGATGAGCAACGAATTTGGCTGAAAAAGCGCGAGTTAGAATGTAAATTAGAAAGTTCAAACTCAGATAATCCTGAAATTTATCGACTAAATTGTGAAACGAACATGACCAGCCAGCGTACCAATGAATTACGTCAGAAAATTTACTATTTAGAACCTTAATTCATTTACTGCTAAGCTTTATTAAAGTCAGCTTCGGCTGGCTTTTTTATTGTTGAAAAATAATACTATTCAAATAATACAATTTATTACACTGTCTAAAAAATGAGCGAATAGACTAAAAAAAGACATGATAAGAAGACAATAAGAGGAATAAGCCATGAATCTTAATTTGATTGATTTATTAAAGCAGAAAGTATCTGCAACGGTTTTAGAGGGCGAAACCGAATACCTGAGTGAGAAAAGTCAGGCCTTAAGCAGCTTTCTTCCCATTTTATTATCTATCTTTAAATCTAAACCTGAGTTTATTACAAATTTACAGCAACAATTAAATCCAAGATTGGGCGATATCTTCATCATCAACCCCTCTTTAAAACAGGAATTTTTACAACAGATTTCCGGCACGGTGCCGACCGAAATAATCGAATCAACGTTGAATCGTTCTATAGCACCCACCTTGGGCGTACTGGAAGATGAGGCTGGATCTTCCGATTCCAGTGCGATCACCCATCTGATTGAAAACCATTGGCCAGCAGTATCCAGTGCTTTGCCACACTGGGCTCCCGCACTACTCAGCGCTTTGGGGATGAATACGGCATCGGGACAAACTTTACATCAAGCGCCCCCGGTTGACCCTGATCGGGTACTCGAAGAAAAAAGAAAATCAGGTTTTTTAATTCCCTTGATTGTTTCCCTTGTTTTAGCTGCATTATTGGCATTTATTTTTAAGTCATGTGCAGATAGAACAGAAAGTACTCCAGCCAGTGGTATACCTGCTGAAACCGCGAGTAGTGAGCCGGCAAAACTGCAACTCAGTACCGGTTCGACAGGAGATTTAATTACATGTCAATTATATTCCGGCAATGCCAGCTATATTGAGATTCTGCAGAAAGAGATTAAACAGATTTTTAATCACAACACCGGTTGCGGTGTGGAAAACAATGCCCGCTATCATTCAGAATTTATCGATCAGGATGTCATTCCAACTGTATTGAAAATGGTCAAAGGTGTGCCAAATGCTTCATTAACCTGGATGGGGGATCAGCTTGCTATTCAGACCGCTCATCCGGCGGATGCTGAACAGCTTGCCGCTCAAATTCGTCCCCTGGTAAAAAACATGACTGTGCTGACTCCGGCTGGAATGCAGAGTGCATCCGCAGTTGTAGATCCCGATACTGCCATTGCTACCGGCAATAGCAATGCAGAACAGGCATTGGCGGAAATTAATCCGGATCAGATTCGTGCACTGGATATTGCAACTGCACTCAATATGCAGATTATTAATTTTGATACCGCAAGTGCCGAGATTCCTGATGCCAATAAATCTATTCTGGATCAAGCTGCTGCTTTGATTCAACGCGTGCCACAGGCACATTTAACCGTCAAAGGGCATACAGATGCCGTAGGGAGTGCTGAACAAAATAAGGCATTGTCACAAAAGCGTGCTCAAGCTATTGTAGATTACCTGGTCAAACAGGGCGTGGATCCTGCCCAGTTACAAGCGGTGGGGTATGGTTCGCAACAACCTGTAGCGGATAATGCAACGCCTGAAGGACAGTTTAAAAACCGCCGTATTGAGTTTGAAGTATTAAATACCGAAACGGGAATTGTACGTGCAGTGGATAATGAAGGTGTGGTTGAAAAGAAAGTAAACTAAGATGACTGCGTAACGAAAGAAGGACGAAGATTCGTCCTTCTTTATTTGCAGAATAAACGTAGTGTTTAAGCAGCTACTTTCTGTAAAGCCACACCTGTGACTTTTTGAATCTCATCAAAGCTGACATCGGGTGCCAGTTCGACCAGTTGTACGCCTTGTGGAGTAATATCGAGCACACCCAAGTCGGTAATGATGCGATGGACCACCGCTTTACCAGTGAGCGGTAAACTGCACTGCGATACAATTTTAGGTGTACCATCTTTGGCGCAATGTTCCATCAAGACCACGACTTTTTGTACGCCTGCAACCAAATCCATTGCACCGCCCATGCCTTTAACTTTCTTGCCAGGAATCATCCAGTTGGCCAGATCACCAGTTTCTGAAACTTCCATTGCACCTAAAATGGCGATATTGACATGCCCGCCACGAATCATGGCAAAGGAATCTGCGCTAGAGAAAAAAGCCGCACCTTTACGCGCAGTCACGGTTTGTTTGCCTGCATTAATCAGGTCGGCATCTACTGTTGCTTCAGTCGGAAATTCACCAATGCCAAGCAAGCCATTCTCAGACTGCAGCCAGACATTAATATTTTCAGGAATATAGTTGGCTACCAGTGTTGGTAAGCCAATGCCTAAATTGACATAAAAACCATCTTCTAACTCTTGTGCGGCGCGCTGCGCCATTTGATTACGCGTCCAAGCCATCTGATTAAGCCTCCGCCTTTAAAGTCATTTGTTCGATACGTTTTTCTGGAGTTGCATTCAGTACAATACGATTCACATAAATCCCTGGGAGGTGAATCTCATCGGGGTCTAAATCGCCAATCTCTACAATTTCCTCAACCTCTGCAATGGTGATTTTGCCTGCCATGGCACAGACTGGATTAAAGTTTTGGGCAGTTTTACGGAAGATCAAATTGCCGGCTGTATCGGCTTTGTAGGCTTTGACCAGTGCTACATCTGCCGTTAAAGATTCTTCTAAAATATACTCTTTGCCCTTAAATTCTCGGACTTCTTTGCCTTCTGCAATTAAGGTGCCGACACCAGTTTGGGTAAAGAAAGCCGGAATGCCCGCACCGCCAGCACGTAATTTTTCTGCCAATGTGCCTTGTGGAGTGAGTTCAACCTCTAATTCTCCATTTAAAAACTGGCGTTCAAATTCTTTGTTTTCACCGACATAAGATGAAATCATTTTTTTGATTTGTTTGGTTTCGAGTAACAGTCCTAAACCAAAACCATCGACACCAGCGTTATTAGAAATACAGGTCAGTTGTTTCGCACCTGTAGCTTTTAGCGCAGCAATCAGGGATTCAGGAATACCACATAAACCAAAACCGCCAACTGCCAAGGTCTGTCCATCCTGAACCACGCCATTTAATGCAGCTTGTGCGCTGTCATATACCTTATTGGACATTTGTCACCTCTATTTATTCTCTACCTGGCATTCACTTGCCGTTGAATTTGTTGTAATACGTGTTACCTGTGTGCCCAAGCTTATTTAGGCCTACGATGCTTTAGGCACAGGCCTTTTGCCAGTAGGCATTGGCATAGTTAGATGGATTGTTGCGCTGTAATACTTCGCTGATGTTACGGCTTGCCTGCATTAAAGCATCGACCTGAATACCCGTTTCAAAGCCCATATTGGAGAGTAGGTAATACAAATCCTCAGTCGAGACATTGCCCGAAGCACCTTTGGCATAGGGGCAACCGCCCAAACCTGCAATGGATGAATCAAATACCCGAATGCCTTGTAGTAAAGACTGATAAATATTGGCAATCGCCATACCGTAGGTATTGTGGAAATGACCTGCCAGAACTTTGGCATCAACTTGCGCCAAGCACGCTTCCCAGACTTTTTGCACACGGTCAGGGGTTGCGGTGCCAATGGTTTCACCCAAAGACACTTCATAACAGCCCATGTCCAATAACTGCTGTGTGACTTTAGCGACTTGTTTTGGGTCAATTGCACCTTCATAAGGGCAGTCCACCATACAAGACACATAACCACGTACTTGAATATCATGTGCTTTGGCTAGGCGCATCACATCGCTAAACTTTTCCAGACTTTCATCAATCGAGCAGTTGATGTTTTTTCGGGTAAAGCTTTCTGAAGCTGCGGTAAACACAGCAACCTCTTTGCAACCCACCGCCAAAGCCGACTCAAAACCTTTTAAGTTTGGAGTCAGTAAACTGAATTGAATGTTTGGATCTTGTGGCAGGCTAGCAAACAGCACGTCGCTGTCTGCCATTTGCGGAACCCATTTGGCTGAAACACATGAACCAACTTCGATGTTTTTCAAACCCGTTTGCATTAAATCCAGAATCAGGTTTTTGCGGTCTGCCAAAGTGAGTGGTGTTTTCTCATTTTGCAGACCATCACGTGGGCCGACTTCTACAATTTTGACAAATTCAGTCATGCAACTTCCTCCGTCAATGCTTCAAATTCAACCAGTTCATCGCCAGCTTTGACCTGATCGCCTGCCTGGAAATATGAACTTGCCACAATGCCATCGAAAGGCGCACGAATTGAATATTCAATTTTCATGGCTTCAAGGGTCATCAGCACATCATCTTTTTTCACGCGGGCATTGGCCGCCACCAGGACTTGGGTAATCACACCCGGCATTGGCGCAGTCAGGTTATTTTCTGCGCCTTGTTCATCCTGCTGCTGATAATCTGACTTAATGTAATCGAAGCTATGCGTTTGACCATTATGGAACAGGGTAATACCATTTTCATTCTGGCTAAAAGCCAGTTTTTGCTGTTTGGCATTCAGTTGCAGCGCTAAAGTGTGCGCATCAATAAACTGACCCTGAACTGGAAATTGCTGACCGTTATAGTGGGCAACAAAGCCCTGATCTTGAGTATTGAACTGAACTTTAAGCGTAATACTATTACGTTGTAATTGTACTGTATGTGCATTTTGCTGATTCAGACGCCAGAAAGACTTCTGCTGCCAGACTGAATTATTTGCAACCGGGTTTTGAGCCTGGCGTGTTAGCAGCTCAATTAGTGCAGCACTGATCACCAGTTCAGCATTGATTTCTGCAGAAGGCTTCAGTAAAAATGCTTCTTCACGTTGAATCAGGCCTGTGTCTAAATTGGCATTTTTAAAGGAATCACACAGTACCAAGCGATCCAGGAAGGCAATATTGTTGCCTAAACCATCGACATGGAACTGACCCAAAGCATGATGCATTTGTGTTAATGCAGCTTCACGGTTTTTGCCCCAGACAATCAGTTTGGCAATCATTGGGTCGTAGTAGGTACTGATTTCATCACCTTCGACAATCCCGCTATCAACCCGTACTGCGTCATTTTGCTCTGGATAATGTAGATAGCTGATTTGACCAATGGCAGGAATAAAACCTTTTTCTGGTTCTTCGGCATAGACACGTGCTTCAAGGGCATGACCATGAATCTGCAATTCATGCTGCTGTTTTGGCAATGGCTCACCAAAGGCAACCCGCAACTGCCATTCTACAAGATCTTGCCCTGTAATCATTTCAGTGACAGGGTGTTCTACTTGAAGACGGGTATTCATTTCCATGAAATAAGCGGTGCCGTCTTGTTCGACAATAAACTCTACCGTACCCGCACCGACGTAATCGACCGCACGTGCGGCATCAATGGCAGCTTGGCGCATGGCTTCAAGTTTATTTTCTGGCATTTTTGGCGCAGGTGCTTCTTCAAGTACTTTTTGATGACGACGCTGCACTGAGCAATCGCGCTCAAATAAATGCACGTAATTGCCATGGGTATCTCCAAAAACCTGTACTTCAATATGACGTGGCTGAATCACATAGCGTTCAATCAGCACATCTTCATTACCAAAGCTGGAACGTGCTTCACTTTTACATGAAGCAAGTAAGCTGAGAAAGTCTTCACTGCGTTCCACCAAGCGCATGCCTTTACCACCACCGCCAGCACTGGCTTTAATGAGGACAGGATAGCCAATTTGATCGGCTTGTTGTTTTAAGAATGCTGCATCTTGATTGCTGCCATGATAGCCCGGAGTTAGCGGCACACCTGCTTTTTCCATCAAGGCTTTAGAGGTCGCCTTTAGACCCATTGCTAAAATGGCTTCAACTGGCGGGCCAATAAAAACAATATTGTTGTCCTTACAGGCCAGTGCAAACTGGTCATTTTCAGACAGGAAGCCATAGCCCGGGTGAATGGCTTGTGCCCCTGTGCTTTTGGCTGCCTGAATAATACGATCAACTTGCAAATAACTTTGTGCTGCAGGAGATTCACCGATATAAATGGCTTCATCTGCCAGTTTGACATGTTGTGATTGCGCATCGGCATCTGAATAGACGGCGACCGTGGCAATCCCGAGTTTTTTTGCCGTACGAATCACACGGCAGGCAATTTCACCACGGTTGGCAATTAAAATCTTTTCAAACATAGTGCGATCCTTCTTTTATTCTGCCGTGGTCTTGATCCAAGCCGGGCTTTGTTTATTCAAAAATGCATTTAAGCCATTTTTCGCCTCATCTCCTTGGCGAACATGCGCAATATGCTGTGCAGTTTGTTGCAATAAGTCTTCGGTTAAAACTTGATGATTGACAATCTGAATCAGTTGCTTAGAGGCATGTTGCGCCTCTGGGCCACCCAGCAGTAAGGCTTGCACAATGTCATCAATTTTACTGTCTAAGTCTTCGGCTGAAGTGACTTCATGCGCCAAGCCAATTTGCTGTGCCTGTTCTGCAGAAATACGCTCTGCCGTTAAAAAGTAACGTGATGCTTGACGTGCGCCAATCGCACGAATGACATAAGGACTAATGGTGGAAGGGGCGAGTCCTAAGCGTACTTCAGAGGTTGCAAACTTTGCATCGGTGCTGGCAACGCAAATATCACAGGCAGAGGCCAAACCCATACCGCCACCAAAGGCAATGCCATGTACACGGGCAATGGTCGGTTGCTTTAAAGTTGCCAAACTTTGCAGCATTTTCGCCAGTTTCAGGGCATCGGCTTGATTTTCTGCCTCAGAGGCTTGACCTGCCTGTTTCATCCAGTTCAGGTCAGCACCTGCAGAAAAACTTTTGCCACGTCCTGCCAAAATTACCACCCGAATATCATCGCGGGTATTGAGTGCCTGAAAGCAGGCGTGTAATTCTTCAATCACCTGTGTATTGAAAGCGTTATGCAATTCCGCACGATTAATCCAAACCGTTGCCACTTGGTTGTGCTGTTCGAGTTGTAAAAATTGATAATCCATTTTGTCACCTCTTACATGCGGAACACGCCAAATTTGGTCGGTTGGATGGGTGCATTCAGGGCAGCGGCTAAACTTAATGCCAAAACTTCGCGCGACTGTGCTGGATCAATCACACCGTCATCCCATAAACGCGCAGAAGCATAATATGGATGACCTTGACGCTCGTATTGATCACGAATCGGCTGTTTAAATTGGTCTTCTTCTTCTGCAGACCAGTTACCGCCTTTGGCTTCAATCTGATCGCGTTTTAAAGTTGAAAGTACACTCGATGCTTGTTCGCCACCCATCACCGAAATACGTGAGTTTGGCCATGTCCACATAAAGCGTGGTGAATAAGCACGACCACACATGCCGTAGTTACCTGCACCAAAAGAACCGCCAATCACCAAAGTCAGTTTAGGCACATTGGCTGTAGCAACCGCCATCACCAGTTTGGCACCATTTTTGGCAATGCCTTCATTTTCATATTGGCGTCCAACCATGAAGCCCGTGATATTTTGAATAAATAACAGGGGAATGTTGCGTTGGGTGCACAGCTCAATAAAGTGTGCGCCTTTTTGTGCCGACTCGGAAAATAAAATACCGTTGTTCGCGATAATTCCGACAGGCATACCATACAGTTTGGCAAAACCTGTAATCAAGGTGGTACCAAAACGTGCTTTGAATTCATCAAAACGTGACCCATCGACAATACGGGCAATCACTTCACGTACATCAAACGGTTTACGTGCATCGGTTGGAACAATGCCATACAGCTCAGAGGCATCGAATAACGGTGCTTCTACATTTTCTGGTAACGGATTCGGCTTTTTGTTTAAGTTCGCCACGATGTTGCGGGCAATGGCTAAGGCGTGCTCATCATTTTCTGCCAGATGGTCTGCTACACCTGAAAGGCGAGTGTGTACATCGCCACCACCTAAGTCTTCGCTGCTGACCACTTCACCGGTTGCGGCTTTAACCAACGGCGGGCCGCCTAAGAAAATGGTACCCTGATTACGCACAATAATGGTTTCATCCGACATGGCAGGGACATATGCACCGCCTGCGGTACAGCTTCCCATGACGACGGCAATTTGGGCAATGCCCATGCTCGACATACGGGCTTGGTTGTAAAAAATGCGTCCAAAATGATCACGGTCTGGAAAGACTTCATCTTGCAACGGCAAATATGCACCGCCTGAATCGACCAGATAAATACAGGTGAGGTGATTCTGTTCGGCAATTTCCTGTGCGCGTAAATGCTTTTTCACCGTGAGTGGGTAGTAAGTCCCGCCTTTCACGGTGGCATCGTTGGCAATGATCATACAGGTCACACCATTGACCTGACCCACGCCTGCAACGACGCCCGCAGCAGGAACATCATCCTGATAGACCTGATAAGCGGCCAACTGACCAATTTCAATAAATGCAGTACCCGGATCAATCAGATGGTCAATCCGTTCACGCGGCAGTAATTTGCCACGGTCTAAATGTTTTTGGCGTGCAGTTTCACCACCACCCAAAGCAATTTTTTGAACTTTTTCTCTGAGGTCATCGACTAGGCTTTGCATCGCAGCTTGGTTGTTTTTGAACTCATCGCTGCGAATATTAATTTTGCTCTGTAATTGATTCATGCCAACATCCTTGTCTATTCTTGTGATTTATTTTTAGGCAGTTTCGTTAAACAGTTCACGACCAATCAACATACGGCGAATTTCTGAAGTACCCGCACCAATTTCATAGAGTTTGGCATCACGCCATAAACGTCCTGCAGAAAACTCATTGATATAGCCATTGCCGCCCAAGGTTTGAATGGTTTCACCTGCCATCCATGTGGCTTTTTCGGCAGCGTATAAAATGGCACTGGCTGCATCTTTACGTAAACTGCGGCTGTGTTCAGCTTTGTCACATTCTGCGCCAACGGCATAGACCAGTGCTTTACATGCCAACCAAGTCGAATACATATCGGCAATTTTGCCTTGCATAAGCTGGAATTCACCCAATGCCTGACCAAACTGTTTACGTTCATGAATATAAGGAATCACGGTGTCCATGCAGGCATCCATAATGCCCAGTGGTCCTGCACTTAAAACTGCACGTTCATAGTCCAGTCCACTCATCAGCACTTTTGTACCATTGCCAACACCGCCCAAGACGTTTTCTTTTGGTACTTCAACATTGTCAAAGAATAGTGGATAGGTATTTGAGCCGCGCATCCCCAGTTTGTCTAAATGGCTGCCATGACTAAAACCTGGCATGGTTTTTTCAATCAAGAAAGCAGTCATGCCTTTGGCGCCCGCCTGCAAATCAGTTTTGGCATACACCACCAACACATCGGCATCACCGCCATTGGTAATCCACATTTTTGAGCCGTTAAGCAAGTAATGATCGCCTTTGTCTTCTGCTTTTAGCTTCATGCTGACGACATCTGAGCCTGCGTTCGGTTCAGACATTGCCAAAGCGCCGACATAATCGCCTGAAACCAGTTTTGGCAAATAGCGCTGCTTCTGTTCTTCTGTCCCATTTCGCTTAATTTGGTTCACACATAGGTTAGAATGTGCACCGTAAGACAAACCAATGGATGCTGATGCACGAGAAATTTCTTGCATGGCAATGATGTGAGCCAAATAGCCTAAGTTGGTGCCACCGTATTCTTCACTTACGGTTAAGCCAAGTAAGCCCATATCACCAAATTTTTTCCAAAGCTGGGCAGGGAATTCGTTATCACGATCGACCTGTTGTGCAATGGGTGCAATTTCTTTTTTACAAAAAGCAGCGATTGAATCACGCAGTGCGATTAAGGTTTCATCCAAACCGAAGTCTAAGCTTTGTAAATTCATGTATTCATTCATCCTGAGGTTATATTTGTTGTTCCTAAAACAAGCATTGTTGTTGTGCTTAGGTTCTAACATACATCGAAAATTTAAAAAAGTGAACTGAAATTCACAAAATGATTTACAATTCATTTTATCTGGTTGAGAATAAGATATGAGTTATAAAAGATCATCATTGATGCAGGAACGTATGGAACAAAATCGCAACGCGATTTTAGATTCTGCTCGTGAACTTATTGCTCATGGGGGCTTTAAAGAAGCGTCTATACAAGCCATTGCAGAACGCGCTGGTGTTTCTACAGGTTTGGTGTATCGCTACTTTGAAAATAAAAGTCAGATTCTGATTGAAGTTTTATCGGCTGCTATTCGTCGTGAAGTTGAAATTTTGGACCACATTGCGAAGTCAGATTTAACGCCAAAACAAAAATTGCAAAAATCAGTTACAACTTTTGTGAAGCGTGCGATGAACAGCCCCCAATTGGCGTATTCGTTAATGTTCGAGCCTGTGGACCCAGAAATGGAACATGAGCGTTTTCGCAGTAAACAATTGATCAAACAAAGCATCAAGGAAATTTTGGCTGAAGGAAAAGTCAATGGTGAGTTTGATTTTGAAGATTTAAACACTGCAGCTTTAGGTGTGGTTGGATCCATGACCTTTGTAGTGATTGAACCTTTAAACCCGTCTCGCAATGTGATGTTTGATCAAAATTATAAAGATTACTTTGTCAAACAAATTGCCGATTTTTGTGTGAATGCAGTGCGGAAACAGGAAGGAGGGAAATAAGAACAACGCACAGAATAGGCAAAAAAGTAATCGTCGTCATAGAACAATTAATAGTGTTGGAAAACAGAATTACAAAGAATCAAGGAGATCGATTCAATGACACAAGTACGGTTAAGTTATGCCTATGGCACCAGTAATCAGCCTTTGTTAGGTATGACTATTGGTGAAAAGTTTGATCAGGCTTGCCAGCAATATGCAGATCATGATGCTTTGGTAAGCGTGCATCAAAATGTGCGTCTGACCTATAAGCAACTGCAGCAACAGGTCAATGCCTTTGCCTGTAGCTTATTAAAACTCGGTTTTAAGAAAGGTGACCGCCTTGCCATTTGGTCTCCGAATTGTGTGGAATGGACAATCACTCAATTCGCAGCCTTCAAGGCAGGGGTGATTTTGGTCAACTTGAACCCCGCTTATAAAAGCAATGAATTGGAATTTGTGCTGAACAAGGTTTCCTGTAAGGGTTTGGTTATTGCATCGCAATTTAAAAGCACCGATTATCAGGGAATTCTCACCAAAATTGCGCCAGAGCTGTGTCAGGCAGATAACAAAGTCCTCAATTCAAAGCGTTTACCGCATTTAAAGCATGTGATTAAAATTGATGATCAAGCCCAGACAGGAATGCATCGTTTTCAGGATTTGCTGCCAAGTCCAACCACACACATGCTGAAAAAGCTTGATCAAATTGCTAGTGAATTGCAGTTTGATGAAACCATCAATATTCAATTTACCTCGGGCACGACAGGCAACCCCAAAGGTACCATGCTGACCCACAACAACATTTTAAATAATGGTTACTTTGTAGGTGAGGCCATTCATTTAAGTCCGCAAGATCGTGTATGTATTTCAGTGCCATTATTCCACTGTTTTGGCATGGTCATGGGCAATTTGGCCTGTATCACACACGGCTCAACCATGGTCTATCCATCTGCAGTGTTTAATCCACTCGATACCTTAAAAGCCATTCAGCAAGAAAAATGCACGGCCGCTTATGGTGTACCGACCATGTTTATTGCCATTTTAGAGCATGAGCAGTTTGATGAATTTGATTTGTCTAGCTTGCGTACAGGCATTATGGCAGGCAGTCCATGTCCGCAAGAAATTATGCAACGTGTGATAGACCGTATGCACATGTCACAAATCACCATTTGTTATGGCATGACCGAAACAGCACCTGTGAGCGCACAAAGTTCGACGGATGATTCGGTGGAACGCCGTGTCAGTACAGTGGGCCGTGTGCATCCACATCTGGAAGTTAAAATTGTGGATGAAGATGGCAAGGTCGTACCGCGTGGGCAATTGGGTGAATTGTGTGTGCGTGGTTATTCGGTGATGCTAGGGTATTGGGATGAGCACGACAAAACCCAAGAAGTCATTGATGCCGCACGCTGGATGCACACGGGCGACATTGCAGAAATGGACGATGAAGGCTTTGTGAAAATCAAAGGTCGCATTAAAGATGTGGTGATTCGTGGTGGAGAAAACCTGTTCCCTAAAGAAATTGAAGATTTCTTATATACCCACGATGCAGTTTGTGATGTGCAGGTGATTGGTGTGCCAGATCATCGTTATGGTGAAGAACTGTGTGCCTGCATTATTTTGCATGAACATCATGAGTGTACCGAAGAGGCGATTCGCCAATACTGTGCAGAACACATTTCACATAATAAAGTCCCACGTTATGTGCGTTTCTTTAGTGAATTTCCAATGACCGCTTCAGGCAAGGCACAGAAATTTAAATTACGTGAATTTATGCGTGAAGAGTTAAATTTAAAGGAAATTGCTTAAAGTCATATTTCTGGCATGCATTGCTACGAGATTGACCTTTAAATTCAGTACACACCCTTTATTTCTTGCGCAGAGATAAAGGGTAAAACACCCCAATAAGTACTCGCTCATTCTGTAAAAAATTACCCTAATTATAAGAGCGATGCGTGATAATCAAGGATGAAAATGATGACCGTACGTAATGATTGGACCCGAGAAGAAATTCAGCAGTTATATGAACAGCCTTTTCTGGATTTGGTCTTTGAAGCACAGCGCGTGCATCGCCAACATTTTGCTGCCAATACCGTACAAGTCAGTACCTTATTGTCCATTAAAACAGGTAAATGCCCAGAAGACTGTAAATATTGTTCGCAGTCTGCGCATTATGATTCACAGCTTGAAGCAGAAAAGCGCATTGCAGTTGAAAAAGTCATTCAAGAAGCCAAAGAAGCTTTAGAGTCTGGTTCTTCTCGTTTTTGCATGGGGGCTGCATGGCGTAACCCGCATGAACGTGATATGCCGTATGTTCTGGAAATGGTGCGTGAAGTCAAAGCATTAGGCTTAGAAACTTGCATGACTTTGGGTATGTTAAACCAATCTCAGGCAGAACGTTTAAAAGATGCAGGTTTGGATTATTACAACCATAACCTCGATACTTCGCGTGAATATTATCCCAATGTGATCAGTACCCGTAGCTTTGACGATCGTTTACATACCTTGGATATTGTGCGTCAAACAGGCATGAAAGTCTGCAGTGGTGGTATTGTCGGTTTAGGTGAAGATACTCAAGACCGTATTGGGTTATTGCATGAATTGGCAACTTTGCCGTTACACCCTGAATCGGTGCCCATCAATATGCTGGTTCCGATTGAAGGCACGCCTTTGGCTGAAGTCGAAAAACTGGATGTGATTGAATGGATTCGTACCATTGCAGTTGCACGTATTATCATGCCAAACAGCTATATTCGATTATCTGCAGGACGTGAATCGTTGTCTGATTCAGATCAGGCCTTGGCCTTTATGGCAGGTGCGAACTCATTATTCTCAGGTGAAAAGCTTTTGACTACACCAAATGCAGGCGAAGGCAAAGACAAACAATTGTTCCAAAAGCTAGGCCTAGTGCCAGAACGTGCCAAACCAACCGTTGAAGAATTATCGGTAGATGCGATGGCAGTGGCCTAAGCAGATCTCAAAAATAATTTAACTTTGGATGTCAGTAAATTAAATAAGAATCATGTGATATGGCAAAAGATTTTCACAGTGCAACCGTGGTTGCAGGCTATGACAGTCATATTCGGAAACTCATTCCTGGATATGAATTGGTACATCAACACATCAACGCAATTTTAAGCAGCCATTTGCCCGAAACAGCACAGCTTTTGGTGGTGGGTTGTGGCACAGGTTATGAGTTGCAGTATTTACTGCAGCAACATCCACAGTGGCAATTCACTGCCATCGACCCATCTTTAAGCATGTTGCAGCAGGCAGAAAAAAATATTCAGTCTGTGGCAGGGCATGAGCGAGTGCGTTTTATACAGGCCGATACACATCAATTTGCTCAGCAAGCGCAGGTTGAAAACTTGCAGTTTGACGCCGCATTGGCGATTTTGGTGGCGCATTTTGTACCTGTGGCAGAAAAAATATTATTTTTTCAGGATATTTACCAAACATTAAAACCTGCAGCGATTTTATTAAGCTATGATCTGATGCAGCAGACTGAAAATATAGAACTGCGTTGGATGCAGAATTTGGCTCTGGATTGTGGTTTAACCACGGTACAAGCGGAAAAAATGCTTGCACGCTTGGCCGATGATTTTCATTTAATTACTGTCGATGTGCAGGCAGCATTGCTTACTCAAGTCGGTTTTCACCAGTGTAAAACATATTGCCAACTCATGAATTATTATGGTTTTTTTGCTCAGAAATAGTTTAGGGTCTGTTGATATTTCATAAATGGCTTGCGCTGTAGGTTAAAACTGAGCAGATCAGGCATGAAACGCAAGGAATAGCGAGACTATTGCTAAGTTTCATAACGCAATCTGAGAAAGTTTTAGCCACAGCCTTTCAGGGCGAGCATATTTTTTGCTGCTATTGCGTTATGTGCCAGTCATTTAGAATGACGAAATTTCCTGTCCCATGCCTTATATCAGCTAAAAAATATGCTCGCCGCAAACATTGACGAATTGTCAACAGACCCTATTAATAACATCATTAAGTCAGCAAATATTTGTAGTAAAAGTATCAGTATAAAAAGTCAGATCAGGGAAAGAGAAAAAATGTCAGCCTATTACACTTTACTCAAACGTGAACAACATGCCGATGGTGGTTGTACTGCGTACTATCGTTCCAACATTCATGCACAGGGCGCATGGAATCCGCATGAGCAACACATGGCACCTGCAACGGGTATTTTATGTGCAGAACTTGAGCAATTTATGCCACGTGATGATATGCGAATTGGTCGGGTCAGTTTAGATATTTTTGGTTTGATCGCCTTTGGGGAGTTCAGCATCACGACTCGCATGATCCGGCCTGGTAAAACCATTGAACTGATTGAAGCGGAAATGTGTGCTGAAGGAAAAACCTGTATTGTGGCGCGCGCATGGAAAATGAAAACCTCAGACACACGTGCAATTGCAGGGTTGGAAGACTTACCTGTAGAAAACCCTGAATATTTGCCCGATTGGGATGGCATGCGCTGCTGGCCAGGGGGCTATATCCAAAGTATTGAAACCCGAGCACATTTAGACCGTCGTGCAGGTAAGGGCATTGTCTGGCTGAGAAATCAATTAGAGATGATTGAAAATCAAGCCACATCTAGTTTTGTTCGTTTAATGGGCATGGTAGATACCGCCAATGGGGTCGTACCACGCCTAGACCCGAATGAAGGTTGGGGGTTTCCAAATTTGGATTTACAAATCCATCTACACCGTTTACCGCAAGGTGAGTGGTTGGGTTTGGAAGTGACACAGCAATATGGTGAAGATGGAATCGGGCTGACCAGCGGAATTTTGCATGATACCCAAGGCCCATTTGGGCGTAGTGAGCAGATTTTAACTTTGCGTCAATTTTAAAATTGATGCGCGCTTAAACAAAAACATCAGGACGAATTGCTTCGTCCTTTTATTATTGGCATGCTTGTACAGAATTGTAAAACGTGAACTTAGCTATGCGAATTAGTTTTATTGGTGCGGGACGCGTGGCGCATCATCTGGCTGCTGTTTTAAGCCAAAATCATCAAATTGTACAGATCTATAGCCGGACTTTAGAACATGCCCAGACTTTGGCAAGTCAGGTCACTGCACAGGCAATAGTCAATATTGCAGAACTTCAAGCAGATGTGGATTTGGTGATTATTGCAGTGAGCGATCAAGTAATTGCTGAGGTCATTCAACAGGTGCATGCACAATTAGCCGATGTCTTGATTGTGCATACCTCAGGCAGTACCGATATTCAAGTTCTGGCAGAGGTTCATCCACGTGCCGGAGTATTTTATCCTTTACAAACTTTTAGCCTGGCCCGAGAAGTAGATTGGCAGGCCACGCCATTGTTTGTGGAAGCAGTCCAGCAGAATGATCTGGCGCAATTGACCAATCTAGCAAATAGCTTAAGTTCACGAGTCTATCAATATTCATCGGCGCAACGTTTAAGTCTGCATTTAGCGGCTGTATTTGCCTGTAATTTCAGCAATTATTGTTATGACATGGCGAAGCAGGTGGTCGATGCACAGCAAGTCGATTTCTCGCTGCTTTACCCGTTAATTTTGGAAACCGCCCATAAAGCTGTACAGCATGACCCTAAGCAGATGCAGACCGGGCCTGCAATGCGGGGAGATCAAAATATCCTGAATATGCATCAACAGATGCTGGATGATGCCAAACGGGAAGATTTGAAAAATATTTACAATCTGATGAGTCAACAGATTTTGCAATCGCATCATCCTGATGAGTCACTTAAACTTAAATAAATTTAGGTCATGCATTGTAAAGGGAGGCACTTATGGCAAAGGATTTTAATAGCCAGTATGTGGTAGATGGTTATGATTTACACATCCGTAAGCTCATTCCTGGTTATGAAGTGGTACATCAGCAAATTACAGCTTTATTAAAAGCTTATGTGGATGAGTATGCGCATGTGCTGATTGTCGGTTGTGGTACGGGCTATGAGCTGGGTCATCTGGTCCAGTTGTTTCCTGACTGGACCTTTACCGCAACAGAGTTGTCGCAAAACATGCTGGATAAAGCCAGACATCATATCCACACCTTAAATGCATCACATCGGGTGGAATTTGTATTGGGTGAGGTAGACCAGTTAAAAACGGGCCCATCCTATGATGCAGTACTTTCCATTCTGGTGACGCATTTTGTCAATTATGCAGATAAGCCCAAGTTCTTTAAGGCTATTTCTTCGCATTTAAAATCGCAAGGAATATTCATAACTTTTGACTTAACCAAAATAAACTCGGTCTATGAGCTGGAAACATTAAAACAGATTTGCGAAGCCAATGGTTTGACCCCCGCACAAGCTGCTGCCATGGTAGAACGCATGGAGGATGATTTTTATCCATTATCGGAGCAGGAAACTTTTGAACAACTGAAAGCGAGTGGTTTCGATGCTGTGCAGCGGTTTACCCAGATTTTATCCTATCAAGGTTATATGGCGATAAAAGCTTAAACTTTGAGTATAAAAAATGGCTCATTGATATGAGCCATTTTTATGCTGTCAATTAAGGTTATTTGATTTTCTTGAACAGAAAATCATTGATTTTATGACCTTCCTCTAAGCCGCGACGCTCAAACTTGGTTTGCGGGCGCCATTCCGGGCGAGGGTAGCTGTTGCCTTTGCCGGCCATATTTTCAAGGTTTGGACGGTTATCCAAAACATCCAGCATCCATTCAGCATACGGTTCCCAATCGGTCGCCGAGTGGAAGGTACCGCCCATTTCCAGTTTCTGTTCAACCAGCGGCATACGGTCGTGCGATACAAAGCGACGTTTGAAATGACGTTTCTTTTGCCATGGATCAGGGAAATACAGCTGGATCGCGTTAATGCTGTTGTCAGGCATTTCACGCAGTACCTGAATGGCATCGGCATCAAGCAAACGTAGATTGGTTAAGCCTGCCATACCCGCTTCATACACACATTGTGCAATACCCGGAACATGCACTTCAATACCGACATAGTTACGCTCAGGGTTGGCTTTCGCCATCAGCACCAGTGAACGTCCCATACCGAAACCGATTTCTACAGTAAGCGGACGTTCTGGATGTTCAAACTGCTGACGTAAATCACCCACCGGATATTCCAAAATTAGGTGACCATATTGTTCAAGCGCAGTACGTTGAGAGGTATTCAGCGGAGATGAACGACGCATAAAAGTGACAATTTCGCGATGTTCATTCAAGTTGTCCAGCTCTACGACTTGCTGGTCTAATGGATCGTTCGACATAATTTTGGCAAATGTAAAAAATACGAATGCGGTATTTTAAGTCCTGAGCCTGACAAGTCAAACTTTTCTCGGTTTTTTCGGTCGCTAAAAGTAGCTTTAAAAATAAAAGAACCCGCAAGCTGTTTATCTTTTATGAAGATTGATTGTATTGAGCAATCAAGGTGCTGCTGGCTTCGTTCAAGCCTATCACTTCAACCTCAATAGCTTGATCTTTAAATTTCTGCACCACGTTATTCAGCATATTCACTGAAGTAATATCCCAAACATGGGCATGACTCAGATCGATCACAACTTTGGAAACATTTTCTTTAAAGTCAAAAAACTGGAAGAATTTTTCTGAACTGCTAAAGAAGATTTGCCCGGTAATCACATAGTGGCGTTGCTGATTGTGCAAGGTCGATTGTACTTTCACTTCACTTTCCAGCTTGTTGATAATGAACAGTGCAGACAGCAGCACACCAGTCAACACGCCCAAAGCCAGGTTATGCGTTGCCAGTACCACAATCACCACAGCAATCATCACCACATTAAATGCAGCAGGATGCTGACGGAACTGTTTGACCGAGTCCCATTGGAAAGTGGTGAAGGCTACCATCACTATAATCGCCACCAATGCTGCCATGGGCACATAAGCCAGCCAGTCTTTAAAAAAAACAACCAGACAAAGCAAGAACACGCCAGCCACTAAAGTTGACAGTCGGGTACGTGCACCTGAAGATACATTAATGATGGACTGGCCGATCATGGCGCAACCTGCCATACCGCCCATAAAGCCACTGACAATATTGGCAATCCCTTGGCCGCGACATTCCTGATGACGGTCGGATTCCGTTTCAGTCACCTCATTAATTACTGTGGTGGTCATCATGGTCTCCAGTAAACCGACCGTGGCTAGAGTGATGGAATAAGGGAAGATGATTTGCAGCGTTTCGAAGTTCAGCGGAATGCCTGGAATCAGGAAAATTGGCAAAGTATCCGGAAACTGTCCCAAATCACTGACGGTACGCATGTCGGCACCCAGTAAAATAGCTAAACCACTCAGTACCACAATACAGATTAAAGGTGAGGGAAGGGTTTTGCCAATTTTGGGCAAATAAGGAAACAGATAAATGATGCCCAGACCCAGTGCCATAAATAAATAGCCTAAGCTATCCATTTTGCTCATTTCCGGCAGTTGTGCGGCAAAAATCAAAATGGCAAGGGCATTTAAAAAACCATAAACTACGGACTGCGAAACAAAACGCATCAGTTTTGCCACTTTAAAGTAGGCTGCAATCACCTGAATGATCCCGGTTAAAATCGTGGCAGCCAATAAGTATTGCAGCCCATGATCTTTCACCAGGGTAATCATCAATAATGCCATGGCACCGGTAGCCGCAGATATCATGGCAGGGCGACCGCCAAAAAAAGCAATCGTTACGGCTATACAAAAAGAGGCATATAAGCCGACTTGCGGGTCAACACCTGCGATCGCCGAAAAAGCGATGGATTCGGGAATTAAGGCTAAACCCACCACCAGACCCGCCAATACATCGGTACGGATATTGGAAAACCATTGTTCTTTTTTCAGGTTAATCACGCTAATTGATTTCACAAATTTTAAAGATGCGTATGGTAAAACAAGTTCAGTCAAAAAAGCATACGAGTTTGACTTGAAAATATGCGTGATTTATACAATATTCAAAGAGTAAGTGATTTTTATACATTTACGCTTTTTTGCAATTTACAGGTTTGATCACTTGAAAGTTTGTTAGAAGCAATTTAAAACAGTGAATAGATATATAACAAGGATCAGGTATGAAGCTTTATTATTCTCCAGGTGCATGTTCTTTGGCATCACACATTATTTTAAATGAAATTAATGTTGATTTTGACTTGGAGCGCGTTGATTTAAAAACACATAAAACTGAAAAAGGAACAGATTATTACGAGATTAACCCTAAAGGTTATGTTCCGGCCTTAGAAATTAATCCGGGTCTGATTCTTACTGAAAACGTTGCCATTTTACCTTTCCTTGCTCAGCACGACCCTAAACAAGATTTGATTCCACCCTCAGGACTAGGGCGTGCCAAAGTTCTGGAATGGTTGGGATATTTAAACTCAGAATTACATGATGCTTATGCAGTTTTCTTTGGGGCTCCCCTGGAAAAAGAAGCGAAAGAAAAAGCTTATGCCGAAATCGACCGTTTATTAACTTATATCGATAAAGCAATTGGCGAATCAGATAACGATTATCTGGTGGATGATAACTTTGGCCCGGCAGATGCTTATCTGTTTGTACTCACAAACTGGTCGAATGGTATTGGTCATGATCTTACGCCGTATAAAAATATTATTGCCCTGCGTAATAAAGTGGCAGAACGTCAGTCAGTACAGATTGCCATGCGAGATGAAGGCTTGATTCCATAATTCTCTTCAATGATTTGAAAAAGCACCTGAGGGTGCTTTTTTAGCTTTAAAAATTGGTTGGAAGCTGCTTGATCAATAATTTTATTGTTGATTTTTTATCAATAGTATTTTGCAAATACATGAATTTTTATCAATAAGGTATTTAAGTATATTGACCGCTGACAAAGAATCCTCAAAGGCGAATAAATGAGTAATATCCTGATCGTGAATGGTGCCAAACAGTTTGCACACTCAAATGGCGAGTTAAATGACACCTTGACTGAGTTGGCAGATACTGTGCTTGGCGAGCTGGGGCATCGCGTTAAAATTTCCCGTGCAGATAGCGATTATGAAATTCAGGAAGAGATTCAAAAATATGTATGGGCAGATGTCATTATTTATCAAATGCCTGGGTGGTGGATGGGTGCACCGTGGACAGTAAAAAAATATATGGATGATATTTTTACCGAAGGGCATGGCACTTTATATGCCAGTGATGGTCGATCGCGTTCGGATGCATCGAAAAAATATGGTTCGGGTGGTCTCATTCACGATAAAAAGTATATGTTGTCCTTAACCTGGAATGCACCCATCGAAGCTTTTAATGATCCTGAGCAATTTTTTCAGGGTGTTGGGGTCGACGGGGTTTATTTGCCCTTTCATAAAGCCAATCAATTTTTGGGTATGCAAAGTTTAGAAACTTTCATTGTGAATGATGTGATTAAGATGCCCAATGTTGCTCAATATGAACATGACTATCGTCAACATCTGATGAATATCTTTGCCTAACTTGATCGGCTGTTTAAGGAGTAAACCATGTTGATTGTGATTGCAGATATTCAGATTCGCCCGGGTGTTCAACATCGTGAAAATGTATTAAATGCCTTTAGGAACATAACACCTGTTGTTTTACAGGAAGAAGGCTGTCACGGTTATGAATTACTGGTAGATCATGATTCAAATGTTCATTATCAGACCAAAGTTCCTGATTCAATTATCATGTTAGAACAGTGGGAAAGTATTGAACATTTAAATGCACATTTACAGACCTCACATATGCAAGCCTACCAGCAGCAAGTTAAAGATGATGTATTGGATGTAAAAATCCGGATTATGCAGAAAGGGCTAAACCCGTTAAGTGCATTTTCTTGAAATATAAAAAAGGCGATCTATATCGCCTTTTTTATTGTTGAATTAAAATTATTTAAAGAAGTAACCGGTTTCAGGTGAGCTGGCATTGGCCATGCGTTTACGTGGCATACGGCCAGCAAGGAATGCTTCACGACCAGCCTCAACGGCTTTTTTCATTGCCGAGGCCATTAAAACCGGATTTTGCGCAGCGGCAATGGCGGTATTCATCAGTACGCCATCACAGCCCAGTTCCATTGCAATCGCGGCATCACTGGCAGTACCGACACCGGCATCGACCAGTACCGGAACTTTGGCATTTTCCTTAATAATGGAAATGGTATGCGGATTTAAAATGCCCAGACCTGAACCAATCAGACTGCCCAAAGGCATAATCGCTACACAGCCCATACTCTCCAATTCCTGAGCAATAATCGGGTCATCCGAGGTGTAGACCATAATCTCGAAACCGTCGTCAATTAAGGTACGTGCTGCTTTTAAGGTTTCAGTGACATTCGGGTAAAGGGTTTTTTCATCACCCAGCACTTCCAGTTTCACCAGGTTGTGCCCATCCAGCAGTTCACGCGCCAACATACAGGTACGCACGGCACTGTTGGCATCAAAGCAGCCTGCAGTATTGGGCAGAATGGTATATTTTTCTGGCGGCACAACCGAAAGCAAATTCGGCTGATCCGGATGCTGGCCGATATTGACCCGACGGATTGCGACAGTGACGATCTCTGCACCGCTGGCCTGAATGGCTAAATCGGTTTCAGTTAAATCTTTATATTTACCTGTACCGACCAGTAAGCGTGAATTAAATGTACGAGAACCAATTATAAGTGGGGTGTCTTCCATGGGAGCTCCGATTAACCGCCACCGACGGCATGAATAATTTCAATATGATCTTCAGCGCAAATTGGGGTCTGTGCCAATCTGCTTTTGGAAATGATCATTTCATTCTGTTCTACAGCAAAACGTTTACCTTCAAGTTCAAGCTCTTGAATTAATTCTAATAGATTGGTGCATGTGGTATTTTTTGCTTCGCCATTTAAATAAATCTGCATCATTCATTCCCTTTATTTATTTCACGTATTTAAAGGCATTCCACGCCAGAACCAGCCAGCCAGCAATCATCAAAGCACCGCCAATTGGAGTAATGGCACCTAAAACGCGGGGTAGGCCTAAGGCCATGACATACAGTGAGCCACAGAAAAAGAAAATACCGACCTGAATCAGGATAAAGCTGGCTTTAATGGGAAGCTGGGGAAGCACTTTGGCTAAAATGGCAAGCGTCAAAAGTCCAAGCGCATGATAGAAAAAATAATCAGTTGCGGTATGCCACCACGCCAATTGAGCTTCAGTAGCACGTGTTTTTAAGCCATGGGCACCAAAAGCACCAAGCATGACGGCAAAAGCTAAATTGAGGGCTGAAATTGCAATCCACATAAGCAATGACCACCTGAATAAATTTGCGCATAACTTAGCATATTCTGGCACTTGCACGAAAGGCAAAAAGCAACATTACCGCAGCCTAAAGATGAAAAAAGAGCACTCAGCCCTTTTTTCAAAATACCCTACATGTATTCGAGCACTTAGTTGGATGACATGGCCACTTTAATTTTTTCCATGGCATTTTTTTCAAGCTGGCGAATACGCTCGGCAGACACGTTATATTCTGCAGCCAGCTCATGCAGGGTTGATTTTTCATCATCCAGCCAGCGACGCTGTAAAATATTGCGTGAACGGTCATCCAGTTGATCCATGGCATCATGCAGGGCAGAAGTACTTTGTTCTTCGTAGTCTTCTTCTTCAGCCAAACGTGCCGGATCGTAACGGTTATCTTCCAGATATAAGGCTGGAGCGACATGGGTCGAGCCTTCATCATCGTCATCGCCTTGTGCTTCAAAAGCAGCATCATAGGCAGTCAGGCGGCCTTCCATTTCCAGTACCTGTTCAGGCGTGACATTCAAGTCATTGGCAATGGATTGTGCTTCGTCCAGGGTAAGTTTTTTACTGGACTTTTTTAAGCTGCGTAAATTAAAGAATAATTTACGTTGGGCTTTCGTGGTGGCAATTTTAACAATACGCCAGTTACGAATCACGTATTCATGAATTTCTGCTTTAATCCAGTGTACGGCAAATGACACCAAGCGCACGCCCATATTCGGGTCGAAGCGTTTCACGGCTTTCATTAAGCCAAGGTTGCCTTCCTGAATCAGGTCGCCTTGCGGCAAACCATAACCGGCATAACTGCGGGCAATATGCACCACAAAACGTAAATGAGACATCACGAGCATTTTCGCAGCATCTAAATCTTGGTCGTAGAAGTAGCGTTCGGCCAACTCTTTTTCTTGTTCAGCCGTTAAAATAGGAATCTGATTGACAGTACTAATATAAGCACCGAGATTTACCCCTGGTGCCGATAATGACAGGGGCATCAATTGATTGCTGCTGTCACTCATGTGTTCTCCTTGAGAGTTGGATGACATAACCATCTTAATAAATTTATCTTAATCCAATATTTCTCTGAAATTAGGAAATTTGGGTAGAGAAATGTAATTTTTTATGCACATTTGAAACGTTCTAGTTTAATTGAAAATAATTAAGATTCAATTAAGTAGTGATACTCAAAATCAGAAATTTTGGTCATATTGCAGTTCATTTGATGCATGGAACAATAACGCGTTACATCTTGCTGACTATGCGGATCTGAAGACTTGAGTAAAAAAATGCCGCCAGAATTATTCTTAATTGCTCGTTTAAGCATCAATAAGGGCATGGGGCAAGGCTTGCCCATCGCATCAATGATTACTGCTGAATTGGCCAGATCATTCATCACATTCAATATCTAATTCAATTTAGTTAAATCTTAGCAAATTTGGTGCCAAAGCCCAATAAAATTATATAACTTCAACATAAAAGTACTTATCTAAAATAAGGAAATAATTAGTAAAAAAGAAGCGGAATCAAAAAGAAGATTAATCAAAAAAAACAGTATGAATTGTCATAAACCCGTGTTAAGCTCGTCGCGTATTCAAAATTAATGACGCTATTTCAGCTGTCTTAAAATGAATATCGCAATGGATGTAACCGGGATTTTGTTAATAGTAATACAGAATGATTACAAGCTTAGAAATAATAATTATTTTTAAACCTTGTTTACTCTGCTGTTTGCAACACCGGGTGGTCCTTTAATTAAATACAATGAGGATTAACTTATGACAGCTCGTGAACAAGGCGTAGTTAAATGGTTCAACGACACTAAAGGCTTCGGCTTTATTCAACGTAACGGCGGCGACGACGTATTCGTTCATTTCCGCGCTATCCAAGGTGACGGCCACCGTTCACTTCGTGATGGTCAACGTGTTGAATTCAGCGTAGTTAAAGGTCAAAAAGGCTTCCAAGCGGAAGAAGTACAACCTTTAGACTAATCGCCTGATTATTCATGAGAACGCCCCAATGTAATTTGGGGCGTTTTTGTTTATAATAGATTCCTATTTTTCCTGATCATTAAGTTAGAGCACCTTTATATGTCATCTGGTTTTGAAACCTTAAATTTACATCCGAAACTGAAACAGGCGATTGATGCTTTAGGTTTCAAAGAAATGACACCTATTCAGGAAAAGGTTTTAAAATTCACTTTGGCTGGACATGATGCCATTGGCCGTGCACAAACCGGTACAGGAAAAACAGCGGCTTTCCTGGTCAGTGTCATTAATGATTTGCTGAATAATCCGATTAAAGAACAACGCTTTCGTGGCGAGCCGCGTGCGCTGATTCTTGCGCCTACACGTGAGCTGGCTTTACAGATTGAAAGTGATGCCAAAGAGCTGACCAAATTTACCGACCTGCATCTGGTGACTTTGCTGGGTGGGGTAGATTTTGATAAGCAGAAAGCCCAGCTGGATAAAAATTTTGTCGATATTATTGTGGCGACACCAGGTCGTTTAATCGACTTTGTAGAACAAAAAGAAGTCTGGCTGGACCAGATTGAATTTTTGGTGATTGATGAAGCAGACCGTTTGCTGGATATGGGCTTCATTCCATCGGTAAAACGTATTGTGCGTTTTTCTCCACGTAAAGAACAACGTCAAACCTTAATGTTCTCTGCCACCTTTAGCTATGATGTGTTGAATCTGGCGCAACAGTGGTTGTTCGAACCGGTGACTGTGGAAATTGAGCCGGAAAAGAAAACCAATGCCGATGTAGAACAGCGCGTGTATATGGTTGCCAAAACAGATAAATATAAGTTGTTGCAAGAAATCCTGCGGGATGAGCCGATTGAAAAAGTCATGATTTTTGCCAACCGTCGTGACCAGGTACGCAAGCTTTATGATCACCTGAAAAAAGACGGTTATAAGGTGGTGATGCTTTCAGGTGAAATTGCACAGGACAAGCGCCTGAAAATGCTGGATCAGTTTAAGAACGGTCAGCATAATATTATGATCGCAACCGATGTTGCAGGTCGTGGTATTCATGTGGATGGTGTTTCACATGTGATCAACTTTACCTTGCCTGAACAGTCGGATGACTATGTGCATCGTATAGGCCGTACCGGTCGTGCGGGAACGCGTGGGGTGAGTATCAGTTTCCTGTCTGAAGATGATGCGTTCTATCTTCCGGAAATTGAAAAAGCGATTGGCCAGAAATTGCCTTTGACCCGTCTGGAAGGGTATTGCTAGTTTTAAGAAATTTATTGCCGCATTAAAGAGTAGAAAAAGCCGCTTCAATAAGCGGCTTTTTTGTTTGGGCTTTAGACAGCTTTATTCAATGAATAAGATGAAATAGACCATTCTTTGAATATTTAGTTGGCTCGACAAGTGAAGGTCAGTACGGTTTGATAGTCTTCATCGCGTGCCAGACTGCCACTTTTGCCAGCCAAGGTACCAAGGACAGTGGTTGCAGCCTGAATCATTTGTCCGGTTTGCTCATCGACTACACCTTTTAAGGCACCGTTGTATTCAGTTTTTTCATTCACGATGACGGGTGTGGCTTTTTTACCACAGGCGTTATTTGCTGCAGTAATCGCGTTATTTTTAGAAATTAAACTGCTTTTACCAATTCCCGTCACTTCATATTGATTATTTTCTTTTTGGATCGCTAAAGATGTGGTCGGATTGGATGCACAGGCAGTTAAGGCGAGAGCAACGGCAACAGTTGAAGCGAGTGCAAAGACTTGTTTCATCTTTTTCCCCCTGGATTGTTTTAAAGAGAATTTAAGCTATTTGAACATGATTTTTTGAATGATTTTTGAAGGACTTGTATGAAATATGCAGCTTTATATGAACTCTCTGTGACTGAAGCTTAGTTCAGTCGGCCATTGTGGAGTAGACATTCACTTAACGCTCTAGAGTAACTGAACAAGATTATGCTAATCTTGGTGAAATATTTTAGTAAATAGATATCAAAGTCAATGACGGATTCAGCGGTAGATACGGTTCATCAGAATATTCATCAGCGTCAGTCGATTGGGCATTTGGTTGAGCCTGCGCCGAATGCAGAGCAACTGGAGAAAGCCTTTCAGGCAGCTTTGACTGCGCCGGACCATCATCGGTTAAAGCCCACCCGTTTTGTTGTCATTCCGAGCGATCAGCGTGAAGCTTTTGGGGAGTTGCTTTCCAGAGCTTTGGCGGATTTAGGTGAAACTGATCCTGTTCAATTGGAGCGGGTAAAAAATCATCCATTTCGTGCACCATTACTGGTTTTGGCCTTAACCCAATTTCAGCCACACCCGAAAGTTCCTAATTTTGAACAGACCTTAAGTTCAGGCGCAGCAATTGAAAACTTCTTGTTGTCTTTGCAAGTGCAAGGCTTTTCAACCATGTGGCGCAGCGGGGCAGTGGTTGAGTCGCCATTGTTTAAGCGAATCTTGGAGCTGTCAGAAGATGATTTAATTTCTGGAATTATTTATATTGGAACCGCAGCGAAAGCGATTCCAGCGCGTACAGCAGTGGATACACAAAACTATGTCAGTTATTGGAATAAGTAACTGTATTGAATCATGAGTTGAGATATAAAAATAATGTCAGAGTTGAAATTTTCAGATCTTGTTGAACCGGTTGCAATTGATCAAAAAACGGCCTTGCGTGTGACCGTGTTGGGTGGTGGCAGTTTTGGTACTGCAATGGCCAATACTGCTGTACGCAATGGTTGCGACACCATGATCTGGATTCGTGATGAGGCAGCAGCAGCAGAAATTAATCAGACCCATATCAATAAACGCTATTTACCCGATTTTGTTTTGGAGCCGGGTTTAAAGGCGGTATCGGATTTAGAAACGGCTGTCTGTAATCGTGACATTATTCTGGTGGCTATTCCTAGCCATTCTTTTCGCGATGTACTGAAACAAATCAAGCCTTTTATCAGCTCGCAGGCCGTGATTTCCTTAACCAAAGGCATTGAGGCGAAAACCTTTCATTTTATGAGCGATATTATTCGTGAAGAATTGCCCCAGGTTCCCTATGGTGTGCTTTCCGGGCCGAACCTGGCCAAGGAAATTATGGCCGGGCAACCTGCAGGAACGGTCATTGCCAGCCAGTCAGAGCTGGTACGTTATGCTGTACAGCAAGCATTGCATAGTGCATTGTTCCGGGTTTTTGGTAGTGATGATGTGCATGGTGTGGAACTGGGTGGAGCTTTAAAAAATATCTATGCGGTTGCCATGGGCATGGCTGCTGCTTATAAAGTGGGTGAAAACACCAAGAGCATGATTCTGACCCGCGCACTGGCAGAAATGAGCCGTTTTGCGGTGAAACTGGGTGCAAACCCGCTGACATTCCTGGGATTGTCTGGCGTGGGTGACTTGTTTGCAACCTGTAATAGTCCGCTCAGCCGTAACTATCAGGTGGGTTTTGCCTTGGGTTCAGGTAAGACCCTGGAACAGGCCACCCAAGAATTGGGGCAAACTGCGGAAGGGATCAATACCATTGTGCAGGTGCGCAGCCGTTCGGAAGAATTAGGTGTGTATATGCCAATTACCAGTGCTTTATATGATGTGATTTTTGAAGGTGCGCCACCTTTAAGCATTGCACTTTCACTCATGAAAAATGGTCACCGTAGTGATGTGGAGTTTGTTTTACCTCACAATGAAGTGTAATTTTTAAATCATCTTATTGCGTTCATAAAGCTTGGTTATAATTGCTGCATATTTGAAAATAAGGAATTTTTATGCAACTTACCTTAGTCCGTCATGGTGAAGCCGCTCCTGCGGTGCATGGCAATGATGACAAGCGTCCTTTGACCGAGCGTGGACATACGCAGGCCCAACTTACCGCAGAATATTTAAAGGATATCATCCGGCCTGATGCCTTTGTGGTGAGTCCTTTATTGCGTGCGCAGGAAACCCTGGCACATTTGCAACATTATTTTCGTGATGTACCCGTGCTGGTATGCAATAAGATTAAGCCGGATGATGACGCAAAATTGGCAGTGGACTGGCTGTCTCAGCTTCCTTATGAGTCTATTGTGGTAGTGTGCCATATGAATGTGGTGGCGCATATTGCAGCATTGTTGACAGCAGAACCTTTTCATCCGTATGCTCTGGCTGAAGCGCGGATATATGAACAGGCAGTGATTGCAACTGGTTTATCAACACAGTTAAAAAGTTTTATTCCAAACGCATAAAATATTAATTAAAACGGCAGAAAAACATTAATGTTGTATTTATGGATGCCTGAAGCCAATGGGGTTTGGCAATGGTCGACTGGAGAGAGCTGGTCTCAGGCCTCTAGTCTTGAACAATTAATTCAAGATATTCAAGGCTATCATGGACAGGAAGCGATTGTATTTTTTCCCAGTCGCGATGTACAAATGCTGCAACAGAGTCTATCCAGGCCCCAATACAAGAAATTGGGTGCGGATGGGGTCAAATATTTATTAGAAGAATTTGTGGTTTTGCCCATCGATTCAATGAAAATATTGCATCATTTTCAACATCCAGATCAATTGATCATTTTAGGTGTAGCCAATAGCACCGTTGAAACCTTACAACATGCCTTGAACTTAATCCCGGTTAAGGTTGTTTCCTTATTACCGGATTTTCTTGTTTTACCGGTTCCAGAGGTGGGAAAAACCATCATTGCGAATCTGTCAGGACGCTTGCTGGTCCGTGAAAGCGAATTTATGGGCAATTCGGTAGATGATCTGGCACTTTTTTTAGATTATCAGACTCCGGGGCAATCTTATAAAATCAGCAATTTTACTGCTGAACAAATGCAAAGCCTTGAAGCCATGGTGACGCATGAACGGATTGAATCTTTTCATTATGAAGTGCCGGTATTAAAAAAAGCGCAACATCATCCTTTTAATATTTTGCCTAAAGCTAAAAACAGTCAGGGTATATCGGGCTATTGGAAAGCCTGTGCTGCGGTCTTGGTTGCTGCTGTTGTGGTCCAGTTTGGCTATGACGCAACACGCTGGTATAAATATAAAAAGGTGGCGGATCAGACTGCTTTACAAGCCATTGATCAGTATAAGTACTGGTTTGGTCAGAGCAGCCGTGTGACCGAGCAGAATTTAAAAAGCCAGTTTGAAAGTCATGTACGCTTGAATAAAAGTGCCAACACTCAAGCTTTACAGTTACTGAGCCGGATTGGTCCGGTACTGATGCAAAATCAGATTGTGGCTAATCGGATCAATTATGATGCTTCTATTTTAAATATGGAATTGAAAGCCAACTCTGCGACTGCTTTGCAAAACTTGACCCAGCAGCTCAATCAGCAAGGCTTTAAGGCAGAATTAGGCAATATTCAGCCCAATGGTGCAGGTGCAATTGGATTGGTGAAAATACAATAATGAATACATCAGAAAAACTGCAAAACTCGATTGACCAATTCATTGAGCGAGCCACGGATTATCTGGATCAGCTGTCGCAACGTGAACGTTATCTGGTGATCTTTACCACGATTTTTGTGCTGGTTGCGGCTATTGGTTCAGCCCTTTGGTATATGCATGCCGCTGCGAATAAACAGCAGAATCGGGTCAATGACTTTAAAGACATGATCGTGTGGATGCAAAGCAATGCAGTGACCATGAAAGCTGCAGATGATGTGCAGTTAAGTGCGGCAGATAAAGTCCAGCGCGTTGCCCAGCAGCAGGGATTGTCTGTGGCATCCCAACAAACAGGCGAGCAAATCCAGATTGTCGCGGCACATGAAAATTATGCCATTTTGGCAAATTTTTTAACCCAATTGGCGCAGATGGGTCTAAGTCTTGAGAAAATAGAATTAATTTCCGAGGCGGGACAGATTAAATTAACAGCGACAGTGCAATAAAGGGTAAAAATAAAGATCTGCTAAGCATGGTGTTTTCTCCGGGCTATGCCTATAATATGGCGACTTAAAAAGCAGTAGACTTTTATAGATATGTTGTATTCTCTTGCCCGCCCTTTGTTGTTTTCTTTAGCACCGGAGCGTGCACATGAGCTCACACTATCGTTATTGAAATCAGCTCATCGCATGGGCATGATGCGTCAAAACGTAGCGTCCAAACCTGTGACCTGTATGGGAATTGAATTTCCCAATCCGGTAGGTTTGGCGGCCGGTTTAGACAAAAATGGCGCTTATATTGATGCCCTGGCTGGACTGGGATTTGGTTTTATTGAAATTGGAACCATTACACCACGTCCCCAATCGGGCAATCCGCATCCCCGTTTATTCCGCTTGCCTGAAGCCAAGGCCATTATTAACCGTATGGGCTTTAATAATGACGGGGTAGACAAGCTGATTGAAAATGTCAAGGCAGCAAAATTCAAGGGCATTTTAGGTATTAATATTGGTAAAAATGCCGATACTCCTGTTGAAAATGCCGTTGATGATTATCTGATTTGCCTGGAAAAAGTTTATAACTACGCTTCCTATATCACGGTCAATATTTCATCGCCGAATACCAAAAATTTGCGCAGCCTGCAAAGCGGCGATGCCTTGACCGAGTTGCTGCAAACCTTGAAAAAGCGTCAGCTTGAACTGGCGGAAGAGCATCAGCATTATGTGCCTCTGGTGCTGAAAGTTGCACCGGATCTGAGCAATGAAGATATTCAGTTCATTGCCAAACAGTTAATCCAGTTTAAAATTGATGGTTTGATTGTGACCAATACCACCTTGTCTCGTGAAGGGGTAGAAAACCTGAAATATGGCAATGAAGCGGGTGGCTTGTCTGGCGCTCCGGTATTTGAAAAAAGTACCGCTTGTCTTGCCGCTTTTGCTAAAGTATTACAAGGTCAGATTCCATTGATCGGGGTAGGCGGGATTTTGTCTGGCGAACAGGCCGCTGCGAAACAGCAGGCAGGTGCCAGCCTTGTACAAATTTATAGTGGCCTCATATATACAGGTCCAGCCCTGATTAAAGACTGTATTGATGCTTTAAACACGCCATGAATACGCTGGATATCTTCATACTGATTATTTTGCTCATTGGAGGGCTCAACGGTTTGCGACAAGGATTGGTTTCAGCCTTTGCGAACTTGGTAGGATGGGTTTTTGCACTCATAGTCGGTGCAAAATACGCAACCATCCTGGCACCTTCGATGGTCTCACTCAGTGGAGATCCGGTAGTACAAAAAATAGCAGCTTTTGCATTTATTGTATTGCTGATGGTGGTTTTAACCTGGATTATTACTGCCTTACTCAACAAGATATTAAAAAGCCTGAAACTCGGCCCGTTAAACCGTTTGGCGGGTGGCGCTTTTGGCTCTTTAAAAGGTTTATTGATTGTACTCATCACCATGCAGGGCCTGGGCCCCTGGGTGGAAAGTTCTCCGCACTGGAAACAGTCTAAATTTGTACAACTCCTTATTCCGTATGCACCCTGGGCGACTGAACTTTCTAAAGAAGCGGCGCAAGGGGCACTTTCTCATATCAAGTCTGAAGATGCAGCGTCATCTTCCGACACATCGTCTGAAAAAACGCAGAAACATGCAGCGCGTACAGGCGAATCAACAAATAATCCTTTTTATTAATCCTAGCTTGTTTGCGAGGTTGCTATGTGTGGAGTAGTTGGTATAGCTGGTAAGTCACCCGTTAACCAAATGTTGTTTGATGCATTGACGATGTTACAGCATCGTGGTCAGGATGCAGCCGGAATAGTAACCTGTCATAACGGGCGGCTATTCCTGCGTAAAGACAACGGTATGGTGCGAGATGTCTTCCATACGCGTCACATGCGTGCCCTGCTAGGCAATTACGGTATTGGTCATGTGCGTTATCCGACAGCGGGTTCTTCAAGCAGTGCAGAGGCACAGCCATTTTACGTGAACTCGCCTTACGGGATTACCTTGGCGCATAATGGTAACTTGACCAATGCTGAAGAAATTCATGAAGATTTGTTTAAAACAGATCTTCGTCATATGAATACCGATTCGGATTCTGAAGTATTGTTGAACGTTTTTGCGCATGAAATGCAGAAAAGTGGCAAATTGAATCCAACCCCGGAAGATATCTTTAATGCGGTGTCACGTGTACACGAGCGCTGCAAAGGTGCTTATGGTGTGGTTGCCATGATTACCGGACATGGTCTGGTGGGTTTCCGTGACCCGAATGGTATTCGTCCACTGATTTATGGTTCGCGTGAAACTGAAAACGGCACTGAATATATCATTGCTTCCGAGTCTGTGGCGATTACCGCTCTAGGCTTTAGGGTTGAACGTGATATCGAGCCAGGCGAAGCCATTTTCATTACCTCGAAGGGTGAGTTGTTTAGCAAGCAATGTGCGGTTAATCCTGAATATCGTCCTTGTATCTTTGAATATGTGTATTTTGCACGTCCAGATGCCATTATTGACGGCATTTCAGTGTATAAAGCACGTTTAAAAATGGGTGAAAAGCTTGCCAGCAAAATCATCCGTGAATGGGGAGATGAGCACGACATCGACGTGGTGATTCCAATTCCAGATACTTCACGTACTTCAGCTTTAGAGCTTGCAAATACTTTGGGTGTTAAATTCCGTGAAGGCTTTGTGAAAAACCGTTATATCGGGCGTACCTTCATTATGCCTGGCCAGAAACAACGCGAGAAATCAGTACGTCAAAAGCTCAACCCGGTTGAACTGGAGTTCAAAGGCAAAAACGTTTTACTGGTAGATGACTCGATTGTACGTGGTACCACCTGTAACGAAATCATTCAAATGGCTCGCGATTCGGGTGCGAAAAAAGTATTCTTTGCTTCGGCTGCACCGATGGTGAAATATCCAAACGTGTACGGTATTGATATGCCAGCAAAAGCGGAACTGATTGCATCGAACCGCAGTGTTGAGGAAATCCGTGAAATTATTGGTGCAGACCGTTTGATTTTCCAGGATCTGGAAGATCTAAAAGGTGCAGTTCGTACTAACAAGGTACCGGCATTACAGGAATTTGACTGTTCGGTGTTTGATGGTGTGTATGTAGCGGGCGGTATCGATGAAGCTTATCTGGATGAACTGGAAAGCAAGCGTAACGACTCTGCTAAAAAGGCTCAAGATGGTTATATTGATGTCAATATTGATGCAGCATCAGTAGACTTGACTGGTGTGAAAGAAGAATAAATTCTTCTGGCATACCATGAAAAGCGGGAAATTCCCGCTTTTTTAATTTATGATGTGTGAATAAATACAATGTAATACAGGAAATTTACATTGAAAAGTGCGGGTTATTTGTTCATAAAAAATAAAAATATGGTTTGGTCTGCAAGTATTTGTCTGCTTGCGGTGCTGCTTTCGTTATTTATTTTAAATACTATTGTCGGATTGAACGTTTTCTATTTTGACCAGACTCAATCCATCTTCTGGCATGTACTGAGCCCTTATCTGATTGTGCTTTTGCTGAGCGTAATGGCTATTTCTGTATTGTATGAGTTTTATGTCTTTCGTTCAGGCGGACACTCACTGGCAAAACAGATGGGGGCTCGCCGCTTAAGTCTTATCGAAAGTATTCCTGAAGAAAGCATTGCCCTTAAAATTACTGAACAACTGGCGGATACTTTTTTAATTGAGGCACCGGCAATCTATGTGCTTCCCGATGAAGTTGGCGTGAATGCGCTGACCGCAGGGTTTTATCCGCGCGATATTGTGATTATTTTGACTTGGGGCGCTTTACAGAATCTGGATGAATTGGAACTTTATGGTTTGCTCAGTCATGAGTTTAATAAAATTCTGTCTGGTGAAACCGCTGAAAACACCCGCTTAAAAATTCTCTACAGTAGTCTGAGCACTTTGAGCCAGTGGGGCAGTAAAATTGCCAAACTGGGTTTTACCAAGCATGGTCAGGCACATACACATAAATTTGCCACTTCTTTCGTGGCCCTGGGAGGAATAATCTGGCTGATTGGAAGCCTGGGGGTGTTGATTACCCGTCTGATTAAATATATTTCGCTGGGTAGCCGGACCTTTAAAAATGACCAGAAAACCAGGCGCCTGATTCAAAACGATGCCAATGTGCAAACTTTACTCAGAATTTATGTCCATCATTCAGGTTCGCAAATTCACAGTGAATATGCCGAATCCATTTCGCATATGTGTTTTGCTAACTCTTTAAGTCCACAAAACTGGATGAATATTCATCCCAGCATCGAACAGCGTATTTATGAATTGAACCCTGGTCTGGTGCAGGATTTGCAGCTTGAAAATTTAAAAAAATTGCGTAATCAGCCACTATTCAGTCTGTTTCGTTCGCTTGATGAGCTGAACAGTGAAGTCTATACGCCGTGGAGTTCACCACAGCCGTTGCCATTGCTGCGTTTATCACCAATCAGTTTTGCGATTAATGATGCCATCAAGCCCCTAAAGCCAGAAATTCGCGACAACATGCTACGTCCTGAACTGATCCAACGGGCATTGCAGACTGCAACCGGTTCACGCGAGGTGATGGTGGCGATTTTAATGATTCGCCAATACCGTGAATTTATTCCTGCCGAGGCAGAAGTCAGTCGTGCCATTGTCGATTCATTGCTGCATCTGGATGGTCGGGTACATATCTCCATCTTTTACGAAGCCTGTAAAAATATCGGCACGATGCCTGCGACCATTGCACGCCAGTTTTTAATGAAACTGGCGCGAATTATTCAGGAAGATGGGGAAATTGGTCTGCTGGATGCTTTATTGCTGGAGTGTGTGAAATTTGAATTAAATCTGCTGCCATTGCATACCCCGACTTCACTGGAAGATGTCAAGCCGCAGATCGTACGCCTGATAGATGCCTTGTTGCATGTACAACAGATTAATAGCCAGAATCAGCTCGATGTGCGGAAAAAAATTCTCCACCGGGTATTGACGGTACAGGAACTGGAAATGTATGCCGAAATTTCGGATGAGCCGATTGATCTGGCAGAAATATTAAATGATATTGCGGGTTTGCTGCTTCGTGACCGTTTAAGTATTTTAGGGGTTGCCGAGTTATGTTTGTGGAATGACCGCATTATTACCCAGGACGAGCTTGATGTTCTGCAGCTGCTGTATTGGCGTTTTGGTTTTGAAACCGATGAAATTGTCGAGTTGATGCAGAAGAAAAACAGTTTAATGATTGTCTGAACAAGCTGCGATAAAATGGGTGATGATTCAATAAAAGCCCAGCAAAAAATCAGTAATCTCGTTAGAATACCCAGTATTCAATTGGTGATGAAAAAAGATGATCGGGCATCAGCGTGACATATTGGCAACATTGGGGATCGATATCTGGATTCCTCGGGATGTTGCATGTCAAAAAATGCCATCTTCATCGCTGTGGCGAGATCAGGCCGCAGCTGAATATCAGACTGAAATCGTACTGGAAAAAACGCCAGTTGTATTACCATTAGAGCTTCAAGCAGATCAAGATCAAGCATTTGAACATGTCGAGCCATTGAATGCTCCAGTTGCAGCAAGTGTAGAAAAAGCTGAAGTTGTGGCTGAAGTGATTGTAGAGCGTGCAGCACTACAAATAGCAGCGTTCCAGTTGCAGGCCTTGAGTTTGTCGCATTGTGTCATTGTGATTGATGCAACCGAAATCACCGCCGAGCAGCAGCAGCTTTGGAATAATATCCAGCATGCGGTGCTGGCTGAATATTATGAATTGCAGTGGCCATTTCCTCTGATGAACTTTCAGGATGGTCATGGCGCGGAAAGTTATGTGCAAGGCTTTTTAGACGCAATCAGTGCAGATAAAAACATTATTTTTCTCGGACAATGTGCTTATTTTAAACATTCAAAAAGCATCAATCTGGCGGGTTTGCAGGAAATGCTGGATCAGCCCCTGTTAAAAAAACGCCTGTGGCAGTTTATGCAAAAATCGCCTCACAACACGGATGGAACATGAACAAGAAAGTCGTAGTTTTTAGCCAGTTAGATCGGGATATCCTTCAGCGATTACAACAACAATATCAGGTGGTCATCATCAACCCGAAACAGGGTGATGTGAATGAACAGATACGTGAACAGGTGAAAGATGCCGATGGCATGATTGGTGCAGGGCGTTTACTTAATGCGGATAATCTGGCGACAGCACAACAGCTTAAAATTATTTCCAGTGTCAGTGTGGGTTATGACAATTATGATCTGGCCTATTTAAACCAGCAAAAAATCTGGTTATCCAATACCCCGCATGTATTAACCGAAACCACGGCCGATTTAGCTTTTAGTTTGCTGATGAGCGCAGCACGTAAAGTTCCCGCCCTGGATCAATGGACCAAGCAGGGCAATTGGCAACGCACTGTGGGGACGGCACAATTCGGGCAGGATATTTTTGGTAAAACGCTCGGCATCATCGGTTTGGGCAATATCGGCGCTGCGATTGCACGGCGTGGTTTTTATGGTTTTAACATGAACATTCTTTACCATAACCGCCGTGAAAAACTGGAACTGGCACAGCCCTTAAACGCCCGCTACTGTGCCTTGAATGAGTTGTTGAAACAGTCTGATTTTGTGGTGGTCGCTGTGGATTTAAATGCAGAATCCCAAGCTCTGATTGGGCAGCACGAGTTCGATCAAATGCAGCCACATGCAGTTTTTGTCAATATTGCCCGTGGTTCCGTGGTGGATGAGCAGGCAATGATTGATACGCTCAAAGCAGGTAAAATTTTTGCTGCCGGACTGGATGTCTATGCCAAAGAACCTTTGCAGGCATCAGAACTTTTTGCTCTGGAAAATGTGGTGACTATGCCGCATGTGGGTTCTGCGACTGCGGAAACGCGTAAAAAAATGGCTGAACTGGCTTATCGTAACCTGGTTGAGGCCCTGGAAGGACGTACACCTCCTTATTTGGTGAATCCTGCCTTTTCTTAAAATTTGATAACACTTCATTGCAAATTGCTCCAATTTTCAATGTTATATTCGGATAAATTGAAAAAAAGCAGTTTGAGAACATCACATTGAAACGGTTTTTATGGGCTTGCAACATCACTTTGATTTCAGCCATGGCATTAACGCACAGTGCAAATTTCAATTCAACGCCGCAATTGAGTGTTCCTGAAATTGGCAGTGGAGTCGGGCTGATTGACCAGCAAAAAGAAAGAATGATTGGTGAAAAAGTCTTTCGTGAAGTACAGCACCAAATGCCCGTTTTGCAGAATCCGTGGCTGGAAGATCAGTTGGGGAGTGTATTTTCACATATTTTAAGCCAGACCCAGCTGGGTCAGCCCATAGGTCTGGTGATTATCAATGATCCGCAAATCAATGCTTTTGCTGTTCCGGGTGGGTTGTTTGCCATCAACACGGGAATGGTGACATCTGCCCGAAATATGGATGAAGTCGCTGGAGTGATGGCGCATGAAGTGGCGCATGTGTCACAACGTCATTACAGTCGTTCACAGGAAGCTTTTAAGGGGCAAGGCCTGTTAACCTTGGCAGGATTGCTGGTCGGTGCACTGATTGCTTCTCAAGCGGATGGCGATGCCGGAACTGCGGTGATGTTGGGCTCTCAGGCAGCGATGATGGATAAACAGCTGAACTATAGCCGTAATCAGGAGCGTGAAGCGGACCGGATTGGCATGCAGTATATGTATAGCGCAGGCTATAATCCGCAAAGTATGGCGGACTTTTTTGAAGTGATGGACCGGGCAACCAGTAAAGTCAGTTTCCTGCCTGATTTCTGGCTCACCCATCCACTCAGCACCGAGCGGATGAGTGAGGCGCGTTTAAGGGCCAATCAATTTCCCTGTATAAAATCCAATTTACATGATGAAGATTTTGAAATCCTGAAATGGTATAGCCGGGTCATTTCAAATCAGGCGACGGAACAGCAACTCCAGGTTTTGGCAAATCGCAATAATTTTGCCGGCCAGCTGGCTTTATCCGCATTTTATTTAAAACAGGGCGATTATGTTTTGGCACAGCAGGTTTTGAATCAGGCGAAAGCACAGCAGCGTCTAAATAATTTATTGGTTTTAATTCAAACCGATATTTATTTGGGACAAAATAAAACCGAGCAAGCCTATCAGGCTGTTCAATCAGCAGCACGGATCATGCCGGAAAACCGGGCTTTGGCTTTTAAGCTGGCAGAAGTCTATATCCGTCAAAAAGAGCCTATGCAGGCATTCAGTCTGATTCAGCGTTTTATCAATAAAAATCCTCGTGATATTCAGGCCTGGCGCCTGATGCAGCAAGCGGCCAATATAGACCGGCAGTCACCGTTTAGAACGGTGAATGTGCTGCGTTACCGGGCAGAAGTGGAATACTGGTCAGGATTGGAAGAAAATGCGATTAAATCCTTATTGCATGCCCAGCGCCTGATTAAAGATAATGAAATGCTGGCGGCAAAATTAAAAGCACGGATTCAGGAAATGCAAAAAGAGCGACAGCTCAGAATTTAGCCGGATATGATTATGCTGCAATGATAATAAAAATAAGGAGTGACGCATGCTAGAAGGTCAATGCTTGTGTGGAAGAGTGAAATATCGTTATGAGGGTGAAATTGAAAAAACCATCATCTGTTACTGCAAGGATTGTCAAATGGCTCAAGGTTCCATCTTTGGCTGGAATAGTCCATTGCAGAAATCAGAATTTGAAATTACCCACGGTATTAAATTTTTAAAAGAATATTTCCATAGTCCGAATAAAGCCCGGGTTTTTTGTCAGGAATGCGGTAGTCCGATTTATTCATATCGGGTCGATGTGCCGGATATTATGCGTTTACGTTTGGGAACGGTAATGCAAGGGCATTTACCTGTACCTTCCGAGCAAGCCTATATGCACTATAAACCTGATTTTCTGTATATAATAGATGAATAAAATCTACAGCTGAATTTGCTCACTTTGTGATAATCTGCGGGTGAATTTATGGTTTTAATGATTAAATGTATTAATTTATGAAAAAAATATTATTTTCCTTAATATTGTTGGGGTGTGCAGGATCAAATGTAGCGGTTGCGAGTGTTGAGCAATACGTCGCAGCAGTAGGTCAAATCTCTGAGCAGTACAAGCAGGAGAGCAGAAACTTTTTTAGCAGTCTAAATGCGCAACAGACGAGCTTTACGCCAAAGCAGCAAACACAGTACTGTGCAATAGTGGGCAGTTATATTGATCGGTTGTATCAGGCGGCAGATCAGAACAGGGAAGCTTTGGACCGTCAATTTAGACAAATGACCAGGCAAGACGTGATTCATCAAGTGATGTCGTCAAAAGAAATGCTGATTTTGAAAAAATATAATATTCAGTGTGATCTGAAATAATC
Organism: Acinetobacter sp. T_3_1; assembly: GCF_025377055.1. Classification (NCBI taxonomy): domain Bacteria; kingdom Pseudomonadati; phylum Pseudomonadota; class Gammaproteobacteria; order Moraxellales; family Moraxellaceae; genus Acinetobacter; species Acinetobacter sp. T_3_1. The sequence continues at coordinate 13,539 of NZ_JACHVD010000009.1, read as the reverse complement.
GGAAATGTTTATGCGAGATTAGGGGAAATATTTGAACTGTCTTTGCTTAAAGGCAGTTCAACGCTAAAGAATGATTCTGGAGTTGGGAATTAGCTCAGTTTTGCTTTAATTTTAGCTGAAACTTGTGCAGGATCGGCGCGCCCGGCTATGAGCGGACGCAGAGAATTCATCACCTTACCCATATCTTTCATGCTAGTAGCTTCTTGTGCAGTAATTGTCTGCGCAATGATAGAATCAAGCTCTTCCTCAGTCATAGCTTCTGGTAGAAATTGAGATAACACTTCAATTTCGGCTTGCTCTTTACTAGCTAAATCATCTCGGCCAGCGCCTTCAAAGGCTTTAACCGATTCTTTACGTTGTTTAATTTGTTTTTCAATGACCGCAAGAACTTGAGCGTCGTCAAGCTCTTTGCGTTCATCGACTTCGATTTGCTTAATTGCTGCCTGCAGACTACGAATAACCGTCAACTTATCCATTTCTTTAGCACGCATAGTTGCTTTCAAAACTTCAGTAATTTGGTTTTTTAAAGTAGTCATTTATTTAGTCCAAGCAGTCAATCACAAATTAATCTTAGTAAAGGCGAGTAGTACGAACTGATTCGCGAGCCAATTTCTTTTGGTAACGTTTAACAGCAGCAGCTTTTTTACGTTTACGTTCTTGAGTTGGTTTTTCGTAGAATTCACGTTTACGAACGTCAGCTAAAACACCTGCTTTTTCGCATGAACGTTTGAAACGACGGATAGCTACGTCTACTGGTTCGCCTTCTTTCAATTTAACTTGTGGCATGAAGAATCCTCATTAAGTTATGGATAAGATCTATAGCACGATTGCCTTAGATCACAAGTGAAGGACAGTATTTTACTCATTTACATCTCATATCACAAGTCTATAATAGCTTTAGCAATATTTAGATACGGGTAAAAGGCAGTTTAATGATCGTTCTGGGCTTGGAAACTTCTTGTGATGAAACCGGGTTAGCACTCTATGACAGTGAAGTCGGCTTAATAGGACAGGTGTTATATAGTCAGATTAAACTGCATGCCGAATATGGGGGCGTAGTCCCGGAACTGGCTTCACGTGATCATGTGCGCAAGCTCATTCCTTTAATCAATCAGTTGCTTGAACAAAGCAAGATTAAAAAATCAGACATTGATGCAGTCGCCTATACACGTGGTCCCGGCTTGATGGGAGCCCTCATGACTGGTGCATTGTTTGGGCGTACCCTGGCATTTGCACTGAATAAACCGGCCATTGGTGTGCACCATATGGAAGGTCATATGTTGGCACCCTTGTTGTCTAAAACTCCACCAGAGTTTCCGTTTGTCGCTTTATTGGTTTCTGGTGGGCATACCCAGCTCATGGCAGCGCACGGCATCGGTCAGTATGAATTGCTGGGTGAATCGATCGACGATGCTGCCGGTGAAGCTTTTGATAAAGTCGCGAAGATGATGGGTTTGCCTTATCCGGGTGGTCCGAATATTTCACGTCTTGCAGAGCAGGGTGATGCCACAGCTTTTGATTTTCCACGTCCGATGCTGCATCAAGGTCTGGATTTTTCATTTAGCGGTTTAAAAACTGCTGTTTCGATTCAGCTGAAAAAAGTGGAAGGTCAGAACCGTGAGGCGGATATCGCTGCATCCTTCCAGGAAGCACTGGTAGATACACTGGTTAAAAAATCGGTAAAAACCTTGAAGCAGACTGGGTTAAAGCGTTTGGTCATTGCCGGCGGGGTAAGTGCCAACAAACGTTTACGTGAGCGTCTGGAAGCAGATTTGGCTAAAATTAAAGCCCAAGTTTATTATGCAGAACCGGCTTTATGTACCGATAATGGTGCCATGATTGCTTTTGCCGGTTATCAGCGCTTAAAAGCAGGTCAGCATGATGGTTTGTCTGTGACGACGACGCCACGCTGGCCAATGACGGAATTGACCAATCCAAGCGAAGCTTAAATATTAAAGAATTAAAAAAGAGGTGCTTAGCGTCTCTTTTTTAATAATCAGCTGAAGCGGTTGCAGCAAAATATAATTTGATATATGCGCGTTTATATTTAGAATCGGTTTTGCTCAATTAAAATATATTTTAAAGTAAATCAAAAAAATATTTATTTTATGATCATCATCATAGGTTTGTTCATATGGACCATATAAATTTCAGAAGTTTTCAAGAGGCGGGGCAAGCGGTTTTAAAGTTTCTCCATTCACGCTTCGGATTTAACTTGTGGATGATTACCCGGGTAGAAGGTAAAGACTGGATTGTGCTGCAAAGCGAAGACCATGGTTATGATGTTCAGCCCGGACAGGTATTTCAGTGGGCGGATTCATTTTGCTTTCACATGATTGCCGGTAAAGGTCCTAAAATTGCTCCGCGTTCAGAAGACATTCCATTATATGCAACTGCACCGATTAACCAGCAAGTCAATATTAAGTCTTACATCGGTCAACCGCTCATCCATGAAGACGGCAGCTTGTTTGGTACACTTTGTGCCATCGATCCGCAAATCAAATCTGATGCAATTATGCAGGAGGTGGAATTAGTCGAATTATTCGGTAATTTATTAAGTAATATCCTTCAAGCTGAACTGCGCCAAAATGAACAAATCCGTCAGCATGAGCGTTTAGAAGCTGAAGCTCTAAGAGATGGATTGACGGGCTTATACAACCGCCGGGCCTGGGAAAAATTGGTTACTACAGAGGAAGAACGCTGTAAGCGTTATGGACATCCGGCAGCCGTTTTTTTTATTGACTTGAATGATCTTAAAAAAGTAAACGATAGTTTGGGACATGATCGGGGCGATGAGCTGATCCAACAAACGGCGAATGTGCTCAGAAATACCGCACGCAGTAATGATATTGTGGCGCGGTTAGGTGGTGATGAATTTGTGATTTTAAGTTTAGAAAATGATGAGGCAGGAGCAGAAGTACTCTTGAGTCGCCTTATGCAAGCCTTGAAGCAGGAAAAAATTGCTGCGGCGATTGGTGTGGCCATGCGTCATCCTGCTCAAGGACTGTTTAAAGCAGCTGCTGAAGCAGATAGAAGAATGTTTGAGCATAAACGGCAACTCAAGTCTGAAGCATAAAATTGGTTAGGATGACTTTGAACTGTTTTTCTTAATAAGCTGATTAAATTGGTCTTTTAATTCAAGATACTTGCGATGTGTCTTGGCCTCTGTTTATTTTGCTTGAAACTTTGCGCAGCGGCAGCCTTTTCTTGATTTTCTGGACTATACGGTAATTCAGCACGTCCATGCGGGCCGCTTAAGCTTTTTTATCGTCAGGAACAGCGCCAAAGTTTTTTAAGAAACCTCTGGAAGCCCGTGTAGGGATATCGTTTTTTTGTGATGATTTTTCATTTTTAATTCCATGAGAAAGTCATCATCTATTTTTAGTCTGAATCACTCAAGGCGACTTTTTATTGTAATGGTAGTGAAATTGCCGATCTGCTCTGGTTAACGATTATGGAACGACAAAAAATAAGCTCAAATATAAAAAGCTCCGCTATGACGGAGTTTTTTATACTAGCTTAATCACTTTGTTTTTAAAGGGCTTTTAATTGTTGCGACCCAATCCAGTGTTTCGAAAACTGATACGCTGCACGCCCTGAACGCTGTCCACGTGCCTGACACCATCTTAAGGCTTCGGCGCGTACTTCATCTGTCATGGACATACCGGCTTTGGCTAAATAATGCTGCACGATCTCCAGATACAAATTTTGATCCATAGGATAAAAAGACAGCCACATGCCGAAACGGTCAGACAGTGAAATTTTTTCTTCAATGGCTTCTTGTGGGTGCAGCTCCGTATATTGCGGTACATCCATACGTGTTACGGGCGTATTTTCATGCATAAATTCAGGCAATAAATGACGGCGGTTGCTGGTGGCATAAATAATAAAATTGCTTGAACCGGATTGTAATGAACCATCCAGGACACTTTTTAAACTGCGATAGTTTTCATCTTCTGCGTTAAAAGCCAGGTCATCACAGTAGACAATAAATTTTTCCGGGCGATTTTCAATCAATTTCTGAATCATCGGCAGATCGGCTAAATCATCACGTTCAATTTCAATTAAACGCAGGCCTTCCGATTCATACTCGGTTAACAGGGCACGTACAATGGATGATTTTCCTGTACCGCGTGAGCCAGTCAGTAGCACATCGTTGGCAGGCAAGCCTTTTAAAAATTGCCGGGTATTTTGAATTACTTTTTCTTTTTGTTTTTCTATACCCTTTAAATCGTCCAAATAGATTTTTTTGGGCTGCTGAATGGCCTTTAATTGTTGATTTTGCCACTTATAAGCCGAAGCTTCAAAGTTGGTTTCTTGTTTCAGTTCAGGGAGGTTTTGCTGTAGCTGTTGGAGTACAGTAGAAAGAACTTGTAAGATATTGTCAGATAAATCAATTGTTGCCATGATGGTTCAGCTTATACGGATAAAGTGAAAAAAGGTCATTTTACATGGGAACTGTATATCAAATAGTCATAGTTTGCCAATTGAATAGGGGGTATCATGATTGATTCATCATTTGTGGGTTGTGCGAATATGATGTTTGATACCCAATCCGGGACAGGAAATAATAATGAAAGCGTTTGAGGGATAAATATGTTATTTAATAATTTCACGACAAATATTAATCCACATCAAGCGTATCGTATAAAAAAATTAAAAAGTCAGCTTGCTTCGGCTGAAACATATGAAGAATGGAAGAGCATCGCCCTAAAAATAGATGAAGAATCTGGTGCTCAAGAATGGAAATTGGATAACTGTTCACCTTATTTTGATGCTGAAATTATTTCTGAGCGATTAAACAGGTTAAAACGCTACCGTTTTCAAAAACGTACTCACGATCTCATGTATATATTACGTGAAGGGCTAAGCTACGATATCGCGAATATTGCACATCCCATGCTTTTTAATGCCACTTATGTGGGGACTAAAAAAATCATTGAAGATTATGTGGAAGAAGTCAGTGAAAGTCTGGCTTACATTGCTTCGAGCAGCTGTATTTGCTTGTCTATGGAAAAAAAATTAGAGTTCTTTCAGCAGTGTAAAAAGGCTTATGGGCAGCCTGCAATCATGTTTTCTGGTGGGGCAACTTTAGGACTGTTTCATACTGGTGTATGTAAAGCACTGCTGGAACAGGATTTAATGCCTAAGGTGTTATCCGGTTCGAGTGCCGGGGCAATCATGACCACCATGCTGGGTACCTCAAAACCTTCAGATATTACCAGTCTTTTAAACGGTGAAAACTTTTTTACGGAAGCTTTTCATTTTCGAAAACTTGGCGACATTTTAAAAGGTAATGGCGGTTTTGCAGATGTCAAATATCTGAAAAAATTCCTGATTGAAAATTTGGGTGATGTGACATTTGAAGAAGCCTTTAAAACTTCCGGCTTACATATTAATGTCGCTGTAGCACCTTATGACACCTCACAACAGGCACGTATTATGAATACTTATACTTCGCCAGATTTACTGGTCTGGAGTGCGGTGTTGGCCTCCTGTGCTGTGCCTATCCTGTTTCCACCGGTTAAGCTCACCAGTAAGCGTTATGATGGTAAATTGACCCCTTATATGTCCAATACCCGTTGGGTAGACGGCAGTGTAAGAAGTGATTTCCCGCAGGAAAAAATGGCGCGACTGTATAATTTAAATTACACCATTGCCAGTCAGGTGAATCCACATATTGTGCCATTCATGCAAAGTGATGTAGAGCGCTACCGTCAAGATATGATGAGTTGGCCAGAGCGGATTGTTCGTCGTCAGGGCAAAGTCATTACCAAAGGAATCATGGATTTTGCCCGTGGTCGGGTTGGCATGTTTCCACCTGTACGCCGTTTGCTCGATCATGGCTATGGGGTGATTGATCAAGGTTATTATGGTGATTTGAATATTGTGGGGGATTATAGCTTACGCCATTATACCTATATGTTTCAGAATCCACGGCCATATTTGTTCAAGTTATTGCAAAGAGAAGGTGAGCGGGCAACCTGGCCGAAAATATCCTCGATTGAAACCCATGCCCGTGTAGGTAAAACCATCCAGCACTGTTTAGAGCTTTTAAGTTATCAGCATGATCCAGAGAAAAAAACCGCAGAATTTATTGCAGTTTAAAGATGTGGATTTTTCTAACATCCATTTAAGGTTAAAGACCAAGCCCAAAAGTTTAACTTTTGGGCGTTGTTTATATACCTTTGAATATCAGCAGCAACGCTATTGGCTAAAAAACCAAAGCTTGAATAGCCATCCCGGCGTTGAAGCCGGGTTCTGGAATGAACTGGTTTTTTATCAGCAATTTTCAGCTCAAGCCAGTTCTTCCAGCAGCATGCCTGATTTTTTATTGCCGTTTCAAATCATTTCTCATTTTAAAAACCTGGCTGAATCAAACCTGTCGGGCAGTGCAGCACTGATTCTAAGCGATGCAGACTTATTGCTAGATGATTGTGCCGGGATGTCACTGCAGCAGATCAAACAGACTTTCATAAAGCTGCTGGATGCCGTGGAGCAGTTGCATCAGCTCGGTTGGATTCATGGCGATTTAAAACACGAGCACTTGGTTGCATATCAAAACCGTGCATGTTTAATCGATTTTGAGCAGGTACAGAAAATCAATGCAGTCCACCCCCTGAAAAGTCTGACTGCCACACCGCGCTATATGGCACCCGAACTTTTTCAGGGTGCCGATAAAACCGTACAAACCGATATTTATGCTCTCGGCATCATTCTTTATGAATGGCTCAGCGGGCAGCGTTTGAGGGCAAAAAATTACCGGGACTGGGCTTATTTACATTGTCAGCAGTTAACGATTGAACTGCCACAACATTTTTTGCCGTTTGAACGCTATTTGCGTGGAATGCTGGCGAAGCAAAAAGAACAGCGATTTACTGATATTTACCCCATAAAACAGGGCTTACTTACTGAAATTGTTTAAGAAAAATACAGAAAAACGGTTTTTGTTTTTTATTTAAACAAACAAGTGGATTTTTCATAAAAAGGTCTTGTCATGAGGAATCGATCTCTATAATATACACAGCCATNGTTCCAGCGCCGCAAGGTGTGAGAGTTCGAGTCTCTCCGTCCCCACCACTTAAATATCAACATGGTTTGATAGTTAGGTTATAGAGGATTGGTGTAATGGTAGCATGACGGTCTCCAAAACCGTTCGTCAAGGTTCGAATCCTTGATCCTCTGCCAAGCTTTAAAAATCCAACATTAAGTTGGTACCCTGATGGGGACGTGGCGAAATTGGTAGACGCACTGGATTTAGGTTCCAGCGCCGCAAGGTGTGAGAGTTCGAGTCTCTCCGTCCCCACCATCATATTAAGGCAAGGTAAGCTACCTTGCTTTTTTATTGTAAAAAAATCCAGCCACTTGGTTGGTCCTGACGGGGATATGGCGGAATTGGTAGACGCACTGTGTTCAGGTCGCAGCGCCCTCTGGGCGTGAGAGTTCGAGTCTCTCTATCCCCACCATATGAAAGCAAGGTAAATCACCTTGCTTTTTTATTGCCTGTAAAAAAAGTAAAGATAAATAAAAAGCCCAAAAAATGGGCTTTCTAAAATAGATTTCTAGAAATAGATTTAAAATTATTATTGTTTTTGTTCCGACCCAAAATTACATATAGTCTTTTAAGCTTTTAAGTGATCTTCGAATTCTTCGCCAAGCTGCATGGCAAGGGCATTACCCGCTAAATCACAAGTGACCAGACCATATTCTTTTTTAAAGCTAAAGGTAAATCCACGATTGTCAGTCAATGACTTTACTGAATAGCCCAATTTTTCTAACCAGATACGAAATGCAATTAAATTTTTTGCCTTAACAACTTTCTTCACGAAAAAACTCCTTGTGTATATTAGATACTGACTGCAATTAAATAATTAATAGGGATGCAGGTATTTTTTTAAAGGGTAGCTTGAACAGGTTTTTTATAAAATAAATATTTTGTATTTTTTTTATGCAGGAAATGCATAAATAATAAGTGAATTTTGGATGGAAAATCATCGGGTATTGAAAGAAATAATTTTATATATTATTGATTTTTATTTATTTTAATCTGGGTGTTTTTGATTTATTGAAATGGAAATATTTAAACACAATTTTCGGTGTTGCAGATATGTTCTTATCTTGGAGTTGTTTTGGGGATATTCAGATAGCGAACTGGAGTGGAGCATCTCTCTCGGTTAATGATCCATTCACTCAATGATCCATAATAGCCACCAAAAAAATGACGCTGCTTCGGATTTAAAAAAAAAGATAAAGTATAGGGTGCCGCCGAGGAATTTTTTGAATTCTGGTCGGTGTAAAATGTTGATGAAGATGAAGACTGGATTGCAATGACCACAGAAACCATTGAACAGAACGTACTCAAGCAAATTCAGCACATGCAGCAACAAGGCTTGGTACCTGTTGCTGTCATGCTGGGCCATGAGGATTGGCTATTTTTCGCAGAACAATCCAAAGTGTCCTATACGCCTTTTGGCAGCGCCCGTCGTTATCAACCCGCTTTGGGCGGTTTACTGCTGGTTCGTGTTGACGAAATGCAGGTCACCCAAGTGGTGACGCAAAATGAGCTGGATGCTTATACCCTAACCCATCAAATTTTATAAACTTGCCGTAATTAACATAAAATCAGTTAAAAGTTATCTTTTAACTGGCGTATGTGCCGAAATTCTTCCACGCTTTCCACCCTTAAAAAGGGATTGGTTTGCAGTTCCAGCTCAATGCTACTTGGCAAGGTGCTTTGCCCGAGCATACGCAGTGCTTCCACCTGTTCGAAGCGCTGCTGAATTGCCAGATTGTCAGGTTCGACATGTAACGCAAACTTGGCATTGGCCAGCGTATATTCATGGGTGCAGTAGACTTTGGTGCGTGCAGGCAAAGCAGCCAGGCGATTGAGCGAATGGTACATCTGCTCATAGGTGCCTTCAAACACGCGGCCACAACCCATGGCAAACAGCGTATCGCCACAGAAAAGCACATCCAGCGCATCAATAAAATAAACGATATGACCCAGCGTATGTCCAGGTACAGCAATAATCTCAATATTTAAATCATGAAAATTAAGATGATCTTCATGTTGCAGGGGATGAGTGATAAAAGGAACTTTGCTTAATTCTTCCCGGGGACCATAAACGGGGATATGACGATTTTGTAAAAGCTCCGGTACACCGCCAATATGGTCTTTATGCCAGTGCGTCAGCCAGATCTGAGCCAGCGTTAAACCGTTCGCTGTACAAAACTCTTCGACCAGATGGGCTTCAGTGGGGTCCACTGCAACTACTTCTTTGCTTGGGATATGTTCTAATAACCAGATATAGTTCTGTAATTGATTTTTCACATCAATCATATGGACTTGAAAATTCATGAGATAGAAATCAATGATATAGATATGAATAAGCTAGCCTTAAAGCCAGGTTTTTTCCAGGGGAAAATCGCAATTAATAGGCCAGTATTTATACATAACGTTGCTGATCTGTAGTTGGATATAAAAACAGTCTTTCTAGATCGGCTTTTTGTTTTTTTAAATTATCAAATAAAGTGCAACAGAGATTAAATTATTGGAAGTAAGCAAGATGAAAATGTATCAGGTGGATGCCTTTACTACGGAACTGTTTAAAGGTAATCCTGCGGCAGTGATTGTGACTGAACAGTGGCTGGATGAAGCCTTGATGCAAAATATCGCCCTGGAAAATAATCTGGCAGAAACTGCTTTTGTAAGAATGCTTGATGCAGAAAACTATGAAATCCGCTGGTTTACCCCAACCACAGAAGTGAACTTTTGTGGACATGCAACGCTAGCCAGCAGTTTTGTACTCTTTAAAGATTATACTGCTGCTAAAACCCTTCGGTTCCACGTTAAAGAGCTCGGCATTTTTGTGGTAAGCCAGGAGGCTGATGGCAAAATCAAGATGAATTTTCCGATTCGCCGTGCAGAAAAAATTACCGATTATCCTGAAATTTTAAAGCAAATTTTAAGCAAGCCATTTAAAAATGTTTATTTAAATCATCAGGCCTACATTATGGAATATGCAAATCCGGAAGATGTACGGGATGAAAAGCCCAATCTGGAATTATTCAGGCAATGGACACTCAATCAAGCTGGGCAAACCCAACTCAAGTGTGTTCTGGATCTGGCTATTACTGCTCAGGCTGCTGCGCCTTATGATTGTATATCGCGCTATTTTGCTCCCGCGAATGGCATTCAGGAAGATCCGGTTACCGGTTCAATTCATACCGCGATTGCACCGCTTTGGGCGGAGAAACTGGGCAAAAAAGACATTCTGGCTTATCAGGCATCCGCACGTGGGAGAAAATTATATTGTGAACTGCTTGAAAATGAACGGATTGAAATTTCGGGTTATGCAAAATTATATATGCAGGCAGAGCTATATCTGTAACATATGGATATAAATGAACGACAAAGCTGTTGAAATAAACGGCAATGCTTGCAAAAAGTGACTACTCAACATCATGATCATTTTCTAAGATGTGATGCTTAAAAATTCATATGACTGAATAAATTGGAATAATTATGCTCATGCGGTTTAAACAACTTACTATCTCATTATTATTTGTTGGTTTTAGTGCAACTGCCTGGGCACAACCGATTTTGGTTAAATCTGAGCAGAAGATTGAAGAATATACATTAGACAATGGTTTTCGCGTGGTGCTGGCGCAAAACGATAAAGAAAATAAAGTGTTTATGAATACGGTCTATCTGACCGGTTCGCTCAATGATCCGCAGGGCAAAGGTGGTCTGGCGCATTTGCTCGAACATCTGGCATTTAAGGGAACACAGAATATCAAGGGGGAAGAATTTCAGCGCCGTCTGGATCAATACACCTTAATGACCAACGCCAGCACGGATTATTATTCCACCAAATATACCAATGTGATCCGTCCTGAACAGAATGCGATTAATCAAGTGATTCATCTTGAAGCTGAACGTATGGACAAACTGGTACTGCAGGAAAAGTTTGTGCCTTCTGAAATTGCCATTGTGAAGCGCGAACGTGAAGTTCGTATGGATCAGCCTTTTGCAGTGATGATGGACCAGATGTGGAAATCGGCTTATGGCAACCGGTATCTGGGACGTTTGCCGATTGGCGATTTAAAAGAATTGCAGTCCATCAAAATGGATGAGCTGAATAAATTTTATCGAACTTGGTATGCACCGAATAATGCAGTGATGATCATTTCCGGTAAATTTGATAAAGCCGCTGTGTTAAAACAGATTGATCAACAGTTTAGTCCAATAGCAGCTCGTCAGGTTCCAGCACAGACCAAGGTTCCTGTGCTGGATTCGGCCAAAATTCAGCAAAGAAATTTTGCCGTGAAAAAGGGCAGTGATCTGGCTAAATTCAATATTTACCTGAATGGCAAAAATGAAAAGATCAAGTCTGCTTTGGCGCTGACACCTTATTTATATACCATGCAGCCGAGTGGGCATCTTTATCAAAGTATGGTGGAAACCGGTTTAAGTACCGGCGTTCAATCCACCACCTGGCTAGATCAGGACTTTAATCTGGTGTTTATGGGCGCCATTTATGCCCCGAATCATGATGAGAAAAGGGTGCAATCCGAGCTGGTGGCAGGGGTGGAAAAGAGTCAGCCATTTAATGAGACCGAACTGAACCGGGTAAAAACCCTGATTCAGAATCAGGCAGACAGCGTGCTCAGCAATGCTGCCGCCTTGGGTGGGAGATTAAGTGATTATTATGTGGCCTATCAGGGGGATTGGGCGCAGTACTTTAGCGATCTGAATAATGTAAAACAGCTTAAGCTGAACGATGTCAATCAAACCCTAACCCGGTTTTTAGTGCCAGAACATCGCATTTCTGGGGATATTAAACCGACCCCGGAAGATCAGAAAAAAGCATTACAACAACAGGCCGCCGAGCAGCCTAAAACCTTAGATCAGGCCAGTGTGCAAGAAGAACAGCTTAAAGACAGCAGGGTGTATAAGCAGGAGGTTGCGGAATACGTCAAAAGCTCGAAGCAGTATTTGGTGGATACTGAAAAGAAAATCCAGCGCGGAAAGTTGAAAAACGGTATTGCATACGCTTTATATCCGACCTCTACCCGTGATGATAAAACTTATGCCACCATTTCTGTGGACTTTGGTACGGACAAATCTTTGTTTAATAAGGGTGAAGTGCTGGATTTAATGGCCTATTTACTGCTGCGCGGCTCAGATCAATACAGCTTGCAGGATATTGCCGACAAGTCGATTGAGGCCGGTGGTGGCGCAACGGCTACTGCATCTGCAAATAGCATTACCATTCAGATTGTGGCGAAAAAAGACAAATTTGACGATTATTTCAAATTTATGCTTGATGTTCTGAAAACACCGAAGTTTGAACAATCGCAGTTTGACCTGATTAAATCACAGAGCTTGTCGAGTCTGGATCGTCCATATACGGAACCTGAAACGGTTGCCGCATTGACCATGACCCGCTTATTGGAAACCTATCAGCCAGGAGATTTGCGTTACCACTTTGAACCGAACCTGTCCAAACAGCAGCTTCAAGCGGCAACGGTTGAGCAAGTGAAAAAGTTATATCAGGATTTCTTTGTCAGTCATCATGCGCAAATTGCCATTACGGGTGATTATCAGGCTCAGCCCATGCTAAAACTGCTGCAAAAAGAATTTTCAGGATGGAAAGCGCAATTGCCTTATCAGCGTCTAAGTGCTGATTATCAGGCATATCAGGCACAAAAAATTCATGCCTTATCGGAGCAACGTGAATTTGGGAATTATCAGGCCATTTTGACCTTGCCAGTGGGTTCGAATCATGCCGATGCACCAGCACTCATAGTGTTGGGCTATATTATGGGCGATTCGCAACTGTCTTCACGTTTAGCCCAGGAACTCCGTGAGAAAAATGCCCTGGTGTACGGTTTTGGCAGCAATCTGGATCTGGATGAATGGATTGATTCAGGGGCACTCAGCATAGAAGCCAATTATACGGCAGCGAAGTCGGCGCAAGTATCACAAGCTGTGCATAAAGTGCTGAATGATTTACTCACTAAAGGGGTGACTGAACAGGAGCTGGAAGCAGCCAAAGCCAATATTTTGAAAAAACGGGTAACTGCTTTGGAAGATGAGCGCAATATTCATGCGATGCTGATGCCACAACTGGAACATAACCGCGACTTACTGTACCGTGAAAAACGTGACCTGGCTTTTGCAAAACTCAGCAAAGCCGATGTAGACGCTGTCATCAAGAAATACATTAAACTGGATCAGCTGGTAGAAGTCATGGCGGACCAGTATGGAAAGCCACAAAACAAGTCATGATTCTTAATCCGCTTTTTTCAATTTCCCTCTCCTTGTAGGCATAGGTATCTACACAATTCCCGAGCTTTGCGTTAAATTGAAGAGCATGCTCTTCAATTTAACATCTCCGGTCTGGATCAGCGTCTGATTAAACGCTATAACAGCCTTGTAAAGCTCAATATGAATCCTCTTGCTTCACTTGCTCCCTCAATCAAAGACCTGGCTTCTGCCCAAAGGTCGAGTTTCGCAACCACACAGGCCGTTTG
>NZ_JACHVD010000008.1:34624-120516 GCF_025377055.1 Acinetobacter sp. T_3_1 | reverse complement strand
TCCGAAGCATCTAGAGTTGCGACCAGTTCAATCGGGCTTTCCAGACGTTGCAAGAGTGTTTTAAGTTGTGCTGAAGTATTTTGGTCTAACATGGCTAACGTCTCCAAGGGAGTAAATGCTTATTTAATAAAGCTATATTAAGATAAATATTTAAATAGTTAAAACAGTTTGTTTTTATTATTATAATCGAAATACCAAATCAAATGAATTTTATCCTGCCCTTAAGCATGACTAAAATCACCTGACTGAAAGAAAGCATCAAAAATAAAAAAGCCCTTCTGTGGGCTTTTGTATGGCATCATTTAAGCTGCATACGCTGCTCAACCCTAAATATCCGCCTTTTTAAATGCTGCGACAGCAGCAGCAGAATTGCACTTAAAATTCCAAGCAGTATGGCGGCAGCAATAATTAAAATTTGTACCACTGAACTCATCTGCTCTGCCTGGGCTACCTGTCTGGAAACAATTTTTGCCATTGGCGTTAAACTCTGACCATAAAGCTGGTGCTGCATGGTCCAAAGCTGTTCGGGTTTAAAACCATATTCAAAAAAATCAGGATCTGTTTTTTCCGCTTTCACTAAAGCCAGCACTTGTGGAATAGCCGCATCCTTATCCACCGGTGTATGCAGCAGCGCAGCTTGTGCCAGCAGATAAGCTTTGACGGGCTCATCTACATTACTACGCTGTAAGTACTGGGCCAATTCGCTTTGCTGAATATTTTTATCATAGTGAATAACGTCACTATAAGCCTCATTTTCTTCATTATTTAACTCATATTGCAGATAGGTCAAGCCTGACCACAGCACAATAAAGGCAATCAGCCAGCCCACAAACTTCAAAATAAAAGACTGAAAACGGACATAGAAAAACCGTATTTTCTTTAAAAAATGAATGACAAAAAACGCGCCCATAAAAGAAACAAACAGCTTCAGAATTAGCCAGCCAAACCATGACAGCAGGTTGCTAAAATAATCCCGATGCTGACCCAGTTCAGCAAGGTTTGCATCGACACTGAGCGGGATATGCAATTGTTTCAGTTCCGTCGTAATACCGAAAAAACTATAGACAAAATCATGTTGCAGAAAAAAAGCCACCACGGAAGCCAGGAAAATGGTGCTGCTGGTGATCGCCCATAACATCACATTGCGTTGACGCTTCTTCAGCATCACCACACCATTCTCAATCTGTTGCAGATTCACGGCATATTCATCTAAGGGAGGCAAACGCTTTCTCCTAAAGTGCAGACAATGAACTTAAACGAATAGTTAAGATTTATTCACTCCACTGTTACTGGATTCTATCACCAAATGGTTCAGATTTTCCTGCAAGGCACGTAAACGCGTTGTTGCTTCGGCGCGTTTTTGCATCCCCTCTTTTTGTACCTGAATCACGTCGTTTACTGTTTTAATGAGGGTATTCTGCACATGTTCAAGCGTTTCGATATCAATCACTGAACGCTGGTTGGCTTTGGCCGTAGCCACCGAGTTTTGGTGCAGTAAGTCGGCATTACGGCGTAACAGGTCATTGGTGGCATCATCAATGCTATTGGCCAGCTGGACACTGTTTTTCTGTTCATGCAGAGAAATAGCCAAGCTGATCTGATTTTTCCATGCCGGTAAGGTAATGTTTTTAATGGCATAAAATTTGTCGACCAACATCAGGTTATTGGACTGGATAATCCGGATCATCGGCAAGGTTTGCATGGCTGACTGCTGTAAAACCTGTAAATCACTGACCCGTTTTTCCAGATTATTGGCCAGATGATTCAGGTCATAGACTTTTTGCACCGTAGGTTGATCTTGGGTTTGGGCCGTTAAATGTGCAATGTGCTGCTGAATTTCCTGCTCTTTCAATTTTCCCGCCGCAATATAGATGCCCAGCTGTCTGTATTCCTCCTGCACACCCTGAAACATTTTATCCAAAGTGTCCACCCGGGTTTTCAAGCCCGATTGGGATGTTTCAATTTCCTTGACCAGCACATCAATCTGTTCTTTGGTACTGTTAAAATGCTGATCAAAGTTTTGCTTGGCGCCTTTCATTTTACTGATCAGGCCGCCCAGGAAACCGGAACTCTTTTTCTTGTTTAAAATACTGCTGCTATTCAGCTGCCGGGCAACCTGCACCACCTGATTTAACTTTTGGCCGGTCGTGTCCAGTTCTTTGTTTTGTACAAGATTCAGCAGTTCATCGGTATAACCCGACGTTTTTGTTGCAATATTCTTCCCATATTCCGCAACTGCGTTATGGCTCATTTCAGCCAGTTCTTTATGCGCATTCATCACTTCATTAAAGTCTGAATGCTGCAAACCAATTTCTTGTAAATTCAGTTGCTGAAACTTTTGCTGAACAAGATCCTGAGTGACTTCAGCGGGTAAATCTTTAAGTTCAAAATCGGTCATGCTTCACCTGAATAGAATGATTAATGTATGGGTTTCTCGAGTGATTTTCTTAAAGTATGAATTAACTTCTCTCTGCTATGATCCAGCTTGTCCAGTTCAATGCCCGAACTGTTCTGCTGACTTTGTTTAACATGATATTGCCAGGCAGGAATCAGTACCTGCTGCGCCTCTTTAAAACGGTCCAGCAAATTAAAAGAAAGTTGCTGCGATAATTGCATTTGTGTAATTGCAATATCATTACTGGCTTGCAAAGTTTGTAATGAATTGATTTTTTTAGATAACCTTTCAGAAAAGTTATCCAGAGGATGGACATTCCTGACGAAATTTGGATATTCCAGCAAAAACTCTTGCGCAGCCCGAATGTATTTCGCCATTTGCTCCCGATACCCGAGCAACTGCTGAAAGCGTGCCTGGGACTTCTGTATTTCAATCTGCAATTTTTGACTTAAATGATTGGCCCGATTGAGCAATTGATCCAGTTTTTTGTAATACTCGACCTGCCCGGAGCCATATTCCAGATCAATCCCCAGCCACTTTTGCAAGGCATTAAACTTGCGGCTGCTTAAATATTTTTTTGAATCGGCCAATGCCTGAATCAGCTGTTCTATGGTGCTGCTCAATTGCTGGGTCAGATGTGGATCGACTCCGTTTAATAGAACAGACTGAGCCTGAATGACTGAATCGGCATAATGATTCAGACGATACTGATCCTGCAGCAAAGGGACCAAATCATTCTGCTGAATAGAGAGCAGTTCAGCCCGATTCACTTCAATGTCGGCCAAGGCAACAAGCATATCTATCTGAGACATAATATTGGAAACTCAACAAAATCATTTTTATAGTACGGCTTTTGTAGCAAAGATCATGTAGTGTTTTGCAAATTTTCTAGACCTGCATCAGAGCTGTTGCAAAAGCTCAGATATGGTTCGGCAATTCGTCGGAAAAACAATCTGCTCCAGCAAAATAATTAATTTATTATTCAAATATTTATAAAATAAAAGACTCATACAGATCATTTTCAGCAAGTATTTTTATCGGATTGTCCGGGATTTGATTACTGAATTCTTTATCCTATGCTTCAGCGAATACAGGAGTATTCGGCAGCAATGAAAATTCAAATAAAAAATCGATTTCATGGAGCTGAATCGGAGAATAATATTATGAAAAATCAAAATTTTTTCCTCAAATGGAGTGTAAAGGCATTATTTGCATCACTCGCATTTACATCCCTCAATGGCAATACAGCAACATCGGTAATGCCTGCACCAGCGAATAGCCAACAGGTCTTTTTTGTAGGCAATAACTGGGATGGAACAGTGACCGTCATTCGTCCATCGGGTGATTTTGGCAAGATCGGTGTGATCAACATGGTTCCTGATCGCAAAGAGCGTTTGTTGGAAATCCGCCTCAATCCAATTAAACTGATTGCCTATACTTATATCCAGTCCACCGCCGGGGAAGGTAATGATCAGCTGGTAGATGATATGTACTCTACGCCAGATGGTCAGTCAGTGGTTGCCTCTCGCCCAAGTTTTGCCGATGTCGTTTCGATTAATATTGCGACGGGCAAAATCAACTGGCGTACTCCTGTAGAAGGGTTCCGTGCCGACCATATGGCGGTTTCTCCTGATGGCAGACGCTTAGCCGTATCGGCATCTTCTGGCAACGTGGTTCATGTGCTGGATATCAACACGGGTAAAGAATTGGGACGCTTTGCAACAGGCGACA
This sequence comes from Acinetobacter sp. T_3_1, assembly GCF_025377055.1. Classification (NCBI taxonomy): domain Bacteria; kingdom Pseudomonadati; phylum Pseudomonadota; class Gammaproteobacteria; order Moraxellales; family Moraxellaceae; genus Acinetobacter; species Acinetobacter sp. T_3_1. Next base: position 116,390 of record NZ_JACHVD010000008.1, on the reverse strand, counting down.
AACCGCATGAAAATATTTTCTTTAACGGCGGCACAAAAATTCTAAACTCAGCCATTGGTAATGTGGAAACCTCTATGGATGCTGCATGGCAAGATTTCACCAAGGGGAAACGATTCCTCACCATTGCCGATGCCAATACCTTTAAAGTCCTCAAGACCATTGATTTCCGTCCGGCGCTGGATGCAGTGGGCCGTAAAGATCTGTCCAACTCTGTACGTCCAATTGTCCTGAGCAATGATGAAAGTAAAATTTATGCCCAGGTTTCATTTTTTAACGGTTTAATCGAATATGACCTGAATCAGAATAAAGTTACTCGCATTGGTCAATTACCGGGCAGCTCGACTATTCCTTCAGACCGAACCAAATATGTAAACGACTCGCGTCATCATGGATTGTCGATTAGTGGCGATGGTGAAAAACTGTGTGTCGCCGGCACCATGGATGACTATGCAACGATTGTCGACCGTTCAACCTTAAAAGCGGGCAAGCTAATTCCTGCAGGCAAACCCTACTGGGCAACACAAAGTCCTGATGGCAAAAGCTGTGTAATTTCTGAGAGTGAGACTGATGTGGTTACCGTGATTGATTTTGCAACGGGCGAAAAAGTAAGAAGTGTTCCTGTAGGAAATCACCCGCAACGTGTTCGGATCGGTTATGCACCTGCGGGCTGGTCAACACCTTAACTGTTAATTTTTTATCAACTGTACGGACCTGATCTTTAGATTGGGTCTGCTTTCATTTAAATGCAAGAGCAGGATTTCTGGCATGGATCGCAGTATACGACTTGGTCTTATCATTGGTTTTATTGTGACCTTGTCACTCTTCCTGGTGGTTTATATGTTTAGACCTCTTCCCCCTTCCCCTCCATCTGCATCATATACAGCCCAGGCAAAAGAAAAACCCTCTCCAGCTGTAGCCGCTCCTGTTGAAAAGGAAGCGGTATCTGACATACCAGTTCAAACAGATACAGTGTCGGCATCCAGTCAGGCAGCACTCATTCAACAGCGTGACCAACTGTATAAAGATTTTGCAGGAATTAGCGACGCGTTGAGTCATGGACAACAACCCGATTTACGTCAGGTAAGCCAAATGCTGGAACAGCAAAAACAGCTGGTTAAAACAGGTACGGTTGCTGCAGATGAAGCCATTTCATATTGCCAGTTTTTAAGGCAGATTTTACCTGCAATGGAGCATCAGATTGATCAAAATATTATAGAGTTAGAGAAGCTTAAGCGTAGCGCTAAATAGAAGTACAGTCGTAATAATAAATAACGTTAATGAACTTCTTTTATAAGCGCCTTTTATTTTTCTCTCTAAAGGAGAAATAAAATGCAAACAGCTTTAATCAATCTCTTTCAAACAATCCCGACACACCTGGATTTCTTTATCATCAACCGTGTAGTCAACTTCAGTAGTACCATGCAGGCCCAATAAGCACATTAAGAATTGGAGCATCATTTTTCCCCAAAAAAAAGTCCCATGCGAGGGATGCATAGGACTAAAACTAAAGAAACTACAGCGTTTCAATTTGTTGGCGCATTCTAAATATGTATTAAAAATATATGAATAGCAAAAACTACCAAAATTTATAATAGAAGAAATTTTATAGATGAAACCAGAATATTTTCATGCCTTGGTTTTATTCATATTCTAGAAAAAGAAAGCCCCGAAATATTAATGACGAGGCTTATATGTCGTAATACTTTCGACAAAAGATAAAAAATCTTCAATAAAAAAAACCTGCTTAACTCTCCAAGATTAAACAGGCTTAATTGCGCTAATATCTTAGAATTTTTGGAGTTATTATTTGTTTTCAGTGAATATAAGATTAAATTATTTCAACATTGTGAAAATAAAAAAATATGATTATTAATTTAATTAATCGCATTTTTTTTGATCAGTCATTGCTTCACTTCTGTCAAGCAATAACGACATGCCTTAATTTTTTTTCACCATCAAGCGTGTATTCAATTTCAGTCGCCTCATGAAGACCCAATAAGCCCATTAAGAAACGGATTTTCTCCATGCAAAAAAAAGCCCACACATGGAAAGACGATGTGGGCTTGTAAACTAAGAACTCCGGAAGAGCATTCAGAAACTACAGCAGTTAATGTTGGTTATTTTATACACTATTCAAGCAACATTCAGTGGCGGAATATATCAAAAATTAAAATATTATTAGTTTAATCAAAATTTTAGAACGACTTGATTAATAATATATCAAATATTAAAAAACCCGCTTAATCTGGGGATGTGATTAAGTGGGTGAAGTCTTTGATAGCCATTTTATTATTTTTATTCATGCTGTGCTCTCTTTAATGTAGTTAAAAGTTATCACTCCAAAGTAAATTACAAAGTATAAAAAATATGCAGGAATAGTTTTCCCCAGTTACTTTTTAGTTATTTTTTGATTTTTGTTAGACAATACTTATTAAAAATTTAATCTGGGTGGCCCTGATATTGCTTACACAGAAAACATTTCTCAGGGCTTTAAAAATGCTTACATTCCTGTAAGCATTTGTGGTACTTCTCGTCTTTCCGAGTGTGGCTCTGAGGTTGGCGGTGCAAAGATCGTATTGATCAAGGCTATGAGCTCAAAATTGGTATCCGCTTCTGAATTGGCTCAGCAATATGGAATTAGTGCTGATGCGGTCCGTGATCGCTGTGTAGAGATCAACAAAGGTACTCGTGGTAAATGCCTTTATGATCCAGAACAAGCGAATTTAATTTTAACCGCTAGGCCTGTGGCTAAGCGAGGACGCAATAGAAAGAATTAATCATTTTTTATAAAGGGGTAAACATGCAAAAAAAGTCATATAAAACTGCTGGTATAGTGGGCACGATCATTGTCGCAATTATTCTGGCCTTAATTATTATACCGGCAAGCTTTACGCGCATCACCGATGCAGATGTTGGTATTCGTCAAACGTTCAGCGGTGAAATTGAAGATACCGTACTGGGGCAAGGATTACATCAAACCGTGATTGGTGATGTAATCAAAGTATCAAAGCGAAATCTTGTGCTTAATGTTGAATCTCAACCTATTGTAGTTGAAAAGATTCCAATGCAAGATTTTCAACTAAAAGTGAATTACGGGATTGTGCCATCAAATGCTGCAATCGCGTATAAGACCGAAAAAGCACAGCACATTATTACAGATGATGGTGATGTGTATTTACTAGGTCAGTATGTGCAGTACGTTGCAAACTCGGCAATCAATGATGTTGTGAGTCAATATAAAGCTTTAGCTGTGAATGACAATCGAGCAGCCATAGAAACTGAAATCAAAAATAGCATTAATGTTAAATTAAAAGCTCAGGGCAAAGATAAATTTGTCAAAGTTAATGAAATTAACATCTTAAAAGTTTCACCACCTAAATCTATTTTGGATTCATCATTAGCAATTGTTAATTCTCAAAATGCTTTAAAGACAAAGCAAAATGAATTAGAAACCGCACGTGTTGAAACTGAAATTAAAAAAGTACTTGCTGAGAATGCCTCTGAAAAATACGTTGATCTCCTTCGTGCTGAAGCTGAAAAAACTAAAGCCGAAGCATTATTGAAAGCAGCTGAAAAAGGCACTTTAAATACGATGGTTATTGTTCCAGACAAGTTTACTGGTGTAGGTCAATTAAAATAATGAAAAAGCCCTCGATAAGAGGGCTTTTTCTTCACTATCAATTTTAATCACTTTAAAGTTTGATTATTCACATCAGGTTTTTCTACTGATTTAGGTTTGTCCTTAGTAAGTGCTGACGTGTTAACCTCAATAAAATCTGCTTTAGTTCCTACAAGCCAAACGCATTTTACAATTCCTAATGCATTAGGCTTTGAAGCAACAGTCTCTTTATGTGCTTACCAGTAATGCCATCAAAACAAGCCAACCATTCGAGTAATGGAATTATTAGCTTAAGCAGGATTCGGGTTATTTATGAAAAAGTGTTTTGAATGGGTAATGTTGTTTTATGCCTTGATCTTCAGCAAATTTATTGGCCTTAGGCTCAAGCGCTTTTTGTGCAGCCCATTGCTCGCATTCTTTTGCAGTATCACGAGTTGCAGATGAACACTTGCATTGATTATGATCTCAATATAGAAAGCTTCTCCACGCTTACGAGGCTTCGGTAATTTCATGACGTAAATTAAACTGCATTATCGGCAAAAAGTACCGATTATAAAGATAGTGCAGATAACGACATACATTATTCAAGACAATAAAAAAGGGCTTTAAGCTACTGTTTTCGCTTAAAACCCTTATAACATAACGTTTAGAATATTGGTAGGTATAAGCAGACTCGAACTGCTGACCTCTACGATGTCAACGTAGAATCTTTTTAAGTAAAACAATAGCTTATTTTAGTTTGGGATAATCTTGGTCTAAACACGACTTTATCCACAAGTCTTGAAATCCTCGTGTAAGTCTATTTTATCATTTATTTGGCAATATCAAAGATAAATATGGTCGGTTAATTTGAAACGTTTTGGTATATGGTGGAACAGCTATCGTAGCGCCTCAGCGTGCACACGAATTACATTTTAAGTTTTTGTTTTAATTATATTTATATTATCACTTAAAAATATGTACTACCAAATGTACCACTAAAAGAAAAAGTGCCTTAAATTCTAGTCTTCTTTTAATAAATTACACCATTAAAGCATAGATGATACGCCTCAATTATCGGAAAGAAAAAATGAAAACATGGCTCTACTTTTGCATTGAACACACGATAAAACATATGGAAATTTTTAGGAAGGAGCCTGGATGGGCTGGGGTTGAAAAGTAATAATTTGTGAGGTTTAGCTGAGATGCTTTAAGGTTCTTTTCCATGAAAAAAAAGATTAATAGTTGCTTATTTTATTAAAAACATATTTATAAGAAGTATAAAAAGAAATACAATTCAGTGTACTTAATAACTGCTTCACCTTCTTATGAATTTTATCGTCAAAAAGAGAGGATTCCTCGCCCTAATATTTTCTTTTATTTTTTCGCTTTTTATAGTGTTGCTTCCTTGGCAAACATTAAAACAATCTGAATATACTGACCGTACTAATTATATTGAATATATTAACAATTCTATAAACAAAATTTATTGGTTTGATTACGAAAGTATTTTATCTAAATTATCAAATGAATGGCTATGGCATCAAATATTAGATATCTGCACAGAAGTATTGAAACTCAATTCAACTGAAATTATATTTTTTATTAGTTTTTCTTTAGTTTTTTTATCCTCAATTTTTCTGACTAAAAGATATAATTACCTAAGTTGCATATTGCTTTTAACACCAGTTTTTGTTGATTTCATGTATTCACAATTGCGATTAGCTTTTGTGATCGCAATTCTTCTTGTGGTTTACTATTTATATAGAAGAAAAAGCTTATTAACTTTTCCTTTAATTGCAATAACTCCATTCATTCATACCTCTGCTCTTATATTTATTTCTTTTTTTATCATTTCATTATTTCTAGAAAAGAAATTTTTACAAATTCCTAGAATAAAGGTACTATTCTGTATTTTATTAGGCATAGGTTTTGGTATCCTCACGGGTCCACTTCTTTCAAATATTTTATCAACCATAGGTGATAGACGTGCAGACTATAAGGACATGTCTTCTTCAGTAGCCTATATGTCATTCTGGTTAGTATTATACTTATATTATATTTTGAAAGGTTTTTTTGAAAATAAGAATAGAACTTTTTTATTTTATGTATCTTTGAGTATTTTAAGTTTAGTAACTACTCAAACATTTTTAGGAGGCTATCCATCTCGTTATTTAGTAGCTTTTTTTCCATTTTTATTAGGATCCATGATTGAAATTAAAGGCAAAGAACAATCAATAATATTTTTATGTTATTTTGCTTATACATTATTACTATGGACATATTGGATTAATAATTAAAAAATATAGAACTCATCCCATCTAGTCGATAATAGAGAAAAATAGCTTTATCTTTTTTTGTCGCCTGTTATTTTAATTATTAATTTTGATCCTGATGATGTGATGAATAGATTTTTTTGAAAATTCTAATTATACCCCCTAGGGGATGGCCTTTACAGCTGGGCTGAATATATGAAAAAGCTTATATTTAAAGAGATTGGATAATCTAATATGCAAGCCCTCACTTGAGGGCTTTATCTTCCGGCCAAACTTCACTTATTCTTTCGACATCAATTGCGTGGCCATCTGCTTTTTCTGCCATGCTTCGATATTCTGCTGCGCATGATTCGAGTAGCTCACTGTTGGTAATGGTGTACTCAATGATGGTTTGATCGGAAGCCGTGGACAGACGTTTGTTGGCTTCACTAAGTTGCTTTGACAACCCACTAGCAGCCAAGTCAGCACTACGAGCGGCAGCATTCGCATCTTGTATTTTTTTAATCGCATTTTGTTCTACCTCAATATATTTATCTGACCAGGCTTTTTCAGTGATGGCTTTCTGTTCTTTGGCTATTTTAATAGCTGCTTGATAAGGCTTAATAGCTTTGTCCACACGTGTATCACAAGCAATTTCAGCTTTGCGTAAATCACCAGCCAAGCTATTCGATTGCCATGTTTGAAAAAATAGGCATAGTAAAAGCACGATAATCAAAGTCCAGCGCTTGTTATTCCAAATCCATAAAAGTATTGGCATTTACTGCGCTCCCATACATTTTTGATAACGATCAACTTGCCGGGCCCACACGCCATAACAATTGTTAGATCGGACAGAGCAATCACGCTTGGCCACATATTTCCACTTCAACAATGACTGGCATGCCTGGACATATTTACCCTGTTTTAAGTTGCGAAGCATGGATGAGCTATTCCATGCTGTGATGCCAAACTGATAAACAAAGTCGTTATACAAGTCATACTCGACCTGCGAAACTTTCACGCCCTGCAGAGATTTGTTGAATGCTGGTGCATTCTTTTCGATATGGCATTTAAGCTGCTGAAGTGCTTTCTCTTTCGAAATAGCCGGATCTTTTAGCGTGACTTTCTTGCCATCACAGTAGACAGTTGTGCCGTTGCCGATTGTTGGAACGTCTCCTTTCACTGGAATTACAGGTTTAGGTGCATACCCTTCTTTAAGAGCAGTTGCTTGAACTTGCTCAGTGCTAACCCCAGATATAAAAAAACCGCCTAATGAGGCGGTTAAAGCTGTACCGATAACAAAGTATTTAGTCTTTGACATTGCATTCACCATTTAATTTTCGCTTTGTCAGCTCATGAATTTCTTTTTCACGCTGATTCCGCTGCCATGAAAAGTACACATTGATGAGCAAACCAAGCACAGCAACCCCAATACCAACCCACCCCATCCAATCGATGCCCATAAAAAAACCGGCTGCACTTGCCGCACCGCCGGTTACTGTTGCTTTTGATCCTAAAGCTGCTGCAGATGTTTCCGCTACTGCTGCGGTGGTTTCAGACATTTTGCCCCCTAATTTTTGGTAATAAAAACCCTGATCTAACTAAAGATCAAGGCTAGTAGGTTTGTTGAGTATTATTTAAACTTAAGAATTAGACGTGCATTGCTTGTTACCATGCCAATAGAAACAGATAGAGTGTTTGTAGCAACTGGTGTTAAAATCTTAACATTATCAGTTTTTTCAACCACTTCAAATGTACGCCCTTGTAAATGTTCTGGCAGAGTAATAACGTCCGTAAATTCACCACCATGCCAATCTAAAAATAAGAAGTTACCCAAATCAGAACGAATGTCATATTCAGTAGTTCTGCGTGATTCAATGGGTCGCTTAAAGTATTTACGATAAGCCACGCCAGAATAACTAGCTCCAGCGCCTAATGTCTTCAACCCATCAACAATATATGGATACACCTTAGCATCAAACTGACTGATCTGAATACCTTTACTCGTTAGAGTGTTGCGAACATCAGGGGCGGCATCTAATACGGGCAAATATCCTGTAGCATAGCCTAAATCACCGGAAAGCATAACCAAACGATCTGGAAGTACAGCGCCAGTTTCTGTTCGTGCTGCCGTGAAATCTATACGGTTTGTTATTGTTAAGTTCGTAACATCTGTTGGTTTACTAAAGTTGTAATTCACAGATTCATGCGTAAATGCTATGGAACGTGGGACGTAGTACAGAACTTCGCCATTCACAGCTTGCATGCGCGCTGACTGAGTAAACATGAGATCAGTGGCAGAACTTAGCCCTTTATATGTAAAAAATCTTGCATAAATCGTATCGCCGCCATTCACGTCAAATGAATGAATATTATTTACATTTAACGCAGATTCCGCATTATAACTCTTAACCTCTTTACCACCATTTAAAATTAACCACTCAACAATATCCGATTTTTCCATTAAATCGTAAGATTCAGAGATTTTCAGAGAATCATTAAAGCCTGTGGTTAATGTTGTATCAATTACCGACTTATCATCAACATGAACTTTAACACTATGGTTTTTTAGCATTGGATACCACTGTTTTGCAGTGACAGATAAAGGCTTGAATGCAGTGGTATTGGTTGCTCCACTAACATGAATAAGTGTACCCCCTAGCCTGAAGCTAGTATTATCACGCCGAGATGTAATGGATATCTCAGTTGGACTGATTATTTGGGTAATTACCCATTCCTTACTGCCATCAGTCCATACACTACCCACATCCGATATAGTTTTATCATGCTGTTGCAATGTCAATATTGTGCGAGAGTATCCATGCCTACCACCAATAGTCGCACCCATCATGCGTACTGGAGCAGCATCATCACCATTTTTGCGAATTACTTTTCCATCAAATTTATCATTATTAAAGTTAAATACTGCGCTTTCATTATAAGTTACAGGATTAAATACCTTGATACCAATGTCGAATAAGCCAGATTTAATCCATCCAATACCATTTGTTAAATTAAAAGTAGCTTTTGAAGGCATGCTAGGAGTGGCTATTTCATCTGGTGAGCTTGGTATTTCAGGCTGAGTTTGTGCTTCTTCAGATGGGTTAGACGTTGGCGGCTCACTTGGTATTACTGGTGTGGGAGCCATTGGAGGTTTGTTATTATCCCCATTAGCACTACCCCCACCACACGCCGTTAAAACCAAAGCAATAATTACTAAAATAATTTTTCTCATATTTTTTCCAAAAGGAAATAATAAATTGTCAATATATTATTTCATATTAAAACATAAATGCTAATTAAGTAAACTTGAGAATTAAACGGGCATTACTACTTACACTGCTAATTTTTAAAGCAATATTTTCCGAAGCTAATTTAGAAAGCACTTCTATATTTTCTGTCTTTTCAATTACTTCAAAAGAACGGCCTTGTAAGTAGGGTTTTAATTCGACAACATCAACAAAACTGCCCGTATGCCAATCCAGGAATAAGTAAGCATTGTTACCATGTGGCACATCATAGTGAGATGTCCGACGTGATTCTGCAGGACGCTCAAAATATGCTCGATAAGCAACACAACTGTAGTTAGCTCCTGCTGCCAATGTGGTTAAGCTGTCTACTAGATATGGATATACCTTGGCTTCTGAATTACTGATCTGGATACCTTTACTTGTTTTTGAGTTACGAATATCAGGTGCGGCATCAAGAATGGGCAGATAACCTGTGGCATACCCCAAATTACCTGCCAGCATAATCAATCGATCTGGTACCGCTTTCCCAATTTCAGTTCGATCTACGGTGAAATCTATACGGTTTGTAATTGCTAAGTTTGCAACATTAGTCGGTTTACTAAAATCATAACTCACTGATTCATGTGTGAAAGCAACTGAGCGAGGGACGTAGTACAAAACCTCATTGTTGACTGCCTGCATTCGCGCTGATTGAGTAAACATCAGGTCTAATGCAGCACTCAGATTTTTATACACAAAAAAGTTAGCTGAAATTACATCAGTTAAATCACTATTAAATGTGTGGGTATGCGAAACATTACATGCAGAAGCTGCACTATATTGGCTGATTTCTTTGCCACCATTTAAGATAAGCCACTCAACAATATCTGCTTTTTCCATGAGGTCATATGATTCTGAGATTTTCAAAGATTCATTAAACCCACTAGCAAAGGTTGAAATACTGATTGATGTGCCATCAAGTGATAATTTGACCTTGTGATTTTTCAGCATTGGATACCACTGTTTTGCTGAAATCGCGGTTGGTGTAAATGATGCTGTATTTGTTGCACCACTGACATGCGTCAATGTATTTCCGAGTGGAAATGCAATATTCAAGGTTCGGCAAGTTACAGATAACTGGCTAGTCGAGATAATTTGCAAGATTACCCACTGATAAGTTCCATTTGTCCATACGGATCCAACATCGGTATTGGTCTTGCCGTGATTAGCTAATGTCAAAATAGTGCGTGAGTAACCGTGATTTGCACCGATTGTTGCGCCCATCATTCTGACTGGTGCAGAGTCATCTCCATTGATACGAACCACAGCATTTTTATATTTGTCCTGAACAAAGTTAAATACTGCGGAACCATCATAATTGACTGGGTTAAAAACTTTTAATTCAATCTCTAAATTACCGCTCTTAATAGGACCTGAACCGGCACTTAGGGATAGATTGGCTTTTTTATTCAGTCCCAAACTACCTAAATCACTAATTTGATTCACTGAGATAGCTGTAACTTTACTTCCATCTACAAGTTCTTCAGAGGCTCCATATGGTTTATATGGTGTAGCAATAGAGCCTTGCTCGAACTGAAGATTAGACCAACCTTTTACAGTTGCTGATTCAAGCGCAATTACAGCGTAGTTGGCACCAACTGGTGCAGTAACTGTCAAAGGCAGCGTAGGAGTATTGTCGTAAAAAATAGCAGGGTCAGTTATGACGTTGGTTGAGAAAAACGAGATACCTTGTCGCCCCCTAGTGCCACTTAAAGTATATGCTTGGCCTGCAACTACAGGAATAAATCCTGAAATTTTCCACCCAGATGAATTATTAATACTCCCATCTACAGTGGATAAAAACTTATTATCCTGAATCTTAGACTCATCGAACAAGTTCTTTGATGGAATGGATATGTCATAGTCTTTTACCAATAGCGGGGCCACAATTTCAGGCACATCATCGGCTGTAATTTTTGGTGCAAGCGCCTGACTCATTTTTTCAACATTGATAATATCACTTGGCAAAACATCATTTTTGATTACATATTTCGAGCCAAATGGTTCATATGACGTCGCATTAGCTCCCAGTTCAACCTGAACATTTAGACGCTCAACTGTTGAGGCGCTTTGCTTTAAATTTATCACCAGGAAGCTTACGCCAGCAGGAACAGTGAAGCTGTACACTAAAGATGTATTATTGACTGTTGTATATCCAGTGCCCTGTGAATCTGCTTCAGATGCAAAAAAAGCATAAGAAAGTTGAGCTGATGCAGCCGCATTTGACCATGACAAGATATATGCTTGTCCTGCTGTTACCGGAATAAACCCAGTTCTCTTTGAGTCGGCTACATTTGTAAGTAGGCCAGTGCCACTTAACCGGTTTCCATACACCGCTTTTGATGCATCATAAAGATTTTTACTTAAGACAATTTCTCTAATTGTTTGAAGCTTTTCTTCCGTTTTCTGTTCGCCAAGTAAAACAGGATCATAAGCACTCTTTGTAAGCGTTGTGCCGTTCCACTGGTATTTACCATTGTTAGCACCATCGTTGGTGACTTCAACAATACTATTTACTGGCAAAGATGCTTGTGCTGCTTGGGCTTCCCCTAGTGTTCGATAGGCTTTGTGACCGCCAGCGATGGCAGCAGTCAAGGCATCCACCTGAGCTCGGCTATATGATTCATCTCTTGAATAAACGCTTAGTTGCGGAAATGTTGCCAAAGTATAATATTCTCGACCCATGCGTGATTTAACTAGTTGGCCAGCCGGACCATTTGCTACTTTTTCAAGAGTCTCTGCATCCTTTTGCGCATTAAGAAGTTCTTGCTTGGAAACTATTTTATCAGCCATGCTTTTCTCCAGGCATAAAAAAACCACCCGAAGGTGGCTGTTAATTTTTTAAAATTAGTTAAAAGAAGTTGTGATCATGTAGGTAATACCTGTCATCATAATTCACTGCTTTAACCGAGTTAGTCATCTTTCCCGATGGTGACATTTCAGCGACTAAAAAAGCCGATTTCACAGCATCTGCAGACTTCACTATCTGATAGGTTGTTTTTAGGTATCGATCAGATCCAACAACAAGAGAATCTACTGGAGGTCGAACCAAGACCACCTGATTAGTCATCGGCCCTGCACGACAGTCAATCATATCAACCGAACCATTTGCCATTTGCAGATAGATTTTTTTAAGCTGGTTTTGTGAAAACTCAACATTTTGTGAAAGGGTTAAAGTCAGACCTTCAACTGCATTTACTTCACCATCTTCCGTGCCAAGCAATGTGTTGTCGGCAACCATAATCTTGTCATTGCGAGCCAGCAAATTGGATTCATCCAGTGCATCAAACTGGCAAGTGATACGCTTAAAAAGTAGCTTGTTCCATTCACGCCATGCTCGTGTTTTCGCCTGCTCATCGGTACGAATACCCGTGGTTTTAATGGACATCGGATTTCTTGCCGAGCCATTTTCAGGAATAGAATATTTGATTCGAGCATCATCTACCGGGCTGGTGTATTCAAGCTCAATACCATCATGCCCTTTATCAACCCGGTTCGAATAAGACCGTTTTTCAGATTTCGGAACTTTATTGCGATGATTAAAAAGCAAAACCGCGTTGGACTGTGGCTTTTCAAATTTTAATCGCAGCTTAGATCCGAGCCGGTATGTTTCACAAAAGCTCGCACTTGCGATCATTCCGGCAATTTCTTCAAACGATAAATTATTATCATCCAAGGTATAGCTAAACTCACTCGCTTTCGTTGAACCAAAATAGCTATTCACTTCCTGCTCTACCGCCAGAATTTGACTTGTATCAATTTCATAAGTACTTCGGCGGCCGTTTTTGCTATCCAAAGCAAGATAAATTAAGGCTTGTGCAGCTGACTTGGTCGGCACCAGTGCTCCAGTACCATTGGCCGGCAGTTTACGTGTCACCAGCATATTCAATTTACGCTCTTTCAAGGATAGAGCACCTTCAGTACCGAGGGTTTTCGAGCGAACAATCGTAACATCACCATAGTTCAAAACCTTGCTTTTCGATACCGCATAGACATCCTTGATTTTGGTTAAGTCTTGGGTTTTGTCATTTTTTGTCGGTGTCGTTCTGGCGATCCGAAACCGTACACGGCCAGGTGTATTCAAATGAATTCTACGGGTTGTTCCAAACGGACTTTTTGAACTGTTTGTAATCGTGAACTGCTGTGAATAAATTTGACCGGCTGGCTGATTGCTACTGTTAATATACTGATATTCGACTTGTACCGTCATGCTTTCTTCCCAAACCCCTCCTTTAGAATCTTGATAGAACAATCCGTTTTGGTAAAACAGATTAAAAACCAGTTCTTCAGTATTTTCCAAGTCCAGGCTATACCACCCTACCCAGCTATTATTTAACTTATCTAGTCGAATCACTAAAGCCTGACCTTGCGTATTTTGACCAGGTAAAAAATTAACTTTCGCCCAATCGCTATTGAGCAAATCAGGATTAATTAATTTAATCTCATTGGATGTTACCGACTCAACAATGTAGGTACCGTTCAGATTAATTGAACCTGTATTACCTGTGAAAACAATGCCCACAACATCCGTATAGCTTTTATCGATATATTCCCATTTTGGATTTACAGATAGCGCATCTTCCAGGGTTATCGTATATGCGAATCTACCAGAAAGTGGGTTTTTAATTATACTTGATACCTTATAACGCCCCGATAAATCATAAAGGGTATCAATATAAGTGGGTTCTGTTTCCGGCGGTACGGGTGCAACTTCCGTCCTAACTTTAATCAAAGCGCCAGACAGGTTAATCTCTTTGTAATTATTCACACTCGCAATATCTGTTGACGATATGACAATCAATCCTTTATTTGCCGTGAATGTTGTATCCGCTGCTATGAATATATCTTTATTAAGAAATTCAGCACCGTAAATACCGATTGAATCATTAGTATCAAACAGCTCATCAAGATTAATACTTGATGATGCGGTCTTGATCAAACCCGGGAATTGAAAATAAAGTTCTGCAGATTCAATTTTTTGATCATTCGGCACACTTAATGTCTGGCCATTAATGGATTTGGATTTAATTGAAAAAGATGGGGCTTCGGTAAATGATGCCCCTACCTGATAAATAGGTGCGCCTATGATACTGGTATGAGGATCATAGACAGAAACCGCCATATCAGGAATATCATTTACATTGGTTTGATCATCCTTAATATCATGAACCTGCACATAGCCACGGGTACACAACATTAAGCACTCTTCAATTTCCTTGTTATTGGCATCGTAGTAGGTCATTGGTGCTGCAATTAAATCCGGTACTGCACGCAATTGCCCAAAAATTTCAGGAATTCGTCCACCCAACCGGGCTTGGTTCTGACGTGATGCCAGATCATTATTGGCTGACTGTGGCGCAGAAACTTGTGGTTTCGGCATAGTCATATAAGTATAGACGCTAAACGCAGCTGTAACGATCAGCACTGCCCAATAGATAATCGTTAGCAACTCAGATGGATAAATCACCACATAAAAATCACCGTCTAGGCTTTGCAAGTGCTTAATCGAGCGCTCATCAGTCGGTGTCACATCATTTTTTACTGCAATCTGGTTGTGATAAATGCGGGTATTTTTAGGAAATGCCGCAAATTGCTGTTTTAAATATTCGCAAACATCTTCAACACTTTCATCAGACCATGTTTCTTTGTTGAAAGGATCTGGAATAATAAACACACGTTTCATTTATAAAACTCGCAATATTTATAACCAACAATAAATTCAAGGGGTACATACTGAGCACCCCTCGCTGCCAGATGTAAAATCCGACCCTCATAAAAAAGCCCGATGTGGGTCTCACTTCGGGCTGAATTATGCAAAAAAACAAGACATGGACTTATCGGTTTATCCAGTCGCTCAAAACCCTCACCTCCATTCAAAAATATATCTAATCGCTGAGATAGATCTTCACCTGTTACCAAACTCCATGCCTCACACGCAAAATCATTGCAGGTATATCCATTACGAAATTCGCGATCTAGCAACTCATCAATCATAAGGTGCCTCGTAACATAGGGAATCGCTCCATTGAATATGAATCCCCGGTTCGAACTGAATTCAGTTCAGGTGCTTGTGCATCAAAAGTGACCAGTCCCGTACCATCTTTATTCATACTGACAATATCCAAGGTTTGAATGATCTGCATGGGTCCAGACAAGTCGTCATCACGATAGACCCGATATTTAAAAGTCGGCGGTATGTTGTCGGTTAAATTTTCATAAGCCTTAATTAACACATCATCATAATCAGCCAAAGTAATACTAAATACCTGGTCCAAATCATTCGTGATATTTTTTCGGCCTATTTCCATTTGCTGAAACTCATAAAAATAGTCGAAGCCATCTTCATGCTTAACCGTAATTCCACTGGTGTCATTTCTGACATATCGAAATACTTTGGGGAAGCTTGAATGTGCTATTTCAATACAATCCAGTGAAACAATTCCGCCTTGAGCATTGAGAAAGAAAGATACATAGTCAGTCATTTAAATCTCCAAGGCATTTGGCAGATCAACATTCACCAGTTCTTCAAGT
Organism: Acinetobacter sp. T_3_1; assembly: GCF_025377055.1. Lineage (NCBI taxonomy): Bacteria > Pseudomonadati > Pseudomonadota > Gammaproteobacteria > Moraxellales > Moraxellaceae > Acinetobacter > Acinetobacter sp. T_3_1. The sequence continues at coordinate 100,716 of NZ_JACHVD010000008.1, read as the reverse complement.
GGCTCAAAAATATCACTGCCCGATCCAAGCGATACCAGTGCATCATCAAATGCATCATCTGCAATCAATGCTTTAACCTCCAGTTGAGCTGAAACCCGGTATACAAGACCCTCTTTGGAATTAAGTTGAATTGCCGACTTAAAGAAACATTCATAGTCCTTTAGCTCATCATCAATAATCAACTCCGCTAAAAATGGTTGTGATGGATTGCGCATCCAGACCCGGTAAAAAGCGGTTAGATATTGATAGCCTTTCAGCTTTAACACCCAACTCACATTTACGGTATGCGAGTTCCCGCGAACATCCCGACGATAACGACTTGGACCGCCATCAAGATTTTGTGCGATCACGTCATTACCAAAATCTACCGTATAGCCAGATTGCTGGACACAATATGCAAGCCTGTTTAGTTCTGGCATACCGCCTCCTATCGTCTTTGCGCTACATTAAAATTCTGCTTCATGTTTTTACTGGTTTGACTATTCGGATTTGATAATTGCCCGTTCAAATACTCCCCAGCAATCTTGCGAATGCGAACATCCAGACTGCCATCACTATTCATGGATACATCAGCAGTTTGGCCGGGCAATGTATAGACATTTACATTCGGTGCTTTAGAGCCACCGCCATCAGCAAGATAGTTTTTTAAATCAGCATTGGTTCGGCTATCAACAACACGCTCCCCTTTGTCTAAAAGCCATGTACCCTCTTTGGGGATATTGTCGATACCATCGTGGGCCATACCAGCAATAGTTTGACCAGCGATTAATCCAACGTTCGCGTATCCCATAGCAGTAATAGCTTCCGAGGCTGCTATTTTTTGCCCGAACAACATCATATCTGGTGCTGCCATCGCTTGAGTTGCTGCAAGATGGGTTGAAACTAAAGCGGAACCAATCGCAAACATCTGTTGTGCCAAGAACATGGACTTATAGGCAGAGCTTGATTCACCTGCGCTATCCTTGACCATCTGAGTCATATCACCCCAAACAGCTCCAGCTTGCGATAACAGCGCCGCATACATATTCATGGAATCGTTATATTGCTGAGCATCCAACTCCTTTACTTGTTCTGCATATTCAACATCAATTGCAGCCATTCCATCACGATATTCTTTATGCGCTTCAAGCAGGGCTTCATATCGCTCATCATCAGTTGAATACAAGTCACTCGTCATGATGTCTTGCTCAACACCAACGCGCTGTTTCTTCAAAGAGACTTGAGCATTGGAGCGATCATTTTCTGCTGACCATAGAGCATATTCGCCAGCTGCCATGGTTGCTCGTGCAAAAATATCATCAGCACCGTAAGACAGTCCTTGAATTGACTCTTGCATAGCTTGTTGCATTTCTAATGCATGCCAGCGAGTTTTTCGAAGCTCTAGTGCATATTGTTCATCAAGAAACTTAAGTTTTGCCTCTTTCACCACACCACTAAATCTAATGTCGTTTTCAGCAATTTGCTTATCTTGCTGATAAGCATATTCAAGTTTCTTTTCTTCAGTCCACTTATACTGATTCAATTCCAAGTTAAGTGATTTAAAGTATTCTGCCCGCTCGCCCTCAAATCGCATTTTTGCCAAATCGGTGAATTTAGCTTGATCAGCAGATGTAAAACCCGCTCCAAGAATGCGCTGCAAGTCTTCTTGCTCGTTAGCATTTATACTTTCAAAGTCAGTAGAATATGCTTTAGATATTTGCTCGCGATCTCGCTTTTGTTGCTCAAGTAATCGTTCTTGTTCTTGAAGTTCTTTATTAACACCTGAAGCAGCTTTAGCTGCCTCATTCTGTTTTTTAATCCACTCATCTGAACCTTTGGTTACACCTGCCTGACTATTTTGGATTTTTGCCATTGCTGAAACAGACTGATTAACGGCATCGTTGTAAATTCTACTGATAGCAGTGCCAACATCATCCGCAACTTTTGCATTATCTTGGGCTGCCATGGCAACACCACTATTGGGTGCATTAGCAAGAAGCGACCCAGTAATTAGAGCCTTGCCAAGTTTTATGCCGGGCAGTTTATCAGCCCAACTACCACCCTGTGCTGCCAAATCAACATTGTTTTTTGCCTCTACTGCTGTGTGTGCTAGACCTGCAATAGCATTGGATAGCATTTTAACAACCGCATATACCCCCATACCAACAGCAGCGACACCTTTAAATACCTCCCCAAGTGTCTCACCCGCATCAGCCATGAGGTTGGTTTCCATGGTTGCATCAGATAAACCATCACCAACTGACACTAGTGCTGGCATCAAGCCTTGAATAAATTGATTTTTTGCACCTTCGACTTGCAGTTTAAGTAGATCCATCTGAACACGTAATTCAGCAGCCTTTGCGATTGCTGACTCATCCATAATGACGCCAGCACGTTCTGCTGCATCTGCCCAATACTCAAACCCTTTACCTCCATCTTTTAAAAGTGGAATAAGATTAGTCGTATCGGATGCCATACTTTCAAGATAGAAAGACATTTGCTGCTGGGTAACGCCAGCTTCTTCTAATTTATCTACATAGAGTTGGAGTGCTTTAGGCCCTGATAGGTTTTGCATTTCAAGTGCTAATTTTCTCGCACCTTCCGCAGACCCCTCAGTTTTAATTGCAATTTGTTCAAAGAAATCTACCGCACCACCTGAACCAATCGTGATGAACTCACCCAATTTTTCATTAAAATCTTTTAATTGGTCTGCAAGTTTTTCTTGGCTAATACCCATTGTTTGGGCACCAACAGCCATTCTTTGAAATTCTTGGGTAGTGGTATTTGAGATTGACGCAAAAATTTGCAATTCACGTGCTGCATTGGCGTACTCATTCGCCATTGCAAAAACGCCCGCCCCAACAGCAGCGGCCCCCGCCACTGCGACAGCACCGTAATTATTAACATGATTTCGCATGTTGTCGAAGCTAAGTTTGGTTTGCTTTTCTGCGTCTTTAATTGGTCCCGTAAAATTACCAATCTTTGCAACTAGATCTAGCGTTAATGTTCCAAGTTTGGTGCTCATACAAAACCTCAGGCAATAAAAAAGCACCCGATTGGGTGCTTCACTGTTTTGATTAAATTGCTTTTAAATTTTTATGTCACAGACTCCAATTTAAGCCGCTGACATCAAAAGTAAATTGCTTCTTTCCCTCTTGGTAAAAAGGAACTTCTATTACCAGTTTTTTTGAATTTTTAAGACTATTAATAATTTTTGATTCCGTATTGTCATACATCACAAATAAAACATCAGATGCATGGTTATCAGGCTCAGCCATTGTTATAGATTGCACCGCACCTTTATCAAATTTAAATGCAGCTTCACACCCATCTATTCCGCACAGTATCTGTCCTTTTGATATTGTAACCATGACATCAGTTTCATTTCCCTTTTTTCTAAGGGTTAAAATCAGCTTCGAACCACCGTCATATGGAAAATCAAAATTTACTGTATTCTCACTAACGATAGTTGCAAATTTGGTTTCCACACCCCTCATTTCATCCTTCGTGGTGTTATATCTCCATTTATCTTTTTGTTGCTCTACCTGTTGTGCTGGATCTTCTGTTTTAACTATCTCATTTGATTCTACAGGTTTTGATTCTTGGGTTTGCTGGGAATTACTTTTGGTTGTTTCTTCAGAGCACATTCCTATGCCAGCCAAAATAATAAGCACTAATCCAATCCATGCCAGCACACTGGTTTTTTTTGGTTGCTTCGCCCCACATTGAGGGCAACTTTCAGCTTTATCGCTTACTGGTCCACCACATTCTTTACACGGATTTATAGCCATACCCCACCCCAAATTTATAATTTAGAACAAGATATTAAGTTACCGCACAAAAAGAAACCAAGCTAACCTGATTTCTTTTTAAGGTCTTTCACCCTTTGTTCTTCAAAAGTTGTTTCTGGAATTTCTTCATGAGCCATAAAGATACGGGCATCTTCAACTTTCTTGTCTTCAGGTAGCTTTGTATTCAAGTATCTGGCAAATAAACGCCCAAACTCTTGTTCCAATCTCCTGCCTAAAAATAAAGAGCCTCTCTTTTGTCGAAAGGCTTTCCATATTTGGAGTTCGGAATTGCTTAGGTTGCTTCTTGCTTCTGCGATGGTTCGTCCGCCGATTCCGCAGCTGACAAGTTCGCAGTAGAATTCTGACTCTTCGTCGAGATCCAGTACTTTCCCGTGAAATTAATGACCTGATCAGCAGCCAAATACATTGCGACCTTCATTTCATCAGACACTTGGCCTGTACTTTTTAAATCAGGAAAAAAAGGTTTATCTTTCCCTTCAAAGACAGTTTGTACCAACATTGCATCACGGTATTGATTGATGGTGTACTTTTCGTCTTTTTTCAGCTCCAAAATATCTGTGATATTTGCAACCTCATCTGAAGACAGGACTTTAATATAAATCTCGCCTTCAAATGGTTCGCCATCCACGCCACGAAACTTAATAGTTTTTTCAACCAGGCTACCAATCCCGACTGCTTTTTTTGCTTTCTCTAAAGTCAATTTAGCCATTATGGAGTCACCTTAAATTCTTCAGTTACTTCGGTTTGTCGCTTCATAGGAATTGTGTGATTCACCATTGCATCAACGGCGAACACTGGTGAGCCTTTGCGAAGAATTGCTTCAAAGTGCGACCATGTGCGAGTGGTAGGCAATGTGATATCACTGCCTGTTAATGTTGGCTCCGCAATACCATCCGACCAACCAACATAGACCATTACTTTTTCTTTATTGGCAGCAAGCTCCAACAAAGTCATATGCGATAAGTTTTTAGGATCCGTATCGATTTGAATTGAGCCTTCACCTGGTGTACTAAGTCCAAATTCAGAAGTTTTGGTACTAGTTTCTTCCAGGCATGTTGTATCAATTTCACTGGCGCTATCATCACCCAGAGCCAAAGCCTTAATACAACCCATCTTTGTTAATGTTGGAACAGTACCATGGACAATCCATACCGCTGTGCCGTTTGATAAAACACCTTTTTTCGCCATGAGTAGCTACTCCTCAATTTTTAGGCATAAAAAAAGCACCCGGTTGGGTGCTATGTGGAAAATTCTGTTTATCGATCTACGAACCAGTTTGAATCAAAACCAGTTCGATAAAGCTTTGTAATTGGTTCACGCTCGTTTCCACGTAGATCTGTCACAGTACATGAGTTATCAAGCTCTAAAGCTTTTCGTACTGCTTCACGAATAGTTCGCAATTGCAGTGGCTCTAACGTGTAAATATCAATTTGAATCGTGATGTGATCAGTATTTGCCGGGCAATCCAAATGGTTCTGAGGAACCCCGGAAATATCCTGCCAAACTAAATACGGTTTCTGTGGTGCATCTGGTGCCAGGCCAAACTCATAAGCTCGCAACTTATTGCCAGTTTGCAGAAAGGATTTAACCTCATCAGATGCATTGAGCAATTTAAATATAGGTATTGTCATTTGACCTCACTTAATGCCTTGTCAATTTCAGCATTAAATACTTCAGCAAATCTATTGCTTACTGGTTCAATATTTTTTTCTAAAGCGGGCCGCATAAACGGTTGTGCTTGCATTTTACTGGTTCCAAACTCAATTAGACGCCAGTAAAAAACCCTTCCTTCCATTTGGTATGACTGACCAATCTTTCCGGCACGGCGGTTTGCATCATTATTTGTGTATGGGATTCTAGCACCACCACGTACGCCGACCTTAAATTTAACTTCATTACTGTTTCGAGGCTTACCACCTTGAACCACAATTTCTTTATAAATTTTTTCCGGTGTTTGTGGGTCGTCGAGTGTCTTAGCAGCATTTCTTGCTGCATCACGAACAAGATTCATGGCTTGTCGACCTGCTTTACGTGCAATTTGTTTAACTTTTTTAGGATTTGAAAGCTGCTCTATCTTCCGCTTGAACTGATCCATGCCTTCAATATTTAGTTCGACTGCCATGATGATTCACCTTCAGCAAGGTTTAAGGTCAACCATTCAAGACCACTTTCATTATCTGGAATAGGATCACCATCAATTTTCCAATACTTACCACGAAACAACACGCGCATGGTTGAATTAATCTGACTTGCTGTTGAGCTGTATCGAATGCGGCACCGCGCTGTCATGGTTGAATTAATGGCTTGGGCTTGAAGCTGATCTTTGGTAGATAAAGCCTCAAGTTTCCCCCAAACTTTGGTGAATTCAGTCCAGATGATAGGTACATGACCTGTGACCCGATCTTGCTCACCTTCAATTTCATGTTGAATAGTGATGCGGTGGGGTAATTTGCCTGATTGCATAAATCACCTCATGGTTTTTTGGGTGGGCTATATGTTATTTCTGGACCATCGATAATAATTGAAGGTCGCTGAACCTTAGGCGGTATTGGCCTAGCCTTAGGTTGATAACCACCCTGATTTTTATTACAGCAATTGCAGCACTTACAACGCATAAATCACCTATATGGCCGTTGGTGTGCGATACGGATAAAGCAAAGCACGTACAGCTGGCGGCAAATAATTATCAATAATGGAAGACTCCTTGCTTGGCTCACGCTCACGATCAAACATGCCAACCATGAGTAAAACGGCATGCTTTACAGCATCTGGATAAACATTGTTTTCAAACGTATCCGTCACATAATTTAAAACCGCATTTTCAGCGGCTTTAATATACATTTCTAACATTGGATCATTATCTTCAGTGTCATATCGCAGATGTTCACGCACTTGATCAACAGTGACTATGCTCATAATTCACCCCATTTCTTTTGAGCCAATTTGAAGTTCTCATGATTAAATTCACCTGAATGATCTTTTTCACAGTGCCATAGACTGCCTTTATGAGTCACAAAACAGCCTTTTTCATAGCTATTTTCTGACTTAAAAATACCTTGGTACTGTGCCTTTGGCTCTGCTTTTGGTATTTCAGCCTTGGCGAATGGATCTTCTTTTTGATCACGCTTCGATAGTGCTTCTAGAGAATAGTTCTGTTGCTGCATATAAACCGTGTCACCACCGACAATAGGCGCTAAATTAAAGGCTTGCCGTGCTTCATTTGGTGTAAAGATTGCAGATTTAACACCGCGCTCTTGAATATTCATCTGTGTTTCTTTATCCATGCGGATAAGTGAATCAACATCAAGAAATACTTCAAGGCCTCGATCTTTTAAGTCAAATGCATCATCGAGCAGGTTTTCAATGGCTTCAACAGGGCTTTGCAAACAGTCAGAAAAGTAAATTTCATTCAGATCACCAACCTTTTGACCTGCTGGAATCGTTCCATATCCAACTTTGAATGCTGGTACATGCAACACCGAACAAATAATTTCATTCGACATTTTGAGCTGCTCAATGGTTTGGGTATCTGATGCAGACATTGAAATAGGCTGATATTTTAAATCATCACCAAGTACCGCAGTTTTACCAATATTTTGACCTGAATAATTGGCATTCCATGATTCACCAGCCTGCGCTGCTTTCTCTTTTGAGATAGGACCAGGCGCAACCAATATCCCACTTGGTCGACTCAAGTTTCCAAAAATAGTTTTAGAGTTCTTAAGGATATTTAATCCAAGTCCCGAGGCTAAACCATAAGCTGTTACAGCAGGAATACCAACAAGCGGATGAAATAAGCAGTTTTCACGGTCATGAATGATTTCAGATGCAGGAACAACTACTGAATCAGTACCATTTAACGTATCCAAGCCAAGCTGATAAAACACTTGACCATCATCACTGACCAAAGGCTTAGTTTGATCCGGATTAAGTAAAACAAGGCGAACCACATTCCCCCATGGATCACGGACCTTAAAAGCATAAACATTGCCACGCAACTTTCGGCACACCATCCAAAACTCTAGGAATTGTTGCCAGTTTTGATAATGGTTAGGTTTTTTAAGGATGTTTAGTTCCTTTGGAATGGGAACATCAACAAGAATATTGCCTTGCTTCTTCTTGAGCATAATTCCCATTTTCCCAATATCTTGAGAAATAAGGCTTACACAAGAAAAAACAGCAGGATGCGCTGCTAAATCTTCTTTTGAATACTGAACATCATTCTGAAAGTTTGCGTGAAACCCGCCACCAAATAAAGAAGTCCATCCACCGCCTGAATTGACAGACGATAGCGATTTTTTACGAAATAGTCTGTCAAAAAATCCCATGCGTTATTCCTGCTCTTCTGTTTTAGGTTTTGCTTTAGCCGCAGTTTTCTTTACCGGTTCCTTAAATTCCTCTGCCACACCTGTTTTAATCAGGATATTTGCTTCAAAATCTGTCACATCAAGCACATCACCAACATTGGCGTTATGCATAACCTTTAAATATTTAATCTTCATAGACTGTTCCTATAGCTAAACAATTTAAGTTGCTTAGATATAAAAACAGCCCCAATTAAGGAGCTGTTTTGAGCTTAAATACTATTCATTTAAGCGTAAGTTAAAACCGATGCTGCAATCGGACGGCGTTTTGCCCAGGTGATAAACTTCTCTACACGTACAGCAAATTTATTTTCTTGCCATAAGTTGTGAGTAGTCGCACCATCAACAAGCGTTGCTTGATCCGAGTAAGACACGTCCACACCACCATCTTGAGCAAGTAAAATTTCAGAAGTTTTAACAAGAATAATCTTGTTACCCACTGTTTCCGATGTAATTACAGGAATACCCATCAACGTACGTTCGCCACGTAATGACATACCGTTAAAGTATGTGTTACCAAGTGCATCACGCAATAAGCTAATTTGTGCAGCACGAGTTTCAGACATAAGAATGTATGAACCATCGAGGCTTAAATTTGCTGTAACAAATGATTGAATGAGTTTCAGCAAGTCTACTTCATAAGCCGACGCAGTTACTCCTGTGCTTTCAATACCCACAACACCATTTATAACACCTGCTGGACGAGTAGTTGAAGCAGCAGCGGCATCAAGGAATGTTGCATCAATTAAAGTTTTTGAAGCTTCAATCAGGTCATCACGCACCAGTACATCAACCGCCGGATCAGAACGGCGCATTAATTCCTGCGTATAAACAGTGATTGCAGCGAGCTTATGCTCTTTGATTTCAACTTCGCCATAAGTGCCGTTAGTTACAGGTTTTGCAGCACCTTCACCAACCCATGAAGCTGAACCACCTGTTAATTGGCTTGGAATTTTCGAGTTAAACGGTACAGCACGGAAACCTTGCAACTTATCAAAAACAGTTGCTGCGCGAAGCATTTCCACAAATTCACCTACGAGGCGGTTTTCATGGACCAGTGAAGCAGCAAATCCTGAATCAGTTGTTGTACCTAATGTTGCTTTTGTTACTAGGTCTTGGACTTCATCACCAAACCCACGTTCTTTCGCAACATCAAGTGCGGACTTGTAATTACCTTCTTTGGCTGCCAACTGCGATAAGATTTTTGCACGAGCAAACTGAGCAAAACCAATACCCTTAGCTAAAGGTACAATTTCAATTTTAGGCGCAGGATTGGCAGGGTTTGGATCACCCTCTGCAGTTGCCTTAGCTTGTGCACCATTTTGACCAGCAACAGGAGTTAAACCATTTGCTTTTGCTTTTTCAGTTTCTTCAATTTGCTTTTTAACACGAGCAATGTTCTTTTCAATTGCTTCAATTTCTTTTTCAACAGCCTGGATAGCTGCTTCAGTTTCTTCATCTGGTGTTTGACCTGAATCTAAAGATCTGGTCATATGACCTTGAAGTTCTAAATTCTTAGTAGCAAGTGCTTCAAGCAGTTGTTTTAAGTATTTGTTCATACGAGTTTCACTCCACCCTTTGTTGGGCTATTTAGTTTTACAGTTACGTGTTTTTGTTCAGATGAATCGCCATCTGGGACGTCTTGAGGTTTTTTGCCCAACGCGGCTTTGTGCTCCTCAAATGCTTTGGTGTAATCAATTTGACTTTCTCGATTACATGGAACAGTCACAAGGCTCAGTTCGTACCATTCCCATTTCTTAAATTTCACCCCACCACCAGGTAGCATCTCCGCTTCATCCCAATCAGGAATAAAACCAATAGACATACCCTTAATGAGTTTGTATTTGACGCTATGCAGTGCCTTATCGACGATCTTCTTAACTTCACCCTCTTCAACTACTTTCGGTAACTGACACTTCACACGGATTTGATTAGGTGAAATTACTGCGACCTGAACTTCACCACACGGCTCTTCTAGCTTGTGATGTAGGCACAGTGGTACTGGCAGCGTATAGACCGCGCCCTCTGGCACCACAATGTCCTTAACTCGGTCTGAATTGATTGTTGTTGCAACGCCTGTAAATGTCCGATTTTCTTCGTCAAATTCTTCAAGCTCGAAATTTTCAAACGCCTTTCTAAGAATAGACATAAGGCTCTCCTAAAATGAAAAACCCGCTAAATAGCGGGCTGCAAATAAAATAGTTTTAAACAAAATGGACTTCGTATTTCTCAGGCTCACCTGCTACAGCCATAATTCGATTAATACCCATAAGCAAACATACGGCGCCATCAATTTTGAAAGCATTCTTCTGTTTGCGTGGATAATCGTTATTGTTGGCATCTGGTTTGCTGATCACGTTGCCAACCATCCAGGATAAAATCGGGTTTCCATCATGGTGAAAACGACCGGCAGCAATTGCCGCTACCAGCTCTTTCATTGGCGGGCTAAAGTTCTTGGTGTTTTTGGCAATCTCAACAACTTCAAGGCCATTGTCGCCAAGTGTTTTAGCAATCTGGCGACCACCCCAGTTATCGAATGGCACCTCTTTCAAATTCACTCTTTTTGAATCTGCAATTAAATCCGAAGCCACCAAATCAAGATCAGTTTCAGCGCCATCATGCACTTCAAGCAGCCCGAGGTTATGCCACTTTTGATAGCGATCTATCACCACCTTTTCTTCACCATCAAATACAGTCTCAGATGGCAAATAGAATTGCGGTGAAATACAGTAATAATGAATTTTTCCATCAATAATTCTGTAGAACAGATTAATCCGGGCACAGATATCGATCTTGGATGCCAGATCCAGTGGCATGAAGCATTCATCATCTGCAAAGTCTTCCATCTGCAGCGATTTATCAGCACATTTGTGCCACTTCTCCATGTTGAAATAAGCAGATCGAGCGGATACCCAGATATTTAAATGCTTTGTTTTAAATGTATTCTGGCGTGCCGGGTTATTAATGGCCTTGCGTTGCTGCGATTCTAGATAGTCACCATAAACTGACACATCAAAATTCGGGTTTGCTTTTTGCAGAACCTTAGGATCAGTCCAGTCATCACCTTCATCAATGGTCCAGATAAAACCAAATAGCTCATCATCCGGCACAGTACCAAGCAACATATCCTGGACACGTAATCGCATATCATGGCATGGGCCATCAATATTGAATCCAGCTGTCGTAATCACAAACATGAGCGGTTGACGTCGTGCACCCATACCGGTTTGCATCGTGTCATACAGCGCATTTGTCTGGTGCTCATGATATTCATCGACAATTGCGCAATGCGGTGACTGGCCATCTGGTGGATCACCCACAATCGTCTCAAAAATTGAGCCATCATCTGGTATTTCCAAACTACCAGCATTAATCAGGATGCCAGCTGCTTCGATAAACTCAGGCGAACGCACTGCCATCAGTCGAGCAGGCTTAAATACTTCCCAAGCCTGTTTCTCTGTTGTTGCACCGGCATAAACTTCTGAACCAAACTCACCATCATTGGCGAACATATTCAGAGCTACACCTGCAGCAATTGCCGACTTTCCGTTTTTACGCGGAATCTCCCAATACGATTCACGGAACCGGCGGAAGCCATCTTTTTTACGGACCCAACCAAACGTGCAGGCAATACCAAATTTCTGCCAGGGCTCAAGCGTAATTTTGAGTCGCTTTAGGGCCCATTCACCTTTTGTATGCGGCAATAATTCAATGAATGCGATCTTCTTTTCTGCTAATTTCGCATCAAATTTGTATGGAAAATCTTTATTTTTACTGTTTTTTAGGTCGTTTAAATGTCTTTCACAGGCCAGTTTTACCCATTTACATGCAGGAATTTTATCTGAAACGACTTGCTTGGCCCACTTATTTGCAATGTCTACATTAGGGAAAGCAGCCATTCAGTAACCTCGCTACATATTTAACACCTCTGAAAATGCATTTTTTTTAGGTTTGCCGCCGCCACCGGTTAATCGATTACGTGATGCTGGATCAAGGCCAAGCATTGCCCCATATGAAGCCATTTGTTTTGAGGCTTCATTTAAAACAGTGGCCGCTGGATTTTTAGAAACCCCCATTGCTGTTGCAACCGTAATTCCATTTAAAACAATATCTTCCTGAGCTAATCGCATGTTGTGATATGCAATACAAAACATTTCTACGTTATGCATATCCGTCAGTGTGAGTGTTTTTCGCTTGAGCAATTCCGGGATAATGGATTTCCAAATAACTACAGCATGCTTCATATTTTCCATATACACAGGCGCATCAATATCAATAATGCCGTCAAAATCATTACTTGCAGCTGGCTTTACCTTGGGTTTGCGACCTGCACCCGCTACCGCATTTACTCCACCCATGTCAACACCCTGAATTTTTAATTTCGCTCACGTAAAAATGAACTTAAGGGGGCGGTCATTTAAGAGCAGAGCTCTCAACTTTTCCATATCCCCCTCCCCATTGACATAAGTACAGCCGCTCAAACTCTTCTCGAGTTATTTCTTTGTAGTGTACTAATTCATTTGGATCAAACACCGACCAGACTGTCCGATCTGACTCACTGCTCAAGTCACAACCTTCAGGCACTTGCTCACTAGCTTTAATCATTTCTTTCCTTCCGTCGCTGTCTTCTCTCTATGGCACGGCGTGCACAATGATTGAAGATTATCTGGGTCATCTGTTCCGCCACGTGCTTTAGCCTTGATGTGATCGACATCTGTAGCTTCAGCTATTCGGCCTTTTGCTTTACATGCAACACAAAGATAGTTATCACGCTTTAAGATACGTTCACGCAACTTACGCCATGCATGGCCATAGCCACGCTCAGTTGTAGAACCCGATCGATCTACACGACGAGTCCAGCCACTGCGCTTTGATGCATGCTCATCACAATATCCTTTCTGACTACGCGACTTAACCAAGTTAGCGCAACCCCATTCACGGCATGGTCGACTCATGAACAAACTCCACCGTTACTTTGCCACGCAATAATCGAGTGTATATCTCACCTTTGCGTCGACTCTTCTTGGTTAAACGACGATGCGGCACAAAACAAACTAAACCTTGTTCTTCATTTGCCCACATCACACATTCAATGCGATTACCATCCACATGTACATGTCGAAGGCCTTTACCATCTTTTGCACTATGAAACATATCTAATCATCCAGATAACCAGACTTAGGTGTGTCTTCATCACCATCAACATCAAACCGAGCAATCAACTCACTGTTCTGGTCCATGATCTGAGCCATGACTTTGTTCTGTTCTGTTTGCAGGTTCATTTGAGCTTTCATTGTTTGAAGCAGCTCGACCAGTAAGCCGTTGCAAGCACAACTGCATGCGCTGTTTTGCTCGTTCTGTTTGTTGTTTAATCCACTCACGTCTTTCCTCACATGATTTGCATGTCATCTGAATCACCCACAGTCACTATGATTTCACTCAGCAAATGATCATTAGGCCGATCTACTGTAGATATATTCACAAATGCCAGCTCAATATCTGTAATCGCCAAACCTGTTTCAGCCTCAAACAATCGTTTGCGACTGGTTATATCTCTATGCAGTTCACGCTTAAATGCATCGAGTCTTGCCTGGTCATCTGTATTCACGGCGCTCACCCTGTTTAAGTGATTCTTCAATGTTATTGATTAATCTGTTCTGTTTTTTAATGAGTGCTGTAATTGTATTTAGCTCATCGAAGTTCAGGTCTTGCGGATGAACCTGCTGCAATGCCGTAACATTGGCTTTATACCGATTAAGGTTTCGCTGCGCTTCGATCACATCCATAAGACACCACCAATAAGAAAAGAAAAACCCCTCAACATCTGTAGCTGTGAGGGGCTTTATGTGCCGTAATACGTCCGGCAAATGTCACCGAAGTGACAAGGGTCTATTTAACTTCTTTCAAACAATCCCGACACACCTTGATTTCTTCATCATCAATCGTGTAATCGATTTCAGTGGCACCATGCAGGCCGAATAAACACATTAATAATCGGAGCATTACTTTTCTCCATGCAAAAAAAAGCCCACTTCAGCAGTAGATTGAGGTGGGCTTAAACTAAGGACCTTGGAGGGTCATTCAGAAACTACAGCTGTTTCTAGCATCAATCATGCATACTTGTTCGTGAATTTTTTGTGAACAAAATTCATTAAAAAAGCCCGCTTAACTCGGGGAAGTTAAACGGACTAGTATGGGGTATCATCTTTTTTATTTTTTTATTGCGCTTTCTCTTTGGAGCAAAAAAAATATATCACTAGGCTTTGATTTACAAAGTATAGAGAATTTGGAGAAACTGTTTTCCTGTGTCTGCTTTTGGTTATTTTTTGATCTTTGTTAGACAATCATCATTAAATCTAATCTGAGTGCCCTGATATTGCTTACACATGACANAAAAAAATATATCACTAGGCTTTGATTTACAAAGTATAGAGAATTTGGAGAAACTGTTTTCCTGTGTCTGCTTTTGGTTATTTTTTGATCTTTGTTAGACAATCATCATTAAATCTAATCTGAGTGCCCTGATATTGCTTACACATGACATTTCTCAGGGCATTAAAAAAGCCCACCATTTGGCGAGCTTTTAAATCAATCTATTCTTTAACGTAAACTTCGATCACTATTGCTGAAATCTATTTTCTTTCAAAATTAGTCAATATTACTTTTTCCCAATAATTTAGACTTAATTTTTTCTGCGAATTTTTCTTGTTTCTCCATGATTCTTTGATTCACCATTTCATCTTCTGGCAAGCCCATCTCTTTCCTTAATTCTTTTTGCAAGTCTAAAGCTTTAAGACCATAAATTTTCAGAATATCCATAAGATTTATTATTATTTTCAACCTATTTTCATTATCTTCTTTAGGAACATACCATTCATCAATACAGTCATTTATTTTACTCAAATCCAGTGTGAACTGCATTGTAAAATCAAACAATTTTTCTTTTGTTAATGGATTGGAAATAAAACTAGCCTCATGCAGTGCTGCTATTAATTCAGTTAAGGCTAAAGCATAATTCCTATTAAAATCTTTTCTTTTTTCAAAATTACGAAAAGAGTTTGCCGCCATTAAATAATTTTGCCATTTCCTAACTAGATTAAGATACACATCTCTTTTTGCTTCAGCTAATTTATCGGCTTTATGGGCATTTAACGTAGCTTTTGCAGTAATAAGTATTGAAGCTAATAAGAATAACCCGCCTATTGCTGCTGCCCATAACGTATAATTTGCTTGAATTTGAGCGCCTTGTATAGTTGCTGATGCAGTTATTAACTCTTCCATATTATAAAATCATCACTCAAATGTATTAAAGCCACCTTTCAATAAACCCTTCCATTCAATTCGTTGGTTTCCGTATATACACTTCAGCTTGATCTGTGGCATCGCACAACTTTATATCTTTGGATATCCAAAATCTGTACTCAGCATCACCAACAATATATCTCTGCTTATAGTATTCCGAGGTCTTATTTTCTTCGACTTCCTTCGCATTAAAGAATCGTTTGTCTAACTCAACTACTTGACCAGCTAAGTCGCCCCCAATACATATGTTCAATTCAATTGCCTGGTAATTTATGACTGAAACAGAGTACCACCAAATGCAAAAAAACCCATCGAATGATGAGCCACTTTTCTCTAAAAAATAAAGCCCACATTATAGTGGGCTTTGATCATCTACCTCGCTATAGCGGGTGATGTCTTTAACGGAGATCAATCCATTAGTCTTTGTATAGCTACTCTGACTGTTCGATAAATATGCCATGGCAATGAGTAACTAACAAGACAAAATATTACATTTTTCAAATATTTCAGACATTAAAAAACCTGCGCTAAGCAGGTTTTTTTGTACAAGTTTGAGTAGCTTGCTTGTACCAAATATATGGAGATCAATCCAAAATGGTCAACTGTATGTAACTACGCCGACCTTAACATAAATATGCCATGTTGCTGTATACAAGTCAAATGCTATTATCAGAAATCTAATTAAACAAAAATTTAGGATAATCATGCCACTAGAAAGAAAATTTGAAGATGCTAATTTTAAATTGCGCTTTGTTAATCCCGATGGATCAACATCAATAGAAAATGTAACTCAACAGGACATCGATGATTTCTGTAATGCATTTAATATCGATTCTTATGCTCCAGGCCGTATTAGCACCTTGTTTAAATTTGAGGTATTAAGCTTATCCAAGCAAGGGATTAACCCTAAAATTATCTTAGAAGAAATTTCTAATCTAGAATCAGCCGTCTCACTTTCCAGAACCAAACCTGAAACAGTTTTTAATCACCCGCCTTTAAAAGGATTACACCATAAACACTTTTTACCAAACTCTATATCTTCTATTGCAATAAACATGGACAATGGCGCAGGTGGAGATAAGGGCCGAAGGAAAATCCTTGAAGATTTGATAAAAGAGTCAGGTGAAACTGTATTTACCAAGGATTTAATAAAAGAAATTATTAAGTCAGTGACTACCGACCCTTTTAAATCCCGTAGTGATCAAAATAGATTAACTGGTGAATGGATCATCTATTTGCCATACCAAGATCAGAATTATTATCTATCAGCTTGCAAGCACTCCACCAGAGAGGACCCTCGCGATGAAAAAATTTATTCAAATATCGATACAGTAGTTTTTAGAGAGTGGCCTGAATTAAAAACTCATCTTCAAGCCATAAATTCATAGTTTTAATTGTAATTTCAGGCTAGATCTTCCAGTCGGCAGTCTAACCAAGACTCGGCTGCCAGTAAATATCCATCAATTTTATATCTAGCCACGGCGGTCTTTTGCGCAAGCACCGCCACCGGATACCCCTTCAAATAATGGAACTCAATCCACTGGTACAGGTCCGGCCGTGAAAACCTTAACTGAGTCACCAGGTGATCAATAGCCACCAAAGCATCATCATCAAGCACCACTTGAACACCCGATGACTTCACCCCTTCTTTTAAACGCATCAAACCATATGTAGGTGAGGTATAAGTCAATTCACTTGGATTATAAGAAGCATGACGCGCCCATTTACCCCACTGAGCCAATTCATTCTGCATCATTCGAACTGTTGGTTTTACTTCTACAATTGCGCTCATTTATATTCTTTCCTTAAACCTTCCAAAATCTTTTAAAAACCAACATAGCCGCATCACGTGCATGCTCATTCGTGCGACCGGTCCAGCCGGTCATACGTTTAAAATCATCCGCTTTCTTTTTTGTTGCATTAGCAGCTGGGTGAATCATCTTGAAATGAATGCCCTGCTCTTTACACCAGTCTTCCCAAATCTGCGCATCACGCTTAACTGATCCAACACCTTCTCGTACTCCAGCACCGCTTTTTGCTTGACGAGCATCCATGCTGCCGAACCAGGTGCGTTTTCGTGCATCTTCGATATAGAGAAAAATATTGTCCTTGCCATCTGAATTAATGCGATCCCGTATTTGTTCCATGGCTTGAGTAATAGAGAGTGATTCCACTTGCTCAAGCTCCCCGCCGTTGCCACGATCTATAGCAACGGCGAAGCCTGTATGAACACCAGTATCGATACCGATGAGGATTTTCAAATCACAAACTCCTTGTCACCTTTGCACCAGCACACATACCCGACCTGAACAGTTAAATTGCGGTATCCAATCCCCTGATCAAAATCAAATAACCGGTCGCCGTGGATATACTTCAATTGCAGATAAAAAGGTTGCTCCATCAAGAAAGACTCATACTCTTTTCGGGCATCTTGCTGTATTAAACTCATGCGGCACCTCGATATGTATTCTCATGCTTAAAGTTTGCTTCAACCAAGGCACGAGATAATTGAGGACAAACTGAATTACCCACCATTCGAGTTTGCTCGGTTTTAGTCAGGCGGATTTCATTGCCGTGCTCATCAATTCCTTTTTCAAAAACGTAAGATTCTGGAAAACCTTGTGCTTTAAAAAGCTCAACTGGTTGTAGCATTCGAAAACCAATATCAATAATCTGATACTGCTGTTGTTGGATGGTGATAAGACCAAAACGATCTTTAGTTGGAATCGTGCGCAATGGCTCAGCTAATGAGTTTCCATCCTTTTCATTTCCGTAATATGCTGTTAAAAATGCACGTACCTCTGCAAAATGATTTACTGTAGTCATTGCGTGTAGTGGCTCACTGAGTTTTTGCCCAATACAGTTTTTCTTCATCTTGGATAAATGACTGATTGCAAGAGCGCCATGGTCGTTAGTGGTAATCGGATGTATTGGAGCATTAACTACAAAGCGCTCAATACCCTTCCATATCCGGCTAAGTGTTCTAGGCTTTAAAGGTCTCTTGCGATTAAATATGCTCGGGCAATCTATTGACCAATTAATACACTCACCTGCAGTACGCCAAGGCTTTAATAATCCCTTTTGCACCTGGATGCTTTCAGGATCACCATGTGTCTTTTTTGGCCAAACAATAGGTAATCCATCTCGTCTGGCAATTAAAAAGAAACGATTTCGAATTGTTGGTGAACCATAATCACATGCCCGCAGTTCACGGTAATCAACCACATATCCTTGGCGTTTAAGTGCATTCACAAATGATTTAAAAGTACGGCCTTTTTTCTTTGGACAGGGCTTACCATCCTCACCCAAATCTCCCCATGTTTTAAACTCTTCAACGTTTTCCAACATGATTACTCTCGGACGTGTTTTTGCAGCCCATCGCAGCGCTACCCAAGCCAGACCACGGATTTCCTTTTCAACTGGTTTACTGCCTTTAGCTTTGCTGAAATGCTTGCAGTCCGGCGATAACCAAACCAGACCTACTGGTTGATTTCCAGTTGCCTCGATTGGGTCAATATCCCAAACGCTTTCACAATAATGCTTTGTATCCGGATGATTGATTCGATGCATGGCCAATGCTTTCGGATCGTGATTAATTGCCACATCAACAGGACGTTTGAATGCTTGCTCAAGACCAGTCGATGTACCGCCACCACCAGCAAAGTTATCAATAATTAGTTCGTTAGGAAGTAAGCTGAAATTCATGCTGCACCACCCACACGCTTAAACCCCTTACCAATCTTTGCTACCAATTCAGGCGGACAAGGCACCCCAGTGCGATTACGCTCATCAAAACCAAGTGCTTTTTGAGCTTTTGGTTTTACCCACATTTCTTGAACACGGCCTGCCTCTTTCGCACGGCGCAGGTAATCTTGATAGATATCTTTAAATGCGAAATGAGCTGATTTTTGCCCTTCAACGTTTAATACGTGGCGAACCTCTTCCAAAGTAACTTTCGCCAATTTGGTAATCGGAGTTGATGGATCTGATTCAAACTGCATTGCTTTAGCCCAAGCCATATCCGCAGTCCACCAGTCACCGCCCTGCTCACACCATGAACGGAAAGTAGGAAGGTTCTTAGGACACCATTCTTCAGAGTTCATGCGAGTAATGCCACGAGCAATGTCAGCTGGGGTTAAGCCATTCAATACCGTGCATGCCAACTGGCGAAGTTCATCATCTGCATATCCAGCATATTTTTTGGTGAATTCAGCACCATATAATTCACTCATGCGATCAAGAACCATGTCAGCCACTTCAACCGGAAAGTTCACAGCAAAAGCCTGTTCAAATAATTGAATGTTGCTCATTTAGTTTGACCTCCCACTGTGCGCATATGAGTTTCACTTGCTTGGTTACCAAAACGACGGCGTTGCGTCTGAGGTTGGTTTTGAACTTGGGTTTGTTGTTTAGGCGGATAAACACTCTGGTAACTTCCAATAATCGATGCTTCCAGCGATTGATTTGCACACTCACCAAAACCGATCAATTTTTTAATCAAAAGATTTACGGCGTTTTCAGTAAGTGGTTTTTTAATGCTGTTGCGCATATCAACAAATTGAATCCACAAATCACGATTTACATTCACCGGCAACTCAACTGATTTCGCATCAAAAGCAGCCGGTTTTTCAGAAGAGGTTTTTTTAGATTTCTCCTTGCTAATATTTGTTTTTGTATTAGTTGTTTTATAGTTGTTATTGTGGGTCGGATTTTCCGACTGCGTGCTGTCGGTTTTTCCGACTCCCCCAGTCGTTTTATCCGCATGCGGTTTTTCCGCAGTCGTTTTTTCCGACTCCCCATCAGTAACACTTTCAGGTAGGTCATTTAAGGTGTACAAAGCAGGCTGATTTTGATATTCAACGCGCTTAATCAAGCCAAGATCAACCAACTTGTCAGCACCACTTAAAACAGCATCTTTCCCATACCCGGTGAACTCAATAAACTGAGAAAGACTGATTGAGTCAGACTCTTTTTGCCATCCACGTGTTTTACGCACAATGAAGATATACATGGCAAGTGAAGAGCCTTTAAGTTTTGCCAGCATCCCTGAATCAACGAGAGCGTTTGGCATTTGGAAAGAATTTGGTATCCATTGACTCATGCCGCTACTCCCTCTACCAAGCCAGCATCACGCACCATGGCTGCTAAACGTGTAAGGCCTTTTGAGGTGATACGCGCTTGCGTAAAGACCTGTGGTCCCTTGGAGGTTTCAATAACACGTGTGACTTTTTCAGCCATCACTTTTTGATTAATACGTTTTCCGTATGCAACCAAGGTGTTATATCCATCTTTAGAGCGATACACCCAATTTTGATTAAGTAGAAATTGAATAAATACCTTTTCTGACACGCCAACAGTCTTGGCAGCATCGCGAATACAAAAAGTACTTGTTGTGGCAGCAATGTCATCAAGCGCCTGAGCCTTGGGTTCAAGCTTTTGAACTTTATGCTCAAGCTCGATTACTTTTTCTGTATACCCAAGTAATGCCTGTCGCAAAAATTCAGGATTGTTTAAATCAACAACTGGCTGAGCAGCCAATTTTTCAAGCTCACGCAAACGGTTCAATACGGCGTGACGCAACTTAATGCTATATCCAGTAATAAGCGTTTCAACCAGATCTCGTGTCAACATGTATTCAATGTAAGTCTGACCATTTTGAGGGTGTGTCCAAGGTTGGGCATACCCCACTGGGTTAATATTCAATTCCTTAAACATTGAATCGCAATCACGCTTAACATGACGTGATTCTTTACCAATTAATCCAGCAATCTCTCGATGACTCATTGTTGATGAGCGATCCGAATGTGATATATTCACAACGGAATTCAATGGTTTGATATTTTGATTTTCCAAAGCAACTTGATCTCGCACATCAAGCTGCTTACCCCAAAGGACTTGATCTCGCACATCAAGTCCTTTCTTTTTTGCTACATCCTCACTCATTTTTTCTCTCCTTTTGGCGAATTGACCAAAAAGTACTGCGGGAACTGCAATTTCACTCGTGCAGGAATGCCACGAGTCATCCAATTTTGAGTTCGCTGCCTGCTAGCTCCCACCAATTCAGCCACTTTAGATGGCCCACCTAGTTTTAAAATCATCTGTTTATCAGATTCACACATTGTTTATAGCCAAAATAATACAATTCACATTAAGTACACACTATGTGAACGTATAAGTCAATATTGTGTTTAACACATTTTGTTTACTTTGATTCATAATGGATGTGTAAAAAGGAGATCAAACCATGCATCCATCAATGAGTCGTTTATACGACATATCCGGTGCAAAACAGCCTTCAGAATTGGCGACCATATTGCTTGAGTCTGCTCAGACTATTTCAAACTGGTCCAAAAGAGGCGTGTCAAAAGCCGGAGCTATTAAAGCTTCAGCTTTGTTTAACGTGTCCGTGAATTGGATTTTGCTTGGTGAAGATACTTCTGACTCAAATACTGATGTCATTTCTCATCAAGTAACCACTCAAAGCACCGCGAACAATGCTGAGTACGCTGAAATTCCATACTTTAAGGAGATCTTAGTGTCGTGTGGCAGTGGAACGTTTAACGATGAAAATGTTCAAAAAATTCAAGAAAAAGTAACTTGTGATATTCGAGTTTTAAAGGATTACCATGTTGATCCGAGCCATGCTGTGGCATTCACAGCTTTTGGCGACTCTATGTCACCAACCATAAATGATGGATCCATTGTTTATGTGAATCTCGCCAACAAACGAATTTTGGATGGAAAGATTTATGCAATTTGCTATGGAAATCTTTTCAAGTTTAAAGCGCTTTACAATCTACCATATGGTGGTGTTCGCATAGTAAGCCTTAACCCTGTTAATGACCCTGAAATAATTTTAACTGGTGAACAGTTAGAAGCTGAAAGCTTTGAAATCATTGGTCATTGTTTCTTTACATCAAACAGACTTCCTTAACACGAATAAACATTTTCACAAAAAAAGCCGCGATTAATTCGCGGCTTTTTTATTTTTCACAAATATTCACAAAATAAATTTCACATAATTCACATCGATTTGATTGACAGTTGTAAACATGGTGTTTATATTTAGTTCACAAGATAAACAAAAAGCCCTGAAACTTCCTACGGCGACAGGGCTTTTTACTCAAAGAGTGAAACGAGTATGAACCACCAACCATCCCACAGTCAAACACCTACGTTTGACACTAACAAAAGTCAAACGACTGCAATCCTTCACCAGGAACCAACGTACGAAGAAATGTACGGCAAGCCTGTGAACATTTTTGCAAACCTTTGCTCATTCCTTTTAATCCTAATCACAGTTCTGGCCTTGTCTTACATGTACCTACGCAGCTCTGAACGTGAAGTGCAATATCAAAATGAACAGTCTTTGGCGCGCCAGGCTGAATACAAAGGAGCGAATCAACAATGACAACTCTTTTCTCTGCTGAATTCTTTGATGCCAATAAAGGTACGGCGTATCACAAAGCCTTGGCTCAATTTGAAAAGCCATTGCTTAAAGAAGTGTTAATTCGCTGCCATGGCAATCAAACAAAAGCGGCCGAAATCCTTGGCTTGAACCGCGGCACCCTGCGCAAAAAATTAATACAACACGGCTTACACAACTAAGTTTTGGAGAATAACCATGTCTAAAAACAAAACCTCTTTTGCTCAAACTCTGCAAAATTTGCGTCACGGCACTGTGGCTGAAGAAATTGACGAGCTTCTTACCGAAGCGCTTCAAGCAACTGCCGATACCGGTAAGCAAAGTAAGGTCACTATTTCTTTGACCATCAAGCCAAATGGCAACGGCGTATACAAAATCATGGATGACGTTAAATCGATTCTTCCTAAGTTTGATAAAGAGCCAACGGTTCTATTCACCGATGGTAAACAGCAACTTGTACGTGAGGATCCTCGCCAACAAAAACTAAACCTTGAACAAATCCAGTCAAGTGGACCAGTAGATGTGAAAGCACTGCCGGAAACACAAAAACCAACTTTCAAAACTCTTAGCTAATTAAAAGGTTTCAACAACATGAATAACTCTGAACAAAATAATCAAGTGGTTACAGCAATGCATAAAGATGCTTTCAAAATTGGTCAAACATCTCTTCAATCTGCTGGTGGTATCCTTCCGTTTGTAGTTGCACCTGAAGGCAGTGAGGTTCATGCCTTTACAGAAACGCTTGAGCGACCAATTCAACTTGATCAGAAAACAACTTTGCATACAGCCAAAGACCTTATTGCTTACGTTAATCGTTTTGGTGATAAAAATTCTGTGGTTTTTGTTGATGTACTTGGCGGTAAAATTCAGGCCGTTTTAGATTTTCATGAAGCTAAAGAAGTTGCTGGTTACGGCTCAAATGCACTTCAACGTCACTGCAGTCATATTGCCAACTTCTATGTGAAGCAAACACCAGAATTTGAAAAAGTTAAAATGAACTCCGGCAAAAAAATGACACAAATGGATTTTGCATTATTCCTTGAGGATGTAATGCCGTATGTCAATCAGCCTGCCGCTGCTGAACTGTATGAAATCGTTAATACCCTTCAAGCCAAAACTAATATCGACTTTAAATCTGGTACTCGTACTGACAATGGCCAGGTGTCACTGACTTATAACGAAAATATTGAAGCTAGTGCTGGTCGCCAGGGAAATTTAAATATTCCTGAACAAATTGTATTTGGTATTCAAGTCCATCGTGGTGGCGAGCACTATGCCCTTCCTGCTCGTTTCCGCTACCGCATTAAAGATGGAAATATTGTTTTGTGGTACGACTTGGATCAGCTCGAAAAAGCAATTGAAAAATCCATGGAAGATACTGTGACTTATATCCGTGAAGGCAAAACTATCCGCAATGCAGATGACACTGAAACGGTATTACCAGGTGTGCCTGATTTTGTGACCATCCTTGAAGGTTCGGCAAATATCTAACCAATGGCATAGATGACCATGCAAGGAGCATGGTCATTTAGAGGATATCGAAATGAATTACTTATCCATTGAACCTGAAGGAACTAAGCAAATTCACATCCAACTTGCCGGACCATTTGAAACATGGCTTTTAAACGGCGGTTACCAGGCTAAATTTATTAAACATGTCCCATGCGTACGCTACAGCATGCCAAATAAAGAAACACTGGAAATTGATGGTACCGGAAAGATGAATGCTGCCGCACAGAAACGCTATGCGATTTTTCTTAAGCAGTATTTGAAAGTGGGTAAATCGTTAATCGAGTCTTTGCGTGCTCAGGCACCAAAAATATTGAAGGTGGCGGCGTGATGATTGGAGCTCAAATCAAACCTGACTACTCGGAAGCAGTTGCAAAATTTGTAGCGAATGGTGGCCAGATTAAGCCGGCTGTGAATACCGATAAAGCTATCGAGTGGAATCAACCCGTTTCTACAGGTGGTTTAAAAAATAATATCCCACTTCGTAAGGCAGCCGAAGCTAAAGGCTTAAAGACGTATGTACCTTATGCACCTTGTGAAAAATGTGGTAGCTCGGAACGCTCAGTCAAAACCAATGCTTGCATTCTGTGCGACCGACGCAGAGCAAGAGCCAAAACAGGTTTGAGTCTTAAAAATTTGGAAGCCATTGGGCATTACCTACTGGATAAAGGCGAATCGGTTGAGTTTACCAGTGGCGGTAAAAAGTACGTTTTGAAAGTTGAGGTGGTGTGATGGATTTACAGAAAGAAAGAGAAGCGTTTGAAGCTGAGTTTAAAAAAACAGATTTTTATAAAATGAACCTTGTGAACTGCTTTTGTTTTATTACTGATCGATATGTTTGGGATGAGGTTCAGGCAGCATGGGAAATGTGGCAAGCAGCCAAAGCCCAAGCGGTGCCGGAATGGATTTCAACTTCTGATCGGATGCCCGAAGAGGGTGAAGAAGTTTTTGTGCATAGCCTTGGGCAAGTTCGACAAGTAACACGTGATTCAAAATGGGCTGGCGGCTTTAAAGAGAGAAATTGCTACGGATGGCAGGCGGCTTACGGTCAATCGCACTGGATGCCAAAGAGCATTGAATTGCCTGAGCAATACCATTTCTACTACGAAAATGATGCAAAGCAAAAAGCCATGATCGAAGCACAGGAGCAAGGCCATGGTTGATTTATGTGAGGTTTGTTCAATTAATCAAAGCAACCCTGACAAGGGCGATGGAATGATTATTTGTGATGACTGTGATCATTATTTTGATTGTATGTCGGAGGCTGACAATGGTTTATCCGATGCTTGGTCAAATTTTGAAAAAGCCAATCCTGATAAAAAGTGCACAACTTGTATGGACTGTGGAGAGTGGGTTGCTCTCAAAGAGATCACCGAAAATGATTCATGTTCTAAGTGTGGTGGTGATATTTATGACGAGGATGAAGCACAGGAGCCAGCCAATGACTGAAATAGAATTCAATCAAACCGGTGATTTTAGCGCTGTGAGTGCTGCTAAAAAATGGTTGCAAGATCATGGCTATAGCTACGGCTCAATGTGCATGGATATGCCAATTGGGATTTTAAAAGGCAGTTGGTGTATCGCGAAATGGCGCAACTTAACACCCAGGGAGCGCAATCAGCTCGACGGAAAGTTAATTTCCCCTGATTTTAGAAATGGGCCTGTTGTCATTCAACTTAAAGACCATGCCACTGATGAAGAAATTAAGTCTGGCAGTCGTATTAAGCAAGGATTAAAACAATGACTGAAAAACTAGAACAAGCCAAAGACATCCGAGAATCATTAGCAGCTCGAAAAATTGGCGGTACTGGCACTCAATTCAACAGTGAAGAAACTGAGCTGCTTTATCACATTGTTGATGATTACATTGCTCGAAACGATGAAGCCAGTGTTGATGTGAAGTTGCCTTTTGAGGTTTTGCAAAGTTTGCGGGAGGTTTCTTGATGGGAGTTTTTCAAATCACTGTACATGGTGAAGCGCCTCAGCTATTTGTAGGCTCTGAGGTTGGCGGTGCAAAGATCGTATCGATCAAGGATGTAAGCCCAAAATTGGTATCCGCTTCTGAATTGGCTCAGCAGTATGGAATTAGTGTTGATGCGGTCCGTGATCGCTGTGCAGAGATCAACAAAGGTACACGCGGTAAATGCCTTTACGATCCAGAGCAGGCAAATTTGATTTTGACTACTAAGCCCGTTGCTAAGCGAGGTCGCCAACGTAAAAACTAATCCAATATCAATTTTACTTGTATACGCAAATACTTTTGCTTTGCTATTGATAGTTACCATGAATATGATAACCAAATGATTATTAATACAAAGCATGTAGTGAAAATATGATTCAAGAAAGACTCAAAAGCTTAGGAGTGGGGTGGGTAGAACTAATTGGCATGGTCACCTCATTTCTTTTTATTACAGGAGTGAGTTATTACTATGGTTATTATGAGGCTGGATTAAATAGTGATTGGATTATAAATTTATTAACTACTAAAGAATTATTGATTTCGAATATTAGGCTTGGAGCAGGTGTAATTTTAGCCTTAATGTATTTTGAAGCTCTTTTTGACAAACAATCTCCTATCTCTCCAAAAAAAGTTTTGATAATTGGTAATTCGGCTCTTATTACACTTTTAATCTTTTGGGCTATATTTAAAGAGACTAATACTATTTGGGAATCTTTATCATATTTAGCAGTCTTTAATGCTCTATATGGAATTATCTATTATAAGTTTCTAGGTAAAATGATATGTGTTTCATTAATTCTATTCGTAGCACCATTTATTAATGGGGTTGTGGCTTTTAATAAAAAAATCAACAGCAATCTTCCAATTGTTACTTTAAAAGAGGATAAAACACATTGGTATTTATTTGATACTTTTTCGGATCAAGCGATATTAATTGATAGTTTGAAGAAAGAAAAAAATATCAAAATTGTAGCAGTAAATGAATTGGACAATATAAGAGTCAAATAATCCTACGACAAACCTCATTTCTATAAGCCGAAAAGAAACCCTATTCATCAACTATTGAATAGGGATTTTTTATGCATCCATCATATCCGCAATATCTTCAACATCCGGGTTGTAGTAAGTATTCACCAGAACTTTGATATTTTTATGCCCTGTCACCTTTGCCAACACTTCTACCGGTAATTTTTGGTTATTCACAAACCGGGTAATAGCTTCATGGCGTGTGTCATGGAAATGGATATCTGATAGCCCTACTTTCGCTTTACGGCGTTCCCACATCAATCTGAAGGCATTCTCATTCTGGGGAATTAACTTATCACCCTCATGATCAATTAGATCCAGTAAAGCTAAAGCTTTTTTCGTCAATGGCACATTACGAGCATCACCATTTTTGGTTTTTGGTAAATGCACATGCCGATCATAAATTTCAGACATTTTAATGCCAAGGATTTCACCACGGCGCATCGCTGTTTCTAATGCGAATAAGAATGCCCAGGCAACATAATGCTCGGGAAGTGTTGGCACCTGGCCATGCCTATACCCTAACCCTTCAATAATTAAATCAATCTCATCATCACGGATACGGCGATTACGCGCCTTGGGCTTAGCAGGCTTCTTAATCCCCATCCATGGATTAGTCTCAAGCAGGAATAGTTCCTTTACGGCGTAGCTAAAAACTGACGAGTACAGCGCAATTTCACGCAGCACTGTATTTGCACCAACTTCTTTTAATCGCTTATTACGCCAGGCGGTTAAATGCTTGGGTGTAATGTCATGAATAGACATATCTGCCAGTGCACCAAATTTCTCATCAAATGGGCCTAATTGTTCTTTGACGTATTTGGATCCGCGAAGCTTCCGGCCCTGCTCATCATAGTATTTATGAAAAAGTGTTTTGAATGGGTAGTGTTGTTTTATGCCCTGATCTTCAGCCAGCTGATTTGCCTTTGACTCAAGTAATTTTTGCGCTGCCCACTGCTCACATTCTTTTACGGTATCTCTGGTTGCAGAATATGTTTTCCCCGCAATCATAATTTTTATTCGATAGCTTTCACCGCGCTTGATCGGCTTAGGTAATTTCATTGGTCTAAACTCAAAAATCTTGGTCTAATCTTGGTCTAAATTAAACTGCATTATCGGCAAAAAGTACCGATTANAATATGTTTTCCCCGCAATCATAATTTTTATTCGATAGCTTTCACCGCGCTTGATCGGCTTAGGTAATTTCATTGGTCTAAACTCAAAAATCTTGGTCTAATCTTGGTCTAAATTAAACTGCATTATCGGCAAAAAGTACCGATTATAAAGATAGTGCAGATAACGACATGCATTATTCAAGACAATAAAAAAGGGCTTTAAGCTACTGTTTTCGCTTAAAACCCTTATAACATAACGTTTAGAATATTGGTAGGTATAAGCAGACTCGAACTGCTGACCTCTACGATGTCAACGTAGCGCTCTAACCAACTGAGCTATACACCTAAGTGTTGTGCATCATATTCATTTTTATTTTTTAAGACAAGTGCTTTCTATTCTTTTTTAACGTATCTGCACAAGTTTTAAGCATTTCTCTAAATTGCTTTATTTGCTCGGGATTTTGCATGAATGAATATTGCTGTTGTTGATAATACTGCGCTGTTTGAGTAAATATCTGTTGCTGCTCCTGCCCGGCTGTTTCCGCCAAACGATGCATCCAGCTATAAAAAGTTTCTGCAGGCTGCTTGTGCAAGCCGGGTTCCAATTTTTTCGAAAATTGTTGAATGGCACGCTCATAAGCTGAAACCGACCGACTGTTTCGATACACAATCCAGATAAAATAAATTAACACCACCAGCAGAATACTTAATAACATAATGATGCTACTGGTATACGCGTTTTGAATACCTAACCTGGACAGCCAGCCTTGCTGCTTTTCGGCATCATAACCCACTACCTTGCTTTGCCATTGATAACTCGCGTAGTCACTCCAGATGCGCATGTTTTTCATCACTGCAAACTGGCGGTATTTCCACTTTTGCTCTTTGTTGCCCAAAATGCTGCGATCACTTTCAATATAATCCTGCATTCCACCACCTATTCGATGGGGCGCAATAATTGCTGTAGGATCAATTCTTTGCCATTTTCCATGCAACAGCACCTCTGTCCATGCATGTGCATCGAGCTGGCGTACTTCCCAACTGGCACGATCTGGTGCAAGTTGTCCGCCCTGATAGCCCACCACCACACGTGCAGGTATTCCGACATAACGCATCAGCAAAGCAAAACTGGAGGCATAATGCTCACAGAAACCACGACGTGATTGAAACAGGAATTCATCTATCCGGTTATCTCCCAATAATCCGGGATTCAGGGTATATGCAAAGTCATGCTTTCTGTACCATTGCAAAATGTTGTTTATATAGCGCTCGGGTTGCTGTCCGCTCTGCCTGAACATGTCAGATGCAAACTGGCGTGATTGCTCATCCAGGCGCCCTGGAATTTTGGTATTGATTTGTTCCAGTACGTTGGTTGTGTACACAGCCTCCTCTTGCACCTGAGCATTCCCCAGCCATTGCAATGCAATCGGCTGATTCTGCAAAATTTGGCGTACCGGCGTAATACGGCCATCGTGTTTTAACTCATAGTTCCGCTGCAATGGCCGTGATTGTTCGAGTCCCATCACCCACATCACATGAGGGTCAGCCGCTAAATACTGATAATCAAAACTGTCTTTGCTGTTCTGAAAACCTTGCATTGAGACGGGTTTTTCGTTTACAAAACTGCTGGTCCAGGTTTTACCGTCATACTGATCTAACACCATAGCTCGCCAATACAATTCATTGCGGCCTGGCAACTGGTTCATATCGCCAATAATTCGAAATGCCAGACTGGTTGACTGTGACAATTCGGCAATATCCCCCGGTGACATGCTGTCACTCATCCCGGTAACACTTTTTTGTACCGGAATCGGAATTGCCCAAAGTGGCGGCAAGCGCGGAAAAAACACGAACAGCAAGATAAAAAAAGGCAACGCCAGAATCAGGAATTTGCCCACATGTTTTGCGTCACTTTGCAATGCGCCGGATGAATTTTGCAATTGCCTGAATTCATGGGTCTGTAAACGGTACAGGCCAATCAGGCAGCTGAGTAAACAGAGCACCACCATCAACGCCATCCAGATGGACTGGCTAAACAAGAATGAACTGGCACTGACAAACATGGCAAAATTAAACAGGATAATGACATCGCGCTTATTTTTGCTTTCTAAGGCTTTGGCAAATAAAAATGTCGATAAAATGGCAACGCCGGCTTCTATGCCAATAAAAGTTTGATAGTTAAAATAAATTGCAGCCAAGGCAATGAAAGTCAGTATAAAAGTCCATATTCTGGATAAAGCCTTGCTCTGATCTTTTAAGCTATAAAATAAAAAAAGGATCATCAAGGCAAAAATAAGGCTCAATAGCAGCGGATTAAACACAACCTGTGCCAGAAGTATCAATGACAGGGTCATCAGTATCGAGGTTCTGATCTGTGCATGAATCATGATTTAAGCCTGCGCCAAAAGTTTTTTGGCCTGTAATAACTGGCTGTTACCCAGACCTGCTGCCAATTCGGCTTGCGGTAAAAAGACGGCATATGCACACTGCATTTGCTCACATTGCTCAATCAAGCCCATCATGAGACTGAGTTTTTCTTCATGCTGGGCACTTGGCATATTGCTATAATGAATTTCAATATTCATCTGCTCGTTATGCTGTTCAAACACCTTGATATATAAACCTTGTCCGCGTGCGGCCTGCTTCCAAGATACCGCTTGCAGACGATCTCCCAACTTGAAATTACGCAGCTCGCGAAATTCATCCATATCCGGTTCAAAAGTGTGCTGATGCTGCTTGTTTTCCGCATGATAAACGGCCGCTTTAGGCGCTACCCAGGAATATTCTTTTAAATAAAAATAGGTCCAGGCACGCACCAGGCCAAAAGGATAAACTGAATATACCTGAAGGGTTGGATAATCAAACCGCCCTCTTTTTTCAGTAAAAAAAGATAGGGTCATAGTGTGCTTCAATTCTGAGATGTAGATTTTTTCCAGATGCTGACTGGTTTTGACCCATAAATAACGTGGCTGCTTTTGCGCTTGCTGAAAATGGAGTTGCAAATCCAGTTGATGCCCCACCTGTCCAACCTCATTGACTGAAACTTCAAGCTTGAGCCCATGCAACTGCTTAAAAGTTAAATAAAAGCTGATACATAAAATAGCACTGACCAGAAAGCAAAAACCCAAAATCAGGTTGTTGGCATAATTTACCCCGGCAATAAAGGTCAGCAAAATCAATACCAGATACAAATAACCTTGCTGATAGATAAAAATCAAAATGTCTTTTTGCGAGAGCTGTTTGATTTTTTTAAATTGAAAGCGTTTCGCTAACCATTTTTGCCAGGGCTGGGTCAAAGGTGTAGTCAAGTGGATCACCTTTTAACTAATATGAACTTGCTGCATCAACCGCAAGGCTTCTGCTTCGCTTAAGCCCATACGATGCGACACCACAGCGGCAAACACTGCCTGCACATCATCTGGGGTCACATAACTACGCTGTTCAATAAAAGCATGCGCCTGGGCTGCTTTTTTCAAGGCCAGCAATCCACGAGTCGATAAACCATGCGGTCTTTTGCGGGTTTCAGTCGCCAGATCCAGCAGATAATCCAGCACTGCATCGGCAATATAAACCTGTGTCACCAGCTGTTGTATCGCCAGAATTTCATGTTCATTAAAAACGTGTTGCAAGGTTGAAATCAGGGCATAGCGGGAATCTTGCTGTAATAACAGTTTTTCTGCCGAACGCGATGGATAGCCCAGTGACAAGCGCATCAAAAAACGGTCGAGCTGGGATTCGGGCAAGCTATAAGTTCCACTCTGGAACAAGGGATTTTGGGTAGCAATCACCCAAAAAGGTTGCGGCAAGTCATAACGCACTCCATCTACCGTCACCCGTCCCTCTTCCATGGCTTCCAGCAAGGCACTTTGCGTTTTGGGACTACAGCGGTTAATTTCATCGGCCAGCAAGATCTGGGTAAAAATAGGTCCCTGCTTGAATTCAAACTGATGTTCTTTTTGATTAAATATGTTCACCCCAATCACATCACTGGCGAGCATGTCATTGGTAAACTGGATACGCTGAAACTTCAATCCGGCAATATGCGACAAGGCACTGGACAAGGTGGTTTTACCCAGACCCGGCAAATCTTCAAACAGCACATGTCCACCAGACAGCAGACAACATAAAGCCAGTTTGGTTTGTTGTTCTTTATCCAGAATAATGCTGTTGATTTGAGTCAAGAATGCCTGAATTTTTGTCGCAAAAAATTCCACCTGAAAATTCAGCTCTTGCTGCGCTGGTGTGAGTTCTTGTTTTTGAACTTTATTCGTACCCCAAATCACACTCTTTCCTCAATAAAAAACGGTGCATGATTAACATACACCGTTTTCCGGTTTTTCCAAACAAATCAGAAGATTTCAGACCAACATATCTTCAGCTTAGCAAGGACATTTCTTCATTCCGCCACTTGCACTTGGATAACGCGCATCCACACAGTGACGGTAAAATGTTTTGGCATCCATTGGAACCAGGTCCGGATGGTTCTTTTCCATATGCTCCAGATAGGTCTGATAATCCGGTACACCAACCATCAGGCGAAAGCTTTGCTGCAAACGTTGCCAAATGACCTGAATAGTTTTAATGCCATTCAACATCAAAAGCTTTTTCGGTTGAGCCAGTACCGTAAACTTGATGATTTTGCCTAATGCCAGTTTCTGGCGAATTTGATCTTTTAGACTCATTTCACCTCTCCTGTCCCAATTGAATCACTGTAAATGGCTTCCGATTCCTGCACGCTTGGATTTGGATTTGCCGAGGCACGGCGAATGACGCCAATCGCAGCAAACACCATGACAATAGCCACAATCATAAAGAAACCGCACAGTACCGCATTAATCTGATTGGAGAACACAATCGTTTGCATTTCAGCAAGGTCTTTGGCTGGCTTTAAGATTTCACCGCGGGCAATCGCATCAGAGAAACGGTTGGCCTGTGCCAGGAAACCAATTTTCGGATTTTCATGGAAGATCTTTTGCCAGCCTGCAGTCATACAGGTAATGAACAGGAAAATGGTGGGAACAATCGTGATCCACACATATTTTTCTTTCTTCATTTTGAACAGAATGACCGTACCTAAAATCAGTGCCATAGCAGCCAGCATCTGGTTACCAATACCGAACAGTGGCCATAAACTGTTAATCCCGCCGAGCGGATCAACCACACCTTGGTAAACGAAGAAGCCCCAGCCTGCAACAGCAACTGCGGTACCCAATAAGTTACCAAAGAAATTGTGCGATTTTTTCACCGCAGGAATCACAATACCGACCGTATCCTGAACCATGAAACGGCAAGCACGTGTACCTGCATCCACCGCTGTTAAAATAAACAGTGCTTCAAACAGAATGGCAAAGTGATACCAGAACGCCATCATGGAACGGTTATTGAAAATTTCCGTAATAATGTGCGCCATACCAATCGCAAATGTCGGGGCACCACCGGTACGCGATAGAATTGAACTCTCACCCACTTCCTGAGCAAGCAGGGTCAAGGCTTCAGGTGTCACCACAAAGCCTAAAGTCCGCACCGCTTCTGCCGCGCTTTCAACCGTTGTACCCAGCACCGCAGCAGGTGCGTTAATTGCGAAATACACCCCAGGTTCAAGAATGGTCGCGCAAATCATCGCCATCACAGCAACGAAGGATTCCATCAGCATGCCGCCATAACCGATCACACGAATGTCCACTTCGTTATTGACCAGCTTCGGAGTCGTTCCTGAAGAAACCAAGGCATGGAAACCGGAAATGGCACCACAGGCAATGGTAATGAACAGGAACGGGAACATCGAACCAGCAAAGACAGGACCTGTACCATCCACGAAATGCGTTACCGCCGGCATTTTCATTTCAGGCAATGCCACCATAATGCCCACGGCCAGACCGGCAATTACGCCAATCTTCAAGAATGTTGAAAGATAATCACGCGGAGCAAGCAGCAACCAGACCGGCAATGCCGAAGCGATGAAACCATAAACAATCAAGCACCAGGTCAGTTGCGTGCCTGAAAGGGTAAAGATTGGTCCCCAGTACGGATCAGCTGCAACATTACCGCCATAGACAATCGCCAGCATCATCAACACAAAACCAATGATAGAGACTTCTGCGATTTTACCCGGACGGATAAAGCGCATGTAAATCCCCATAAAGACTGCAATTGGAATGGTTGCGGCAATACTGAACACGCCCCATGGACTGTTGGTCAGAGCTTTTACCACCACCAAGGCAAGCACGGCAAGAATAATGATCATGACGCCTAATGCACCCAGCATCACAACGATACCTGCGAAAGATCCAAGCTCCTGCTTTGCCATTTCACCCAGTGAACGTCCATCACGGCGGGTCGAAATAAACAGAACTAAAAAGTCCTGAACAGCGCCTGCAAGCACGACCCCGACCAGCAACCAGATGGTTCCAGGCAAGTAGCCCATCTGTGCCGCAAGAATTGGCCCGACTAAAGGCCCGGCACCGGCAATGGCGGCAAAGTGGTGTCCAAACAAAACATATTTATTGGTCGGTACATAATCCAGACCATCTGCCAGACGGTGAGCGGGGGTTAAACGTCTTGCATTGAGTTCAAAAACTTTATTGGCAATAAATAAGCTATAGAAGCGATAAGCGATGCTATAGACACAGATGGCAGCTAAAACCAGCCAAACTGCATTGACATGCTCACCTCTGCTGATGGCAAGTATTCCAAATGACACCGCACCTAGAACTGCCACCAGAAGCCACACTATTTTGGAAGTCATTGATAACTTCGGTTGAATCGTTTCCATGTAAAGCCCTCATATCTAATGCATAAATCAGCCTTAATTTTTTATTGTTCGGTATACTGCTGTTTCTTCCCTTGCGACTGTACTCCTCATATTTTGCTTTTCATCTAATACTTTGGCATAAAAAAAGGGATGATTTTGATCATCCCTTTCGATAATAGTCTATTTTAAAACCATTATGCACGTTCTAAATAGTCACCAGTACGGGTATCTACACGAACGCTTTCTTCTTGCTGTACGAATAATGGTACACGAACAACCGCGCCAGTTTCGAGTTTAGCCGGTTTGCCGCCGCCGCCAGAAGTATCACCACGTACGCCTGGATCAGTTTCCACGATTTTCAATACTACGAAGTTTGGCGCACTTACTGTCAATGGAACGCCATTGAATAACATAATTGTACACAGTTCGTTAGAATCGTCTTTTAACCATTTTGCAGCATCACCCATTGCAGTTTTGTCTGCGGCAATCTGTTCAAAAGTTTCTGGGTCCATGAAGTTCCACATTTCACCATCGTTGTACAAGTAGTTCATTTCTACTTCTACGATGTCCGCTGCTTCTAAAGAGTCACCTGATTTAAAAGTTTTTTCTAAAACTTTACCTGTTTTAAGGTTACGAAGTTTTACACGGTTGAATGCTTGACCTTTACCAGGTTTTACATATTCATTTTCCATGATTGAACATGGGTTGCCGTCAAGCATTACTTTAAGGCCTTGCTTAAAGTCATTTGTAGAATAATTGGCCATGAAAGGCTCGCTCCAAACTTACTAACTTAAATCTATTAATGCTAGACTAGCATTATTTTTAACATCTGGCATGATAAACTATTTGTATCAAGAGCAAAACTGGCAATCTCAACTGAGTGACCTGATTACGGACCCTTTAGAGTTGCTTGAAACGCTTCAGCTCTCGCCTGATCAATTATTATCAGGGGCAATCCTGGCTTCTGAAAAGTTTAAGTTGCGTGTTCCACGTGCGTTCGTCGGAAAAATGAGCATTGGTGACCCGCTTGACCCTTTGCTGTTACAAATATTGCCCCACCATCTGGAACTTGAAGATCATCCTGGATTTGTGACTGATCCTTTAAGTGAAGAACAGGCCAATCAGCAGCCAGGCGTATTACATAAATATAAATCGCGTTTTTTACTCACCTTAACCGGTGCTTGCGCAGTTCATTGTCGTTACTGTTTCCGCCGTCATTTTCCCTATCAAGAAAACCTGCCAAAAAACGAAGACTGGCTAAATATTAAACAATACATTCAAAATCAACCAGATATAAATGAAGTTATTTTGAGCGGTGGCGACCCGCTTACCCTGTCCAACCGAAAACTTGCGCTGTGGATTGATCGTCTTGAGTCCATGCCGCAAATTAAATTTTTGAGAATTCATTCACGGGTTCCGATCGTAATCCCCAACCGTGTCGACAATGAGCTGATTTCCCTGTTAAAAAACAGTAGGCTGCGCATTATTCTAGTGGTACACTCAAATCATGCCGCTGAGCTGGACGATTTTACCTGTTCCAAACTTTCAGCGTTGGTTCAACAACAAATTACCGTGCTGAATCAGGCAGTTTTATTAAAAGGGGTTAATAATTCTGCGCAACTGTTAGTGGATTTAAGTTACCGCCTGTTTGATGCAGGTGTGATGCCATACTATTTACACGTATTAGATAAAGTAAAAGGTGCCCATCATTTTGACTTAAGTCCTGAAGAAATTAATCTGATATATAAAGAGGTTTTAGAGAACCTGCCGGGATATTTGGTTCCTAAACTCGTTAGGGAAATAGCGGGCGAAAAAAATAAAACACCGCTTTTTGGAGTTTCAACTTTTTGAGTTAATAATAACGATGCTTATGAGTAATTCAGATATCTTCCAAACACCAACAGAGTTAAAGTTGGAAAAATTAAGCTTTTGCCCAACGAATGCAAAGGGATTACAAGAATGGGTATCCAATTTATCCATTCTTCAACTGGGGAATTCTTCTAAAGAACTTTTCAATGCATTGCTGGAAATATCAGAACTTAAATGTCCGGAAATGTTGCGTTTTGACTTGATTCAAATCCTGCATCCGACCCTGGATAACGTTTTAAGCAGTCTGGAAAAGCATTTTTTCAATCAGGGGCTGGCGAGCAATGACCGCAGTGACCAGATTATTGAACTGGCGATGCTGTTACGTAGTCATTTTGCTAAAATTTATATCGATATTTCAAAACGCTGCAACACCCAGCTCAGCATGCAAAAGTTTTCTCTATTTGCATTCAACCAGAAGAAAAGTTTGCAGACTGCCAGAATCGTGTCTACTTATTATGCCTTGCAGCAGCTGTCTTTATTGCTTTATCAACAGCATCTGCTGTATAGCACGCCTTTATTTGGACAATGGTTAATTGCACATCAGCTGATTGAATGTGCAATTAAAAATAATTTTTATCAAACCAATATTAACCAGATTTTAGACACGCAACATCCTTTACAAACCGTTGCTCAGGCTTATTCACAACTGGTGTTGCTGGAAATTCTGAATACCCATCAAATTCGGCCTTCTGAAATGCAGGGCTTATATTTATGCAGTTTCGACTGGGCAAAACTGGTCCATATATTACCTAAGGAAACGACGCTTTCTCGTTATATTGTCGATATTCATAAAGACTATCCCCCTGTTTTCAATGTCAATCAATCCAGTTTATATAAACCAACCATTTATATTTCAACGCAAAATTTATTAGATCACCTCTCGGAAACCCAAACCAAAAAGTCGGGTTATCTATCGCGTAATGAAAAGTTATTCTTAACGCCGGCCCTGCATTTTCATATTCACAACCTGCTTACGACCAATACGGAACGTCGTCATGAGCGTTATGAATATTCTGCACAATTACAAATCTGCTTCAGTCTTTCAGTGGCACATTTTTACCTGTCTAAGGGCAAAAACTTTCATGAGACTCTGGATTTAGATAGCAATTATCAGTTCCACAATGAAAGCAGCTTTATTAATTCGATGAATTCGAATATTCCTGCTGAAATGACGACGGCGAAAACTCTAGACCGGGAAGCCAAACAAATTTATCCTGCAGAAGTTCTGGACATCAGTGTCAATGGTTACAGAATTAAATGGAATGGCGCTGCACCTTCGAATTTGAAAACCGGCGAATTTATTTTAATTCAGGAAAATACCCACAGTCCCTGGCGTGGTGGTGTGATCCGCTGGATCAAGCAGTCCACAGCCAAAAGCCTGGAACTGGGACTGGAAGTTCTGGCACAAGATTTATTCCCTTGTGCTGTCATGATCAAAACAGATCGCCATAGCCATAACTACCAACCTGCCCTGATCGTTCAGTCTAGCCAGCTTGATGAGGTATCCACCAGCCTGATCGTTTCCGGTTCACATATGTTTAGAGAAAAACAAACCATTCATCTGCGCTTGGGACAAGAAGAAATAAAAATTTATTTAACTAAAGCGCAAATCATTACACAAAGTTTTATTCATTTTGAGTTCGAATTACTGAATGAGCATCAAGAAAACCTAATCAAGAACTTTATTAATAAGCAAACGAATGAAGTCAAGAATCACGATTTATGGGAAGCATTGAAGTGAGAAATCCATTATTGTCCAAAAAGTTAAAACGTACTGAAACACGTTTACTCATTATCGATGACAATCAGATCCGTTTTAACCAAATTCGTGACCTTTTAACATCAAGTGAACATGTGGTACATGCTACCTTGCTGGATGACTTACAAAATTTTGAAAAACAATTACATCATCCATGGGATCTGGTGATTTTTGGCCGTGCTTATGACCTGAAATATGAACAGGCATTAAGCTTAATCCGCCTGTCTAAGCAACCCAACCTTCCTATGATCCTGCTCAAGCCTGATGATTATCAAGCTGATCAATATGCGGGATATATTCGTAAAGGCGTCTATGACATTCTTAATTTGGATTATCCAGATCGTTTTTATCTCGGGCTTTTACGTGCACTTTCACTCAGTCGTTTGGTCCTGACGCAACAACATTTAATGGAAGAGCTAGAAACAGCTCAAACGCATGCCCAGTCTTTAGTTCAAGAGAGCAACAAAGCCATTGCATTGATTCAGGAAGGTATTCATGTTCAGGCTAACCCTGAATATTTAGCACTTTTTGGAATTAAGAATGAAGATGAGATTGTTGGACTTCCCCTTCTGGATCTGCTTCAGCCTAAAGATTTAAATGACTTTAAGCTACGTTTTAAAAAAATTTCACAAGGTCAGTTTGATTTGGGGCGTTTTGAAATCAACAGCCTCAATGATCAGGTCTCTATTCCCAACCCGCTTAAAATCGAGTTTTTGCCCTCTACGGATGAAGAAGATGCGGTACAAATTACCGTTGATATTGACTCTTCACCATCAGCTCAGGCGATCTCTCCGACTGATGCTCCAAAGCCGAATACTTATCAGCTGATTAATCGCACAATTACTCAACAGCCTTCTGATATCAATGCATTAGTTCTATTCTCCTTGACTTCCTGCCCGGACAGCATTTTTGAAGGTGAATGGGATACTTTCAAAAAGTATTTCAGCAATATCAAGGAATTTTTAAAAGAACAAACTCATGTTCCCTTATTTGAAATGAGTTCTGGAATTTACGTTGCTTTGTTCCAAGCTGAATCCAAAGCCAAGTTAGAGTCAAAACTTATCGGTTTAAGCTCGCTGAAAAAACCGCAATTGCTGTCGATTAACCAAACATCTTATCCGCTTAATCTCAGAATTGGCTATACGCTGTTAGATACTGAAATACGCGATGAAAAACATTTTGAACAATTTATTGCTTCAGCTTATAAGACTGTTTTACCAGAAAATCAGCCGACTCCAGCACTTGAATTAGAAACACCATTAGCCATTCCAAGCATTGATCTGCACCAGCCCGAAATTAAGGCAGCACCGAGTTCGCCTGAAGCAGCCCTACTCCGAGCCTTGCAGCAAAGTCTGGATCGCGGTGAAATTCATCTTAAATATCAACAACTTTACGATAAGCAAGACACCAATTTATATACTTATGAAGTGACCAGTGGCTTTATTTATGAAAATACCTGGAGAGATTTGGCGGGTTTAAGAGAACTTGCAGAAGATCCTGAGTTATCTATTAAACTGGATCGCTGGATACTCGTGGAGTCATGTAAACAACTGCATAATTTCATTACTCAATATCCTGAAGCAAGATTGATTGTGAATCTGAATAAAGCGGTTCTCTTACACGATCGCACTTTCCCTGAATTTATTTCAAAACTCATTACCATTGTGCGCAGTAAATTAAAGCATCCGTTAATTTTACAATTTTCGGAAGAAGATATTAGTCAGAATATTTCAGATGCCCAAAAGTATATTGCCCAGTTACGTCAATTTGGTGCTGAAGTTTCCCTCAGAGACTTTGGTAATACCATTTATAGCGAGTCGATGTTACGTCAACTGGATGTAAATTGTTTAACCTTGCATCAGAATTTGACCAAAATGTTGCAGGCAGAAAAAACGACCCAGGAGTTACAGGAAAAACTGAGCGCTTTCCAGGAAATCAAACCTGGCGAAATCATGCTGCGTGACCTGAATGACATGACCCTGTTTGCAAATGCATGGAATGTGGATGCACGTTTTATTCAGGGCGATTATTTCCAGAAAAAACTGGATCATTTGATTGATGTACAAGACCAATAGGTCTTGTACAAAGTCTGTCATTGAGTCATTGATGAAATGACAGGCATAAAAAAACGGGCAAGAAGCCCGTTTTTTTCATTTTGGGTATTAACGTTTGATAGAACGTGACATACCAGCAAAACGTTGTTTGAATTTGTCGATACGGCCGCCAGTGTCCACATTCTTTTGTTTACCAGTATAGAATGGGTGGCATGCTGAACAT
Organism: Acinetobacter sp. T_3_1; assembly: GCF_025377055.1. NCBI lineage: Bacteria > Pseudomonadati > Pseudomonadota > Gammaproteobacteria > Moraxellales > Moraxellaceae > Acinetobacter > Acinetobacter sp. T_3_1. The sequence continues at coordinate 59,567 of NZ_JACHVD010000008.1, read as the reverse complement.
ACGTCTAGGTAAATCGTTTCTTTACCAAGCGCTGAACGAGTTTCGATTACGTTACCACATGAACAAGTAGCAACTAATTTTTCATATTTTGGGTGAATATCGGCGCGCATCGTCGATTACTCCTAAGTTAAGAAAGGCTTATGCTGTCATCGCAATTGATCACTCTCATGATTAATGAGGAATAAGCTTTATCTAATAAAAAGCTAGACCAACACCACAACAGACCATTCTTTTGGCCCACCGAGACGGATACCGTCAGAGCTAAGCACAACAAGTGGGCGCAATTATACGGGAAAAAATAACAGATAGCGAATTATTCTTTACATTCTTCTATCGCGTTAAGCTCATCTGCAGGATGTTTTGACCAGTAGTTGGCAATGACTCCACAGACCATGAGCTGAATCTGATGAAAAATCATAATTGGGAGAACGATCATACCCAAAGGCTGCCCAATAAACAGGATTTGTGCCATCGGCACGCCACTGGCCAATGTTTTTTTCGAACTGCAAAAGAACATCGCGACTTGGTCTTCCCGGTTAAAACCCAGCCATTTCGGAATATATAAAGCCAGTAGCATGATGATAGTCAAAAACACTGAACAGGCTATGGTCAAAATCAGCAACGTTTGCCAGCTGACTTCTTGCCACAAACCGGCGACCACAGCCCCACTAAATGCCCCATACACCACCATCAAAATAGTACCCTGATCGAATGCTTTGACAATACCGGGCAATTTCAACATATACGGATAAACATAAGGGCGTAATATTTGCCCCAATATAAATGGGACCAGTAACAATAAGGTAATTTGAAGAATTGAGGATGTAGGATCAAAGCCATGTTGCGACTGACCTAAAATAAAGAAACTCACCAATACAGGAGTAATGAACATGCCGACGATATTGGAAAATGAAGCACTGCACACTGCACTGGCGACATTGCCTTTTGCCACCGAGGTAAATGCAATGGAAGATTGCACGGTTGATGGCAAGAAGCACATGAACAGGAAGCCCCAGTACAACTCTTTGCCCAACATCGGTAAAAGAAGCGGTTTGGCCAATAAGCCTAAAATCGGAAACAGGGCAAAAGTGAAAGCAAACACCACCACATGGAATTTCCAGTGCATGATGCCCTGCACCACCGCTTCTCGGGACAGTTTTGCCCCATGCAAAAAGAATAGAATCGCAATTGCCACCGAGGTGATCACACTAAAAATATCCGCAGCCAGCCCCGATATGGGCAGAAGGCTTGCCAAGATCACCATCACAATCAACAAAATAGTAAAGCGATCCAATGCCAATAATTTTAACATCGCTACTTCCTGTAATCATTGAAAATATTAAAAAGCCCAATAAGTGAATTTACCTACTGGTAAAGTTTCATCTTACTGGGCTAAATAAATAAAGCCAGTTTTTCAACTCAATGTTGAATATTTAGTTTATCTATATCACTTTATGATCAGACTTCTTTCATCAATTCTTTTTATTTCTCTTGCGCAGACTTGAAATACATTTCAATTCAGCTCAGGCAGAAAAATACAAAAGATGTGAATAATGATGAAAGAAATCTATTAGTTATTTCTGGCATTAACATCTTGCTGAATCAGCTCAATTTTATAGCCGTCCGGATCTTCAACAAAAGCGATCACGGTAACACCACCCTTCATTGGCCCAGCTTCACGCACTACCTTACCGCCACGTGCCTTAATCTCTTCACAGGCTTTGTAGGCATCATCAACCGCAATGGCAATATGACCATAAGCATTTCCCAGCTCATAACTTTCTGTGTCCCAGTTATGGGTCAACTCCAGTACCGTATGATCTTTTTCATCGCCATAACCGACAAAAGCCAGAGTAAATCGGCCTTCTTCATAATCGCGTTTACGAAGCAAAGTCATACCGAGTACTTCAGTATAGAACTTTAAAGATTGTTCCAAATTGCCTACACGTAACATGGTATGCAGCATGCGCATAATTCATTTTCCTATGTTTTCCATTTTTACAGACACTATAGGGACTTGGTGTGGAAAATTCAATTTAGCAATCTGGCGGTGGATATCATTTATTGTTCCACTTCCCTGTTGTTTTGACATTTTTAAATCATATTATGCTTAACAGCACAGCGCGCCGTAAGGATGGAGTCATTGCTTAGGCTATTTACAAGATAAAATTGAATCCTTACCACAATTTTTAGCTCAAGAAAAAACCCATTTCATCCTCAAGACAAATGGGTTGTTCGTTCATTTTTTTTAAATTTGAATTTAGCTCGACTGTTGCTGATGTTCACGCAATAACTTCGCCACCCAGACCACCAGGATTAAAATGGGAATGCCAATCAGCGTGGTCATGAGGAAGAAATTCGGATAACCGATATTGGTCACAATAGTCCCTGAATAGCCACCTAAAATCTTCGGCGTTAAAGTCATCAGTGAACTGAAAATGGCATATTGTACTGCCGTGAAAGATACGCTGGTTAAACTGGACAAGAATGCAATGAATGCTGCACCCGCCAATCCAGATGCCAGGTTATCGACAATAATGGCAAAATATAGCCACAGTGAACTATAAGGTTTAATCACCTTGCCGCTAATTTCAACATCGTCAGTTGATTGAGCATTGACTGCCGCTAAAGGCTGTACATCAATATCCAGACCTTTTGCTGTGGCTGAACCCATATCGACCGTATAGCGATGCTGTGTGCTTAAAATCGCTTTGTCATTATCGATTACTTCCGCCACAAGCTGTTTTGATGCAGAATTTGCCAGGCTTTCCGCGGGAATAGCGGTGCTAAATACCCCTGTTTTGTCCAGATTGGCATCGAATTTCTGTTCATCCAAATGCAAGACAATTTTTTGTGTCTCAGTCAATGGCTGTCCAAAATACTGGCCACGCACCACCAGACTGTTCTCTTGTTCATGTGCATTAATCACATTATCACTGGTCACCGGCAGAATCTGCATCATGCCCGATTGAGTACCCTGCTGCTGAGCATCCTGTTTTAAATAAGGTACAGCGCTCATGACTGGCGGCTGGGCATCATCGTCATATTGTACTTGAACCTGTACGGCATTGGCTTGGGCCAACACCTGACTCGGCACTTTCAGTTTCCAATAACCCACCTCATCCGACTGCATCTGATACTTGTGCTGACCTACCGTGACTTGAACATCATGGGTCGGCTGACCGGATTTGACCAAACCGATAAAAATTAGGTTAGTTGAGCTGGCAAGAACAGCACCAACAAACATCAGTTTCATAATGTTCATACGCTGTGCCAGCAAGCCCCCCAGGAAACCACCGACCAAGCTGAAAATTACCCCGTAAATTTTGACCGCTTCGGCAATCTGCTCTTTGCTAAAGTTTAAATCCTGATAGAACACATTGGAGATCACCCCGGCAATAATGTCCGAAATACGGTAAAAACCGATGAGCAACAGCAAAACCAAAGCCAGCTTTAGGCCATAACGTCTAAAGAAATCGGCAATCGGGCTGATCCAGGTTTCCATCGCCATTTGCTTGTTGACCGCACCCATTTTGACCAATAATGTGCCCAGCAATACAGCTATCGCAGCAGATCCAATAAAACGCAGGCTTTCAAAGCAGAACAACAGGAACGAATCGGTAATTGCAAATTGTGCCTTAACAGATTCGGTTAAAGTTCCAGAAAAAATATAGCTCACGACAAAGCCAATCACGGCAACAAAAAATACGGCCACCAGACGATAGTAATCGCTACGCTTATAATCTTTATAGCTACGATCCACCTGCGGTTCACGGATCACTAAAGTGGTGATAATGCCCACCAGCATGACTGCAGCCATAACCAAATAGGTAATTTTCCAGGCACTATAAATATAGTTCCCTTTGGCGGTTCCAAGCGAGGCTGCCAGAAACAAGGCACCTGCACCGGCCACAATCATCCCGATGCGATAACCTGCATTGTAAGTCGAGGCCAGCACGGTTTGCATTTCCGTTTCTGCAAGCTCAATCCGATAGGCATCAATCACAATATCCTGAGTCGCTGCAGAAAAACCTAGTAACACGGCGCCTGCTGCCATCTGATACAAATAGCCCTGACCAAGTGCCGGATTAGAAAAAGCCATAATACAGATAGCGCTAATAATTAAAACTTGCGCAATCAGCAACCAGGCCCGACGTCGTCCCAGCTTTTTGGTCAGGAAAGGCACTGGCAATTCATCAATTAAAGGTGCCCAGACAAACTTGAATGAATAGCCCAGTGCTGCCCAGCTAAAAAAGGTGACTGCACTTTTTTCAATGCCGGCTTCACCCAACCATAAGGACAGACTGGAAAAGATTAGAAGAATGGGAATACCGGCTGAAAAGCCTAAAAACAGCATGATCAGTGCACGACGATCGAGAAAAGCAGTAAAGGCAGATTTCCACCCTGGAGATTGTGTTGTCATTACGTTGTTTTTTCTGCAAAACTGAATGCTGCTATTCAAACGCTTAATAAGTTCAGTTTCAACAATAATTGTGAAATCATTATTTTATTTTGTCGATAAAAACGACCTGCGCGCTTGAATTTTTCAACTAAACCTGTATACCTTTAAATCTCTATTGCAATATTTTAGTTTTGGATTTAAACAGTGCCCCAAAAACTCGATCAAATGAATTCTTCATTATCTGCAACAATTACAGTGACTCAACCAGACCCTATACCAAGCAGTTTAATTTCAGCATTCGATCAACCGGAAATTCAAAACACCCTGACCAAAACACAGCTTCATCCCAAACAACTGACGCATATTCCCAATCTTGAAAAAATTCCTGCGTCAACACGAAGAATCAAACCGCTCAATGACTTTCTTGGGCAAGATCGCGCACGTGCCTCGGTTGAAGCAGGCATCGCCCTGCCTTACTCGGGCTATAATATTTTTGCAGTCGGTACGGCAGGCTTGGGTAAACGCACCATGATCAAGCGTTTACTGCAACAACATGCCAAGACCATGCAAACCCCAAATGACTGGGTCTATGTCAATAATTTCAAGTTCCCCCGTCAACCGATTGCACTTGAACTTCCACCAGGACAAGCGCCTAAATTCCAGGCCTTGCTGCATCAAACTTGGCAAACCATTTTAAAACAGCTGGAACGGCGCTTTACGGCTGAAACCTACCACAACCGTATTGAAATGATTCGCGAGCAAACTGGCGATGAACAGCAATCGGCCCTAGTCGAACTGACCAAAGAAGGTGCAGACTTTGATTTAAAACTGATTTCACAAGATGATGAACACTGCTTCGTACCGGTTCATCTGAAAGACAATGAATATCAGGAAATGTCCAAAGAAGACATTAATGCCCTGGATAGCAAACAGCGCGCAGAGATTGCCTCGAACATCCGCTACATGAATAAAAAGCTGGAGCGTTTGGGCTTGCATTTGGGTGACCTGGAAGATGACGCACGGGATCAGGTCCAGCATCTCAACCGCGATATTGCCAAGCAAGTGGTGATGCCGCGCATTGACCTGATTCAGAACAAATACCCCGATGTGGATGGCCTGACTGAATATCTGCAATATTATGCGGAAGATATCATCAATAATGTAGAAATTATCCTTGAGCAAGAAGAGGATGATTTCGCTCCTGGCATCTTCAGTCGCGTGCCTTCACGCTATCAGGCCAATATCATCGTTTCCTATAAGCCGAATAGCGGTGCACCAGTCATTTTCGAAGACTTCCCGACCCACTACAACTTGTTGGGACATGTGGAACAGCTTACTCAAAATGGCACCATTACCACCGATTTCACCCTGATTCGTCCAGGTTCACTGCATAAGGCCAACGGCGGTTTTCTGATGCTTGAAGCCGAACAGCTGCTGGAACAGCCTTATGCATGGCAAGGGCTAAAACGTGCCCTGAAATCTGGAAAATTAAAGCTGTCCTCGCTGGAACATATGCTGACCTTAACCGGCAGCATTTCCATCGAACCGCAAGCGATTCCATTAAATATTAAAGTGATTCTACTTGCAGAACCTGAAATTTATTATGAAATTCTGGAACTGGAACCTGAGCTTGGCAGCGTGTTTAAAATTCGGGCCGATTTCACCGACACATTACAACGTAATGACATTAATGAACAAGCCTATATGCAATTGATTGCAGACTATGTTCAGGCCGACAAACTCTTGCCTTTTGACCGTTCTGCGCTGGCTGCACTACTCACCGATTCAAGCCGTCAGGCGGAAGACCAAAGCTCATTGTCATTGCATGCCTTAACTTTGGGTGACCTGATCCGCGAAGCGCATCATCATGCAGCGCAAGCCGGTGACAAAACCGTTTCAGAAAAACATATCAATACCGCACTTGATCATCGCAAGTATCGCTTGGGTTATTTACGTGAACTATACTGGCAAGATTTAACACGTGGCACGCAGCTCATCGAAACCAAAGGTCATCGTTTGGGTCAGATCAATGCCCTGTCGGTAATTCAGTATGCCGATGTCGAATTTGGCTTGCCTTCACGTTTGACTGCATCGGTCTATCAAGGTGGCGGTGACATTCTGGATATCGAGCGTAGTGTCGAACTGGGCGGCTCGCTGCATGCCAAAGGCGTATTGCTGATGTCGAGTTTCCTGAAAGCGCATTTTGGCCGTGAACAGATGCTGCATTTCTCGGCTGCCCTCGCCTTTGAACAAAGTTATGGTCAGATCGATGGCGACAGTGCAACCGTGGCTGAGCTTTCTGCCCTTATTTCTGCCATTAGCCAGTTACCGATTGACCAGTCCTGGGCCATTACCGGTTCCATGAACCAGCTGGGTCAGGTTCAACCGATTGGCGGTGTCAATGCCAAAATTGAAGGTTTCTATGATGCCTGCAAATTGCAAGGCTTGACGGGCAAACAAGGGGTGATTATTCCCTATCAAAATATGGAACACCTGATGTTGCGTCATGATGTAATTGAAGCCGTAGCCCAAGGTCAGTTCCATATTCACGCCATTGAAACCATTGATCAGGCTTTAGAACTCTTAATGGCACGTCCTGTAGGCACACTGAATAAAAAAGGTCGTTACAGTAAAGGTTCCATTTATGCGGCGGTCATGGATCAGTTAGAATATTGGCAGGCGCTGGAAGATGGTGCCGAACTCGAAGAAGAGCCGAAGAAAAAGAAAAAAAAGAAGAAAGACAAGAAAAAGTCCAAAACTGAAGCGACAACGGATGAAACGGGATCAGCAGCATCGGCTGAAGCTGTTGCAAATGATCCAAACCACAGATCAGAAGATCGCTGACATTTTCTGAGACATAGAAAAAGCGCCTTCAAGGCGCTTTTTTTCATACCGCATCATTACACTGAATTAAGCTTCAGGTGCCGGGCTGTACTGTTCAACCAAAGGTTTTAACTCACCTTTTTGGAACATATCCAGCATGATATCGCTACCACCGATCAATTCGCCATTGATCCACAATTGTGGGAAGGTAGGCCAGTTGGCAATTTTCGGTAAAGTTGCACGAATATCCGGGTTTTCCAAAATATTGACATAAGCAAATGGACGACCAATTTGACTGAGTGCTTCTACCGCACGTGCAGAGAAACCACATTGTGGGAATTGTGGTGTACCTTTCATGTAAAGTAACACTGCATGTTTAGCAATTTGGTCACGAATTAACGCTTCAGTATCGCGTACTTGTTCAGTCATTGATAAATCCTCAACTAATCTGCTTCGCATTATACCCAAAACTGGACGAAACAGTATCTCTAAAGCAATAAATCCATTTTTATTTACATTTGGGCTTTTATTCTGTTCTGGATTTTGCTTATATAAACTTTTATTTTTCCCTCCTAACAGATAAGAGTTAGTCATGAATAACATTACCCTTGCTCCTGTGCAAACTGATCAACCATCTCATTTGATGCCGGTATTTGGCCGTCAGCCGATCAGCTTTGTCCGAGGACGAGGTTCTTATCTTTATACTGAAGACGGTACTGAATACTTAGATGCCTTAACCGGTATTGCAGTATGTGGCCTGGGTCATTCACACCCTGCGGTCACTGAAGCGATTGCCGAACAGGCCGCCACCCTAATGCATACCAGCAACATTTTTGAAGTGCCTTGGCAAACGGCTGCTGCGCAAAAACTGGCAGAAGTTTCCGGCATGGAAGAAATTTTCTTCTCCAATAGTGGTGCAGAATCAAATGAAGGTGCCATTAAAATCGCGCGTAAATTTGGTCATATGCAAGGGATCAACACCCCAAAAATTATTGTGGCAGATCATTCTTTCCATGGCCGTACCCTGGCGACCCTTTCAGCGACGGGTAACAAAAAGGTTCAGGAAGGTTTTGCGCCTTTGGTTGAAGGTTTTATCCGTGTGCCATTTGGTGATATCGAAGCGATTGAAGAAGCTGCAATTCAGCATCCGGACATCGTGGCAATTCTGGTTGAACCGATTCAGGGTGAAGGTGGCGTCAATACTGCCCCTCAAGGCTTTAGCTACCTGGAAGAAATCCGTCAAATCTGTAATCAGCACAACTGGCTGATGATGCTGGACGAAGTTCAAACGGGTAATGGCCGTACCGGTAAATACTTTGCTTACCAGCACACCAATATTGTTCCCGATGTACTCACCACTGCCAAAGGTTTAGGCAATGGTTTTCCGATTGGTGCGGTGATGACCCAAGGCCGCGGCGTCGGTGTGTTAACGGCTGGCAACCATGGTTCAACGTATAGTGGTACTGCCCTGGGTTCACGTGTGGTTTATACGGTTATTGATACCCTTCAAAAAGAACATCTGGTTGAAAATGCTGCAAAAATGGGGAGTTATATCGTTGAGCAGTTGACCCAGCAACTGGCTGATCAAAACGTTAGCGTTCGTGGTTTTGGTCTGATGATTGGTATTGAGTTACCAAAAGCCTGTGGAGAATTGGTCAATGTAGCACGTGATGAATATCATTTAATTGTCAATGTGACTGCCGGTTCTGTCATCCGTTTATTACCGCCACTAAACATTAACCAAGAACAGGCAGATCAATTGATTGAACGCCTGGTTAAAATGATCAAGGATTATTTGGCTTAAGCCTTTAACCCAATCTAAAAAAGCCGCTGATCGCGGCTTTTTTTGTGCTCTATTCTTATGAGACTGTCTGGTAAATTCTTCCGCCGGGTAACTGGCTAAAGTATTGTTTTAATGCCTCTAAACAGCGATGAACTTTCATCGGCTGCTGATCTTTTTTTGCTGTGATGGCATATAAGGTGAAATTTTCTAGTTTCCACTCTGGTAAAACTTCCACCAGCGAGCCATTCACTAAATCTTTTTGTACATCCAGATATAAAATTCGTGCAATACCATGCCCTTGCAAACATAATGATTTTGCAACCAGGACGTTATTGGTACTTAAACGTGATTTCATTTCCAGATTCACTGTTTTATCTGACGCCGCATGTTGAAATGAAAAATGTTGATAATTTTTCATAATATTGATTGGAATCAGGTCATGATGGTTTAAATCTTCAGGCCGCGATACAGGCGCCGACTGATTCAAATAACTTGGAGAAGCCACCAACACCTGCTCTACCAGAGCCAGAGGCATCACATTCAAATGATGATCTTCTATTTTTGGACTCATGCGCAAGGCAATATCAATACGCCCTTCCATTAAATCAATATATTGATTATCTGCCTCTACATGGACAGCTAAACCACGGTGTGCCTGCATCCAGTGAGACAATGCAGGAATCACATGATTCGCACCAAGTTCCGGGGTTGTGGCAATGCGTAAATCCCCTACCAAGTCATCGCGTAACTCGTTGATACGGATTTTCCCACGCTCTGCAGCGGCAAGCATTTCTTGACAGCTGTGGAAAAAGGCCAGTCCGGCTTCAGTCAAATTTAATTTTCTCGTAGATCGATGTAGAAGTGTGACTTCCATTTCATTTTCTAAAGAACGAATTTGCTGACTTACGGCGCTGGTCGTGATTCCTAACTCACGTGCAGCACCGCTAAACGAGCTTTTTTCAACAACACAAGCAAACACACCCATTGCTCGAAGTTGATCTAACATAAATTTCCCTCTGAACTTATGATTACTTTATCTTTCCGATAAAAGCAACTCATTGTATTATACGGTGAAATTTATGTTTTGTATTTGTAAAATTTAATTTATTGGTAAAACGATGGTCGGATTGATAGGTTTACCATTTAAACGTACCTGAAACTCCAGCATGGTACGACTGGTTCCTGTTGAACCCATTTCAGCAATTTTCTGCCCAGCTGTCACATTCTGGCCACTGCTCACATTCATTTTACTGTTGTGGGCATAAGCCGTAATGTAGCCATCGATATGCTTGATCAGAATTAAATTGCCGTATTCTTTCAAACCATCTGCCGCATACACCACTTGACCATCTGCCGCTGCAAAAACTGCATCACCCGTATTCCCCCCATAGCGAATACCTTTTACATTTGCAGCCACATTAAAGCTTGCAATAACTGGGCCATTACTTGGTTTTACCCAGCGCAAAGCAGAAACTTGCGAAGATGCCACGGGTGCAGTTGTCGTAGTTACCGGAACAGCAGGTTGTTTAGCCGGTGCAGTCGGAAGCTGAACGGTTTGGCGCTGAATCGGTGCCGCCTGGGTCACCGCTTGTGTAGTGGTCGTCCGACGTGAGCCTGAATCCTTTAAACGCAAAGATTGACCGACATAAATGCGATAGGGTGCCGCTATATCATTCATATCAGCCACACTGGTATAAGCCAGACCATAACGTGCAGCAATTCCGCTTAATGTATCTCCAGACCGAACAGTATAGTAATCTGGCGCAGCCGCGTAACGTGTTGCATTATGGACTTGTGGTTTTGAAGCACAACCACTCAAAATGGCTGTGGCAATAACAGCTGTAGACAACACCATGGTTTTCAACAAGCCTGCAGGCGCAGCAAATATGCGATACGGTGACACCAAGTGCATTAATCTTCCTCTCTACACATTAAGTCTGTTTATTGGTTTGCGCTAAGATTAGCAAAAAAGCATCTGAAAAATATGTTCAATTCCGCTTTTTCACAAAGTTATAACACTACTGGACACTATTTAGAAAACTGTGCGTGTAATGTGTGCAAAATCTCATAATTTGTGGCGTCCATTTGAATCGGCGTAATACTGACATAACCATTTGCCACCGCAAAAAAGTCCGATTCTATTTCAGTTAAACCTTTTTTAGGTTCAGCAACTGCCTCTCCTGACAAGCCAATCCAATAAACCTGACGTCCACGTGGGTCTACATGACTGGTAATCGGTTTAGATTGACTGCGACGTCCCTGATAGGTAATTTTCGAACCTTTCAATTCAGATATATCTGGAATATTCACGTTAAAAATATGACGCGGCGGTAAAATCGGCAACCCCTGAACAATGAAATCATGTACCCATTTTGCTGCCACGGCATAATCATTCGGGCTGTCATAGGAACGCACATTGGGACCGGCCATGGATACGGCAATAGCCGGCTGTTTCATCAGGCGGCCTTCGAAGGCGGCTCCGACGGTGCCTGAATAAAGCACATCATCACCCAGATTTGCCCCACTGTTAATTCCACTGACCACCAGATCAAATTCAAAATCAAATAAGCCGTTCATGGACAGATATACACAGTCTGCAGGCGTGCCATTGACCGCCCAGACATCGGTTGAAATCTGAACAGGCCGTAAAGGACGGTCTAAAGTCAGTGCGCTGGAAAAACCACTGCGTTCACTTTCAGGAGCAACAATGACTACACGGCCAAGCGGAGCCAGAGCTTGAGCCAATGCCTGAATACCGGGAGCAAAAACGCCATCATCATTGGCAATTAATATATTCACTACAACATCTCTTAACGGTTAAAAATGACTAATCAGAACATTTGATTGAATTGTATAGAAAATTATATATATTTGACGCTCAACATCCATTCAAAAAGTGTGATTTAAAAATGACTAAAAGCATATCATTTCGTGGCTTATTGGGGTTAGGCATTGCGGCATTATTATCTTCTACTGTGTTAGCCAATGACGGCTTATCTTTAGAAGAAGCCAATACAATTGTGAAAGAAGACCTTGCTTCAACTCAGGTGATGGCTGAAGTATGCCCTGCCATTATTGGTAAAAATGCAAAATTTGATCAAAACATTCAGCTGTTGATTCAAGCCTATCTGCAAGACTATTCCGATAAATCAATGACTTTCGATAAAATTCAAGCAGATTCAGAATATAAGGCTGTACTGAATGAAGCCCGTCAGGCGGCAAAAGAAACCAGCCAGGATGAGCAAAAATCGGTTTGTGATGATGTGGTCAATTATCAGGCTTGATATAGAACACTGGCTTTAGATTAAGTCATCATAATCTTGAACATTTACAATGATCATCGGCATAAAGAAGTTTCTTCTTTATGCTTTTTTTTGATGCTTTTCTCAGCTCCAACTCTTTTTATAAACCGGGTCATGTTCAACAGCTTCAATACATTTATGTACTTACAATTACGAAAAATATCGTTAAGCTTATTATCGTTAAGCTTATTTTTATTGTGATGTTTTTAAATCATTCAGGTCTTTTTAATGAAATTATTTATGCTTAAGTCACTTTCTTTGGGACTGTTGACCACTGCCGCAATGGCTCTTTCCATGACTCACGCAGCCACACAAAAAGATGAAAATATTGAAGTGACTCCGCTACAAAAAGTCACCCAGCAAGAGCTGGCTGCCATTTATGTACTCTCGGAAGTATGTCCAGGTTTAGTGAAAGATCATGCTAAATTTGAACAAGGATATGCCAAGCTGGCACAGGAATATTTACCTGCCGAAAATAATGCGGTTTCAAGCCTGGCTAAACTCAGTAAAGAGAAAAAATTTAAACCTATTTTAGCTGAAGCACGCACGGATGCGAAAAAAGCAGGTGACGCAAAAAACCAGGAAATTTGCCAAGAACTTACCACATACAGCAAATAACACAAATTGGTTACAATACTTTTGAAATAAGCTGATTTCCCCCATAGAAGTCAGCTTTGCTTTGTCCTAAAATGCAAAGCTCTTTGTGCTTATTATTAAGATATTGGAACCACCCAGAATGACCCACAAAAGCGCCCTTGCTGCATTATTACTATTGCCGAGCTTCACATACGCAGCAACTGTCTTATCTGCACCGCCAGAACTCAATAATAAATCTTATGTTTTAATGGATTATGAGACAGGGCAAATCCTCGCATCAAAAAATGAAAATGAAAAATTAGCACCCGCCTCCATGACCAAGATGATGACCAGTTACATCATCGAACAGAAGTTATTGAGCGGTGAACTGACTGAAAATGAAAAAGTTCGCATGAACGAATCTGCGTGGTGTCGTGGCAGCAGCACGGAATCATGTATGTATGTACCGCTTAACGGTACTGCAACGGCACTGGAAATGCTGCGCGGGATTATCATCCAGTCTGGTAATGATGCCTCTAAAGCCATGGCAGAACATATTGCCGGCAATGAAGGTACCTTTGCCCACATGATGAACCAGGAAGCAAAACGTATTGGCATGACCAATACCAGCTTCATCAACGCAACGGGTATGCCTGCTGAAGGTCACTACTCGACTGCCAAAGATATGGCGACACTTGCGCAACATATCATTCATGACAGTTCAAAGTATTATCCAATCTATTCTGAAAAAGAATTTACCTTTAACGGCATTAAACAGGGTAACCGTAATGCCTTGCTTTATACTGACCCGAGTGTAGACGGTTTAAAAACCGGCCATACTGAAGAAGCCGGTTATTGCTTAACCACTTCTGCCAAACGTGGTCCATTACGTTTAATTTCCGTGATTTTTGGTGCACCAAGCATGAATGAGCGTGCATCACAAACACGTGAACTTTTGGCTTGGGGTTATGCAAACTTTGAAACCGTAAAAGTTCAACCTGCCAATCAGGTTCTGGCTAAATCAAAAGTCTGGTATGGCAAAAGCAATGATGTTCAAATTGGCCTGGCAGAAAACTTTAACGTGACCATGCCTAAAGGCGAAGCCAATGCCATTAAAACTCAACTGGTGGTTCAGCCTAAACTGACTGCACCTTTGAAAAAAGGTCAAGTGGTAGGTAAATATGTGGCTACCTTGAATGGCAAAGTGATTGCAGAAAAACCGCTTGTTGCCCTTCAGGCTGTTGAAGAAGCCGGTTTCTTTGCAAAAATGATTGATCACATCAAACAATTCTTCGCAAACTTGTTCTAAGCTGAGTTTTAGACTTAAGTTAAAGCATCCACACTTCGGTCTGGGTGCTTTTTTATTTTATAATGCTTGAAATCCACAGACTGAAACTCTCACATGGCTAAAAACATTCGTCCCTATTTAGATGTTGCACCGCAGATTGATGACTCATGTTATGTCGATGACATGTCTGTCGTGATTGGCGATGTGGTACTTGCTGAAAACGTTTCGGTGTGGCCGTTTGCCGTGATTCGTGGTGATGTGAATCATATCCGTATTGGTAAAAATTCCAATGTGCAAGATCATGCCATGCTGCATGTGAGCCATAAAAAAGCCGATAAACCTGAAGGTTCACCGTTAATTATTGGTGAAGATGTGACCATTGGCCATCATGTGACTTTACATGGCTGTAGTATTGGCAATCGGGTATTGGTGGGAATCAACACCATTGTTTTAGATGACGTGGTAATTGAAGATGATGTCATGATTGGCGCAGGCTCTTTGGTACCACCGCGCAAACATCTTGAAAGTGGTTATTTATATGTCGGTAGCCCGGTACAAAAAGTTCGTCCTTTGACAGATAAAGAAAAAGAATTTTTGCCGTATTCAGCACGGCACTATGTGAAGGTGGCGGAGAATTATAAATAGAGCATCAGGATGCTGCGTATATTAATAAAAAAGTACAATCCATTTCAAAAGTAAAAAACATTCAGTGCTATGATTTAATAGTGTCATCTATAAAAATACGCATAACAAAGCTACATCGTGTCATCAATATGATGTAGCTTCAATATTATGATTTAGCTATACAAGTGGCTTACAAATCTCTTGTCTGAATGTGACCGAATGAATCAAAGCCAAATGCTCCAATTGCACATTGAGCGTGATCTTGTCTCTATAGAGACGAATTTTAACATCTTCCGTAGATTGAAACTCTTCCAGAATGTGTTTGCTTGGCTCATAGCCCCAATATTTATGTGGCACAAAGTAGTCCATATTAATCACACGCATTGGCATAAGTCCAAAACTGCCGAGTGTGTTGTCTTCTTTGTCTCTTAAATCCATTTTAAAGCAAACACGTGGGCGGTTAAGATCTGGCCCAATCACAGCCTTATAGTTCAATTTATTAACAGCACCTTTATAGAGTACGGTCGATTTCACCACTTTGGCTCTTTGTTGATTACGTTTAATGGCACTACGCTTCATAAATAGTTCAATATCTTGCACCTCAAAAGTATAGCCATCACGATCTTGATCGATTTTTTTACCGCCCACTTTAAAATAAAAACCATTTTTCATCATGTCATCTGTAATGGCTTTAAACACATCGATATATTTACTTTCTTCGCTAATCAAGCTTTCTACGTTTAAGCTGTTTTTAATTTCAATTTTTTGCTCGTTGGCAAATGCCAATGTACTACACGTCATAAGTGAAGCTAAGCTTAATGGTTTGATCATCTTATTTCCTCTTAATTAAAAAAATCATCATTGCCTAAACTTAAACCATCCTCCTTTTTCTTTACTGTTGCAGATGGTTGTGGTTTTTCAATCTTTGGCTGTATAGGTACAGTTTGTGCTTCAATCGTTGGTGCCGTATCAGTGGTTGCTGTCGTTGCTACGTCCGCTGTCATGTTGATCACATCAGCAGCGGTGTTTGCATGTTTATCTGAGTCATCTACATGTATTTGGTGTTGATCTCGTTCCTGTTGACGAACACCCTGTTCATTCAATTCATTTTCACTTGGTTCATCATATAAATCAGGTGGAAGTTGAACCTCCTCTGCACTTTCATCAAAGCCATACGCTGCATAAGGATCATCAAGATAATCGCTTTGCGTATGGTTCTTTTGATACACATAAAAAGCTATAACGAATCCTATTACACACAAAACCAATAAGATGCGTTTCCGTTTTTTTGATGCATGCGCTATAGCTTCTTGCTTGAGCTTTTCTTCTGCCTCTTTTGCTAGACGTGCTGCTTTGGCTCGACGTTGATCTTCTTCTTCACGTAAGCGTTGCTTTCGAATCGACTCTTTAATCTGTTCATCACGTTGGGCTTTGGCTTGACGTTCTTTTTCGAGTTGTTCTTCGTATTCACGTTTATGCTTTTCAAATTCTTTATCATGCCAAGCACGTTCACGTGCTTTGCGCTCAGCCTCTTCCCGTTCACGTTTGCGTTGTGCTTGTTGTTCTTTACGGTATTGTTCTCGGCGTCGTTCTTTGCTCTGTGATTCTTGCTGTTGGCGTTGCGATTGTTCTTGTTTTTCTTGCTGTGCTTGCGCTTGTCGATCACGTTCAGCTTGTTCACGTTTTTCACGCTCGGCATTGGCTTGGTGTTGACGCTTAGCTTGTTCCTGTTTTTCTCGTTCGGCTTGCTCGGTTTGTTGACGTTTTTTACGTGCAGCTTGTTCTGCCTGTTCACGTTGTCTACGTTCAGCTTCTTGCTGTTGACGGGCTTTAAATTGCTGGAATGAATAAAGTGCAGCGTCGTATTCTTCACGCTTTTCATCATTGAGCAATACATCTTTAGCTTCATTTAGCAGTTTCATCATTTCTTCTGCTTCATGACTATTACCTTGATGGCGATCAGGGTGATATTTAAGAGCTAATTTTCGATACGCCTTTTTAATTTCTTGGCTAATTTCATTGTTATCAACACCCAATAAATCATAAAAATCAATCATTAAAAAAATAAATTATAAATATAAAAGTATTCCAATTATAATGATTTATCCACAAAATTTACTATCTTTTTCATATTTTTTTAATCCTAGATAACGTAATTGAGTCATAGAATAAGCTTCTGACACAGTTCAATGTTCATCAAGTACAGTGGCCTTTTTGATTCTAAAATGAGTTAATCATTTTTCTAATACACAAAGAAATCCCCTCCCGTCATAGCCACCACGCGCTAAATTTTGTAGAATACCCCTTTTATCCCATGGTGCTTTTCTATGACCGCTTGGACTGCCCACGTTACCGTCGCCACTGTTATTGAAAAAAATGGAAAATTCCTTTTTGTTGAAGAACATACTCAAGGGGTAACGCATACTGTATTTAACCAGCCTGCGGGTCATGTCGAATGTGGCGAAACGCTTATACAGGCAGCCATTCGTGAAACCATGGAAGAAACCGGGCATGAAGTAGAAATTACAGACCTGCTTGGCATATATACCTATACTCCCCCAATGTTCCCTGACCGTACCTATTTCCGTTTCTGCTTCTTGGCTAAAGATCTGTATCATCATGCAGAGGCACAACTGGATACTGGAATCGTGGGTGCCGTCTGGATGACATTGGACGAACTGGAAGAATCTGCACGCGCACGTAGTCCTTTGGTGATTAAAGCCGTCAAAGATGCCTTATCCGGTCAAAGATATCCTTTATCGCTCGTTTACGAGCACCAAAACTCTCCCCTATTTACAACTTTGGATGCTTAATCCTATGCAACAACGTGTCATCGTCGGTATGTCTGGTGGTGTAGATTCATCTGTGTCTGCAGCACTTCTTCTTCAACAGGGTTATCAGGTTGAAGGTCTTTTCATGAAAAACTGGGAAGAAGATGACGGCACGGAATATTGCACGGCCATGGAAGACCTTGCCGATGCGCAAGCCGTGTGTGAAAAAATTGGCATCAAACTGCATACCGCCAATTTCGCCATGGAATACTGGGATCGCGTGTTTGAGCATTTTCTGGCTGAATATGCGGCTGGCCGTACGCCCAACCCAGACATTTTATGTAATAAAGAAATTAAATTCCGTGCCTTTTTAGACCATGCCGTGAATTTGGGTGCAGACTTTATTGCCACGGGTCATTACTGCCGTCGCGGTGAAACCATGACCAACTCGCGTGGTGAAGAATACGCCCCTTTGTTACGCGGATTTGACCAAAACAAAGACCAGACTTATTTCCTGCATGCCGTACATGGCCGGGAAATTAACAAGACCTTGTTCCCTGTCGGTGAAATTGAAAAGCCACAAGTGCGTAAAATTGCTGAAGAGCTGGGTCTGGCAACTGCAAAGAAAAAAGACTCCACCGGAATCTGCTTTATTGGTGAACGCCGTTTTAATGACTTTTTAAAACAATATCTTCCAGCCCAACCCGGAAAAATTTTACTGGATACCGGCAAAGAGGTTGGTGAACATCACGGCTTAATGTACTATACGCTCGGTCAACGTGGCGGTATCGGCTTAGGTGGTCTGAAAGGCGAAGCCGAAGGCGCCTGGTTTGTGCTTTATAAAGATATTGAAAATAATCGCCTTGTTATTGGTCAGGGTCATGAGCATCCACTAATGCAAAGTACTATACTTTGGAGTGAAGCGATTGACTGGGTCTCTGGCGAGCAGGATATTCCAGTAACAGGTTTCCGCTGTACGGCTAAAACCCGTTACCGCCAGCCAGATCAGGCTTGTGTCATTTATAAAGATGCCGATATGCCAAATGGCGTACGTGTTGAATTTGACGAACCGCAACGTGCGGTGACTCCAGGACAAAGTGTAGTGTTCTACGCAGATGAAGTTTGTTTAGGTGGTGGTGTGATTCATCATACCAATGCACCAAAACCTGATTTTATTTAAAAAGGAAGCGATAGGCATGGCTGAGTTACCCTTTCAACAGCCTCGGACTTTGAATGTACGTCAGAACCGTGCTTTGGCGTTGGCAGCTGTGTTCCAGTCGACACAGCTGACCCATATGACAGCCATGTCAGGACAACACAGTATTGGTGAAAATGGCAGTTTCTATTTAGAACAACTCATTAAAGCCAGCCTGAATATCCGTCCCACTTCCAATGAATCCTGTCAAACCCTAGACTTCTTTAATCAACTGGCCGATATTTCCCTCGGTTTAAAAACCTTAGAAAGCAGCATTACCCAACCCTTTAATCCTTCTCCCAAGTCGCGTTTGCCGAAATTTTCCAACGCCAAGCTGCCAATGAGCTATGCCATGGCACTGTTGCAGTTAGAGAAAAAAGTCTATAGCAATCCAAAATTTATTGAAATTATTGAACAATCACAACAAAAAATTCTCAAACAGCTGTCTTTTTTCGATAATAACTATCTGCATCCCAGCATTATTGCCAACCTTGCCCAAACCTATATAGACACTGCCGGACAGATTAATCCGCGGATTATGGTCAAGGGCAATGCCGAAGCATTTAAAGATAGTGCCCACACCAACCGAATTCGCGCTTCCCTGTTTACTGGCCTGCAACTGGCGCACTTATGGCGTCAACTCGGTGGCAGCTCATGGGGCATGATTTTTAGCAAGCGCAAACTGCTCCAGGATATTCAAGATCTTGCCCGTTTACAGTATCAGGTGGTTTAACCTGATCATGAACGAATTTTTATTATTCGCTTTACGTTTAATTCCAAAGTTTAAGGAATCGCTATGAACGCTTTAACCGCACTTTCTCCATTAGATGGACGTTACGCCAGCAAATGTGATGCTTTGCGTCCTTTCCTCTCTGAGTTTGGTTTAATCCACGCTCGTGTGACTGTTGAAGTTCGCTGGTTACAAGCGCTTGCAAACCGTCCTGAAATCACTGAAGTTCCTGCTTTCAGCGCAGAAACCAATGCTGCACTTGATGCGATTGTGGCCAACTTCTCTGAAGACAATGCCAACCGCATTAAAGAAATTGAACGCACCACCAACCATGACGTTAAAGCAGTTGAATATTTTCTTAAAGAACAGATTGCTGATATCGAAGAATTGAAAAATGCCGGTGAATTCATTCACTTTGCATGTACTTCTGAAGACATCAACAACCTGTCTCATGCATTAATGCTGAAAAATGGCCGTGAAGTTTTAGTTGCAGCTATGCAGCAAATCATCGACTCAATCGTTGCTTTGGCTGAACAACACGCTGAACAGCCAATGTTGTCTCGTACCCACGGTCAAACTGCCAGCCCAACCACTTTGGGTAAAGAAATGGCCAACGTGGCTTACCGTTTAGCGCGTCAAATCAAACAGTTCAAACAAGTTGAACTTCTAGGTAAAATTAACGGTGCAGTCGGTAACTACAACGCACACTACTCTGCTTATCCGGAAATCAACTGGCCTGCGCATTCACAAGCATTTGTTGAATCTTTAGGTTTGACTTTCAACCCGTACACCACTCAAATTGAACCGCATGACTACATGGCGGAACTGTTTGATGCACTGCGTCGTTTCAACACCATCCTGATCGACTTTAACCGTGACGTTTGGGGTTACATCTCGCTTGGTTTCTTCAAACAACGCCTGAAAGAAGGTGAAGTCGGTTCTTCAACCATGCCGCATAAAGTGAATCCAATTGACTTCGAAAACTCTGAAGGTAACCTGGGTATTGCCAATGCAGTTCTTGCACACTTGGGCGAAAAACTTCCTATTTCTCGCTGGCAGCGTGACTTAACTGACTCGACTGTACTTCGTAACATGGGTGTCGGTTTTGCACAAAGCTTGATCGCGTTCGAAGCTTGTTCTAAAGGTATTGGCAAACTTGAATTGAATGCTGACCGTATTCTGGAAGATCTGGATCACGCTCAAGAAGTGCTTGCTGAACCAATTCAAACGGTAATGCGTCGTTATGCAGTTGAAAAACCATATGAAAAACTGAAAGCACTGACTCGTGGTCAGGCCATGACTCGCGACATGATGGTGAACTTCGTGAATGGTAACGAGTTAGAAGCCGTTCCTGCTGCTGACCGTGCCCGTCTTGCGACAATGACACCTGCAACTTATACAGGTAATGCGTCAACTCAAGCGAAACAGATTAAAGATTTAATCTCAAAAATTTAATTCGAAATAAATCTAAAAAGCGAAGCTTCGGCTTCGCTTTTTTATTAGAATAGAATCTGTTGATAATTCATCTATGTTTATAACTACATAAGTCATTGATAAAATTTCAGCACTCCCAATAAAATTTTGCCAATACAAGAAATAATGATTGAACATCAATTAAGCATTAAACACTGGCTTGCACTCGTAGTGATCACGGTTGCGATCATTATCGCCAGTATTCGTCCTTTAGAATTTGAAGCATATCTACTGCATCAAGCAGGCACCGTGTTTATGCTTGTGCTGTTATTGTTTACCCAAAAAAAAATTGGCATGAGTTTTTATAGTTTTGTGCTCTATCTCTTTTTTTTGCTGATCCATATTATCGGCGCACATTACCTCTATTCCTATGTCCCCTATAACGAATGGCTGATTCAGCTGTTCGGCTTTGACCTCAATCAATCGATGGGCTGGTCACGCAATATGTATGACCGTCTGGTGCATCTTGCCTGCGGTGTACTGCTCTACCCGGTGTTACTTCGATTGTTTCAGGTGTGGCTGCCTGAAGCTAAACCCTTCATGCTATTTTTATTGGTGGTTCAATTTATTATGGCCACCAGTTTAATTTATGAATGGCTTGAATGGCTGATTGCGATTGGTTTATCCCCAGAGGAAGCGGAAAATTATAATGGGCAGCAGGGAGATATGTGGGATGCACATAAAGACATGCTGCTTGCAACAGTCGGCGCAGCAGGCTATGGCCTGCTTGATCTGTGCTACTCTCGCAAAAGCTTAGCTAAAATACCACAGCCAGAAAGCGACCAGCATGCCTAGTGACAGGACTGACGCAAACAGGGTGAACCATGAATGGGGATCTTCGCCCCAGAACATACGCTTTGCCAGCCATTTTTTAAGCAGAACACTGTTCAATGTCAGCGCTGCCAAATGCAATAACACACTGGTTAAAAACAGATTGGCAAATAGCTCATGCACTTCTTTTAAACTATGACTATGCGTATAGTCAGTAAAAAATCCGGCCAGCACAGTTAAAGGCAACAAGCAAAAAATACCCAGGATACTGAGCTGAAACAGACTGGAACTGGCTGCTTTTAAAAATGCGGGTGAAACCCATTGCTGCGGCTGCGCCCCATAACGCTTTACAAATGGCTTGATTACATTTAAACGACGGCTTATTCCTGAAGGCTGGGTATGGGCCAGTCGAGGAGCGAAAAACTGCCATAAAACTCTTAATATCAGGCTAATACCGAGTGTATAGCCAAATGCCATATGGATGTGATGCCATTCTTCTATATCCCCGGTGAGATAAGCCCCGGTAAAACTCAAAATAATAACAATATGCAGAAATCGGATCAGCAAATCTGTTGAAGAGTTCGTCGTATGATGAAGCATAAAAAAACCTGTGCTCATTTATTTTAATGCCATCATAAAAGATCAAGCTGAATCGGAGATTAAGATCCAGTCAAAAAAATTGCGCTCATCAGAGCGCAATTTTAAAATAGCCCAACGAATTTCAATTAAAGCTTAGGATCTCGCATTTGAACCAAGCCAGCATTTGCCTTGCTCAAAGTTTCCATGACTTTATTCATCACGGCCGGCACCAGACCATCTGCCATTTGTGCGGCTTGTAAACCCAGTTTTTCACCCAATGTCGGTTTACGGCGAGTTTCAATCACAAAGACTTCGTGCTGCGCTAACAAGCCGAGTAAATACTCATCCGAAGTTTGCAGCTTATCTACCAGGTTGAGTTCAAGCGCGTCTTTTCCATACCAGTGTTCACCTGTCGCCACTTTCTCTACATTCAGTTGCGGGCGGTATTTTTCTACAAAGTGTTTAAACAGCTCATGCGTCTGCTGTAACTCTTCCTCAAATTTGGCTTTACCTTCTGCGGTATTTTCACCAAACATGGTCACGGTACGTTTAAACTGGCCTGCGGTATAAAGTTCAAAGTCGATATGCTTTTCTTTCAGCAAGCGGTTAAAGTTCGGTACCTGTGCAACCACACCAATGGAACCGACCACGGCAAATGGAGCAGAGACAATTTCATTGGCAATGCAAGCCATCATGTAACCGCCACTGGCTGCGACTTTATCGACACAGATCGTCAGGTTAAAGCCGGCATCACGCAAACGCACCAGCTGGGCAGCCGCCAGGCCATAGCCATGTACCATACCGCCCGGGCTTTCCAGACGTACCACAACACGGTCACGCCCTGCTTTTGCAGTGGCTAAAATCAGGGTAATTTCTTCACGCAAGTTTTCTACGGCAGAGGCTGCTGTGTCACCCTTGAAATCGAGTACATAAATTTTTTGATTGTTCTTTTTACGTAAGCGTGCTTCCTTTGAAAGCTGCTGGGCAAGATGCAAGAGTTCCAGTTTAGACGCAGTCGCTTGGGCAATTTTTTTACGTTGTTCATTTACACGTGCGTTTAAATGGCTAATACGAATTTCAGCGGGTAATTTGGGGGTGTGAAATAACATACAGATACAGACTCATTTAATTCATATTTATCTTGCATAAGATGTGGGCAATCACACAAAAATTCAATTTATATTTTGCAAATAATAAACTTCTTTCATAAATCATTTTAGAAATTAAGAACTGTTCGTAAAGCTGAAATTGAAAATAGATTTTTAGTCAATATTAGATTCATGAGTGTGGCATGGATGCCACACTTTTCCCATNAGAACTGTTCGTAAAGCTGAAATTGAAAATAGATTTTTAGTCAATATTAGATTCATGAGTGTGGCATGGATGCCACACTTTTCCCATCGACAAGGATGTCGTGTATGGGAAACAAAAGGTTTTTGTCTACTTTTGACCTTTCAAAAGTAGAGAGATTGCCTACGAGAAGGTACAAAATTAAATCAGTCAATTGAGGCCGTGCTGATTTAAAAAAATCTAATATTGAATATTTTTTGATTTATAAAAGGAATCTAATGATCATTATCTATAAAAGAAAACCAGATCTTTCCAACTTCAGCCCCAACACACAAATAAAAAGAGCCTTACGGCCACTACTGTCCCATAGTTTGCTTTAAATAAAAAAAACCTGAGTCTAAATAGTTAAAATATGAGTGCAAACAAACACTTTAACTATAAAGGACTCAGGTTTTGTCACATCAGAATACCGTATTTCATCAATTACTCAAACCCATTTTAAGACAAGATTTTGAACGTCTGGCTAAACTGCACCACTCTGGGCAAAAATTAAGATCAGCCACCCGCTGGGATCAGTTTNCTCAGGTTTTGTCACATCAGAATACCGTATTTCATCAATTACTCAAACCCATTTTAAGACAAGATTTTGAACGTCTGGCTAAACTGCACCACTCTGGGCAAAAATTAAGATCAGCCACCCGCTGGGATCAGTTTGTTGCCATATTAATGTCCCAACTTTCTTGTCGGCAAAGCTTAAGAGACATTCAATCCAATCTCGAATCCCAGCAGGAAAAGCTCTATCATCTTGGCGCGAAAAGAATTGCGCGAAGCACCTTAGCAAGACTCAACGAAGAACAGCCCGCCAGCCTGTATCAGCAATTGTTCACACAGCTGCTTCAGCGCTGTGAAAACTCTAAAACTGCACATAAATTTAGATTCAAGAATCCGCTGTATTCACTAGATGCCAGTCATATTGATCTTTCACTGTCATTGTGCGAATGGGCAAAAGTGCATGAATCCAAAGCCAGTATTAAACTCAGTGTTGGCTTAAATCACAGCAATACCATTCCTGAATTTGTAGCGCTTGGAGATGGTATTGAAAATGATATGGTGCAAGGCAGAGCATTTAAGTTTCCTGCTGGCAGCATTATCGTCTTTGATAAAGGATATTTTGATTATCAATGGTTTGCTCAGTTGACACATCAGAAAGTCAGCTTCGTAACTCGGCTACGCCCAAAGACAGTTTATCAAGTTAAATCAAGCCGCAGTGTATTAGCGACTAAAGGCATTATTGCGGATGAATGTATTGAATTGAGCAGTGCGCATGCCAAGAAAA
>NZ_JACHVD010000008.1:0-34613 GCF_025377055.1 Acinetobacter sp. T_3_1 | reverse complement strand
TTGCTCAGTTGACACATCAGAAAGTCAGCTTCGTAACTCGGCTACGCCCAAAGACAGTTTATCAAGTTAAATCAAGCCGCAGTGTATTAGCGACTAAAGGCATTATTGCGGATGAATGTATTGAATTGAGCAGTGCGCATGCCAAGAAAAAAGGTGTACCTAAATTATTAAGACGTATAGCGTTTTATGATACAGATAAGAAAAGAACATTCGAATTTCTGAGCAACAACTTTCATCTGGCAGCATCCACCATTGCTGCAATTTATAAAGACCGCTGGAAGATTGAGTTATTCTTTAAAGCCATCAAGCAGAATTTAAAACTGAAGTCATTTCTAGGTCGAAGCCGCAATGCGATACAAACGCAAATATGGATTGCATTAATCGCCTATTTGCTGGTGAACTTCGCTAAACACATGGCACAAGAAGAATGGAGTATTCAGCGTTTATTGCGNCCGAAGGTGCTTTTTACAATTTCACTCATCAATGCATCAAGCGTCAATATCCGCATTCAAGGCATTTTCTTCAATGAAGGCACGACGCGGTTCCACATCATCTCCCATCAAGCAGGAGAACATGCGGTCTGCCTCAATAGCATCTTCAATGGTCACTTGCAGCATGTTACGGTTTTCAGGATCCATGGTGGTTTCCCACAGCTGTTCCGCATTCATCTCGCCCAAGCCTTTATAGCGCTGGATCATCATACCACGACGTGAGTCGGATAAAATGTGCTGCCAAACCTGATGGAAAGTCGATACCTGGATCTTGCGATCACCTTTCTGCAAATAAGCGCCTTCTTCAAGCAAGCTAAACCAGCTCTTTGAATTTTGCAGCAAACGCTTGTATTCACTTGAACCGAGCAATCCGGCATCCAGTAAATAATGATGCGGCAAGTTGTGTACATAAACTGTTACGCGTGGCCAGTAATGTGCCACTTTGCTACCGTCTGCATGTTCTTTTTCAAACAGCTCAAGCGTGATTTCAGGGCGTAAACTTGGCTGTTGAACTTCAATGGCTGCACGCAACTGTTCAGCCCACTGTTTTACATAGTCTTCATCATGGTTATGGTCAAGCTTGAATGCTTCCAGGCCCAGTAAACCGTCCAGCAAGCTTGCTGGATAACGTAGCGTTAAACGCTGCAAGCTCTTCTGTGAAGTCTGATAGTCAGCAATGACTTTGGCTAAAGACTCACCCCGAATTGCAGGTGCATCGGCGCTGACATGCAGTTCCAGCTCATCAATTGCGTTGGAAATGAGATAGGTTTCAAGCGCATCATTATCTTTAATGTACTGCTCTTGCTTGCCTTTTTTCAGCTTATATAACGGTGGCTGTGCAATATAGATATAGCCGCGTTCCACCAGTTCAGGCATTTGACGGAAGAAGAAGGTCAACAGCAGCGTACGGATGTGCGAACCGTCGACGTCAGCATCGGTCATGATGATGATTTTGTGATAACGCAATTTATCCGGATTGTACTCTTCGCGACCAATACCACAGCCCAGTGCCGTAATCAGCGTACCCACTTCCTGACTCGAGATCATCTTGTCAAAACGTGCACGTTCTACGTTCAGGATTTTACCTTTCAGTGGCAGAATGGCTTGCATCTTACGGTTACGGCCCTGTTTGGCAGAACCACCTGCAGAGTCACCTTCGACCAAGTACAATTCAGACAATGCCGGATCTTTTTCCTGGCAATCCGCCAATTTGCCTGGTAAACCTGCAATATCCAATGCGCTCTTACGACGGGTCATTTCACGCGCCTTACGAGCCGCATCACGCGCACGTGCCGCGTCGATAATTTTACCCGCAATCGCCTTGGCCGCTGTTGGATTTTCCAGAAGATATTCAGCAAATGATTTATTCATTGCCTGTTCTACGGCGGGCTTCACTTCACTGGAAACCAGTTTTTCCTTGGTTTGTGAAGAGAATTTCGGATCAGGCACTTTAACCGAAACAATCGCGGTTAAACCTTCACGTGCATCATCCCCAGAAACGTTCACTTTCTCTTTTTTGAGCAAGTTTTCGCTTTCCATATAGCTGTTTAAACCACGGGTCAAAGCTGCACGGAAACCGGCTAAATGCGTCCCCCCATCTTTTTGGGGAATGTTGTTGGTAAAGCAGCGTACGTTTTCTTGATAAGTGTCATTCCATTGCAAGGCAACTTCCACACCAATGCCATTGTCTGCCTGAACAGTAAAATGAAAGATATCATTCAGATGGGTTTTGCCCTGGTTGATATATTTCACAAATTCAGACAAACCGCCTTCATAATCAAATACATGCTCAGCATCTATACGTTCATCACGCAGCACAATACGTACACCCGCATTCAAAAATGAAAGTTCACGTAAACGGCGCGCCAAAATATCGACATTGAAAATGGTTTGACTAAAGGTCTCGGCACTTGGCCAGAAACGTACTGTCGTCCCGGTTTTATCGGTATCGCCCACGACTTTGAGTGGATAGACCGGGTCACCATGTTTATATTCTTGTTGGTGGATATGGCCAGCTCTGTGAATGGTCAATTCCAGTTTGCTGGACAGGGCGTTGACGACCGAAACCCCGACACCGTGCAAACCGCCAGAAACTTTATAGCTGTTATCGTCAAACTTACCGCCGGCATGCAGAATGGTTAAAATCACTTCAGCTGCAGACACGCCTTCTTCAGGGTGAATATCGGTCGGAATACCACGGCCGTTATCGGATACGCTGACAGACTCATCTTCATGAATGGTCACCAAGATTTCGTCACAGTGGCCTGCCAAGGCTTCATCAATGGCGTTATCGACCACCTCAAACACCATGTGATGTAAGCCCGAGCCATCGTCAGTATCACCAATATACATACCTGGACGCTTACGCACAGCATCGAGGCCTCGTAACACCTTGATACTAGAGGAATCATAAGCCTTTTCATGGGTTGGTTCTGTTTGAGAAGCAGCTTGATCTTCTGAACTCATGGTTTCTCCCTAGTGAAATATAGGTCTATCCAAAGATGGGTAAAATTTAAAAAGTTATTGCACAACAACCTGAACTTGACCATTTTCAACTTTGAATAATTGATATGAAATAGACAAATCATGTAAATGTTTTTTGACCGATTCATGCTCTAAAGTGGTAATAAAAACTTGACTACCCAGCTGGCTCAATCGCTCAATTAATCGTCGTTGTGCAGTTAAATCTAATTCTGCTGTCAGATCATCTAATAATACCACAGTTTCCTTATTACAGGCATGCAGCATTGCAATCTGTGACAGTTTTAAAGCCATAATCAGGAGCTTTTTCTGGCCCCGTGAAAGTACCACATCAGCATCGCCCATGGCTGTTTTTAAACGAAAATCTGCACGATGCGGTCCGTATTCGGTATAACGGCGATCGACATCTTTCTGATGATGCACAGTCAAGTCATGCAGCAAGCCCTGTTCGGTATGAAAGCCGGGACTATATTCCAGTTCAACCGCAAGATTGGGCAGCAAATGCTGCAAATCCTGCTCAAAATAAACCTTCCACTGCTCGACAATGCCGCTACGCTGCGAATTCAGCATTTCACCATATTCCGCCAGCATTTTGTTCCACGGTTCCAGATCCTGCAAACTGAGATTTCTGCTCGATTTCAGCAAACTGTTGCGTTGCTTTAAGGCACGGGCATAGTACTGCCAGGCATGATAAAAATCCGGTTCCACGTGGAACATCAGCCAGTCCAGCAATTGCCGGCGCGGTTTGGCCCCATAATCGATAATATCGGTACTTTGTGGGTCAATATGCTGTAAAGGCAGTATTTTGGCCAGTTGCCCTTGGGTGGCAATATGATCGCCATTGACCTTAATCAGCTGTTCACCGGAGAGCAGCTTTTGCATGCCAATTTTTTCCGTTGCCGATTGTGCAAACACAATCGCATCGCCGGTTTCATTCTGAATATAATTTTTCGGAATATGGGTGCGAAAAGAACGTCCGGTCGCCAGCAGATGAATGGCTTCCAATATTGAGGTCTTGCCTGAACCATTTTGCCCGTAAAAGACATTAAACGGCTGCAACTCCTGGAGTGCAACCGTCTTTAAGTTTCGAACACGTTCTATATTTAAACGCGTAATATGCATGGTTAAATCTGATTCAATAGCGTTGAATTAAACACGCATTGGCATTACAACATAGGTCTGATCCTGTTGTGCCGGATCATGCACCAATACCGACTGGTTGGCTTCAGTCATGGTCATGGCGACATCTTCACCATCCAACACATTCAGCACATCAAGCAGGTACTGGGCATTGAAAGACATTTCCATCGGTGCATCGGCATACTGAATGGCCAAATCTTCAATCGCTTCATCTTGCTCCGGGTTATTGGCACGCAGCTGCAAAGAATCGGCACCAAAATTCAGGAACACGCCACGTAATTTTTCATTACTGAGAATGGCCACACGCTGCAAGGATTGCTTGAATACGTCATGCGCGATCAATACGTTTTTATCACCACCACGTGGAATCACACGACGGTAATCCGGGAATTTTCCATCAATCAGTTTAGTCGTGAAACGAACGGTAATATCACCCTGCTCTTTATCGCGGCTTGGGGTGCTAATGGTCACATTTAACAGTTCACGGCCAATCAATAAAGACAATTGCTCATCTTCAATGCTGAGCAGACGCTGTAACTCGGCAACCGCTTTACGAGGCACAATCGCTTGAATCGGCTGAGTTGCAGTAGATTGTGCAACAGTTTCACACAGCGCCAAACGGTGACCATCAGTCGTTACAGCACGCAACTGATTTTGGTCAATTTCGAGCAAGGTACCGGTCAAATAAAAACGTACATCCTGTACCGCCATTGCAAAAGCCGTTTTTTCAAACAGGCGTTTTAATTCGCGCTGAGTCACGGTCACTTGCGTACCTTGGGCATTTTCGGTACTTAACAACGGGTAGTCTTCAGCTGGCAAAGTCCCCAGTACAAAGCGGCTATTGCCTGATTTTAAAATACAGCGATCTTCAGTAATTTGCAGGTCAATCAATGCCGCAGCAGGCAAGGATTTACAGATATCCATCAGTTTACGTGCCGGTACAGTGGTTTCACCCACCTGCAGGCAAGCCCCTTCAGCCAGGGTGGTACTGGCCACCAGTTCCACTTCCAGATCAGAACCGGTAATGGTTAAGGATTCATTGTTTACTTGAATTTTGACGTTAGACAGAATGTTTAAAGTATGGCGACGTTCAACCGCTCCTACGACATGTGACAGAACATTAAGTAAGCTTTCTTTCGCGATTTTCAAACGCACGGTACATTCCTCTAACAACTGAAGATGAAAATAAATAAATGTGTTTTTTAGCAGTGTACTATGCGGCAGAATATGCCGCATTGCAAGAATAGAATTTGATCAATTCAGATCAGCTTTGCAACAGCCGTTGCAGGTTTTTATAGTCTTCATTAAAGATCGGATCTTCTTCCCGAAGGCTGATCACTTTTTCACAGGCATGCATCACGGTACTGTGGTCACGCCCACCAAAGGCCATGCCAATTTCGGGAAAACTGTCCCCGGTCAGTTCACGTGCCAAGCCCATGGCCAGCTGACGTGGGCGGGCATAAATACGGGTTCGTTTGGGACCGACAATTTCTTTTAAAGGAATACGGAAATATTCACTCACCACGCGCTGGATATTTTCAGTACTGATGGTACGGGCACGGATGGCCAGCACGTCTTTTAACGATTCACGCACGACATCCAGATCGATTGGCGTGCCTTTAAAACGGGAAATCGCCACCACCTTGTTCAGCGCACCTTCCAGCTCACGAACATTGGCCACCACTTGCTGGGCAATAAACAGGGCACAATTACGCGGCAATTCCACCCCACTGCTTTCGGCTTTTTTCAGCAAAATTTCAATTCGGGTTTCAATATCCGGTGGCTCAACTCCAACTGACAATCCCCAGGAAAAACGTGAAACCAGACGTGCATCCAGTTCCGTCAATTCTTTGGGATAACGGTCGGAAGTCAGAATAATCTGTTTCGATTCATCCAATAGCGCGTTAAAAGTATAAAAGAACTCCACCAGGCTGGCTTCTTTACCGGCCAGCAAATGAATATCATCCACCAGCAACAGATCGAGCGAGCGGCAATTCTTTTTAAACTCTTCCACTTTGCCTTGCTGTAAAGAGCTGACAAAATCCTGTACAAAACTCTCGGCCGTCATGTACATCACCCGTGCATTCGGCTTGGCTTGCAATAAAGCATTTCCTACCGCCTGCATTAAGTGAGTTTTACCCAAACCGGTCGGTCCGTATAAAAATAGCGGGTTATGCTGTGAAGCACCCAACTGGGTTAACACTTTACGGCAGGTTTCAGCTGCCATCTGGTTGGAACGGCCTTCAACAAACAATGAAAAAGTAAATAAGGGATTGAGTAAACGTTTCCGGCTATTTTTGCTGCCGGTTTCATCTTTTTCTTTTTTCGGTTTGGAAACAGCGGCCGGAACAGATTGCAACGCAGCCGTAGTAGTTGCCGGCTGTTCATTGGCTGACAGGATTGCACCCGGACGCGAATCCACCAGAATCTCGACTTTACGTACCCGGCCTTCAGACATCTGTTCGGCCAAAATCGTAATCAGTTCCAGATGATGTTCCTGAATATAGCGGGTCCAATAAGGATTGGGGGCATAGAGTCTTAACGTATCGTTCAGCTCTTCCGCAACCAGAGGGCGAATCCACATGGTAAAGACATTTCCCGAAAGCTCTTGTCGCAAACGAGTTAGACAGTCTGTCCAAAGCATGTGAAACCCCTATTCATTCCATTGTTAGTAAAAAAAATCATGCGAGCCCGACCAAGCGGGTCGCCATTCTATCGAAGTTATCCACATCTGTCATGGCAAAATTCAGGAAATATCACTCAAAAAAGCAAATTTCCGATTAAATTTAAATTTAAATCATAGTGTGGATAAGTTTATCCGCAAGCTGTGGATAAAATATAGCACAAAGTTATCCACAAATTAATAAAATCATAAAAACATAGATATCCACAACTTAAATTTATGTTTATTAAAAATAAAATATGCTTTTCCACAAAAAAAACCCACCCTAATAATAATAAATTTAAATTTATAAATTTGAATTTATTTATAGAAATGCGGTTTTGTGGGGATAACTCTAAAAAATTATAAATTTAAATTCATAACCCAACACAATCATGTTTATTCACAACAACCTGTGGATAATATTGTGAGTATTTCTGTTTATAACTTATGTTGTTTTATTAATCAATAATTTACACTGTGTATAAAATAGATACAAGTTTTAATAATCTAACGATATGTTTAATCCATCAATCTTGTAAAAACCGGCTTATTTTGAAAGAAAGTTTGTTTTTGATTGACAGCTCACTGAATGAACACTAAAATCGCGAACCTTCATAGAAAGATCATTTTTGGAGTTTCAATATGAAACGTACATTCCAACCATCAGAATTAAAGCGTAAGCGTGTTCATGGTTTCCGTGCTCGTATGGCTACTAAAGCTGGTCGTCAAGTATTAGCTCGCCGTCGTGCAAAAGGTCGTCATAGCTTAACTGTTTAATCTGTTAACGCTATTACGATTTTGGGTGTTATGACACTTTATGGCTTCAGCACAGATGTACGTATACGCTGTGCTGCCGATTATAAAAGTGTGTTTGATGGTGCGCTTTTTAAAGTGCATCAACCCCATTTCCTATTTCTTGCAAAAAATTCCGAACAGCCGAAAAGCCGTTTGGGTATTGTTGTTGCGAAGAAGAAAGTGCGTCGTGCACATGAAAGAAATAGAGTAAAACGTCTTGCTCGTGAAAGTTTTCGCCTGCATCAGCAGCAATTAGATTTATTAGATATTGTGGTCATGCCTAAAATGGGCATTGAAGCAGTGCCTAATGCAGAATTGCAGCAGCAATTACAATTTGCTTGGCAGAAATTGCAACGCCTTGCCAAAAAGCATAAAAAGATAGCTCCCTCCCCACAAAAGTAGAGAAGGCCAATGGTACGTTTACTGCATTGGTTGATTCGATTCTATCAGATCGCGATTAGTCCTTTATTGGGACCTCGCTGTCGTTATATTCCAACATGTTCTCAATATTCTTTGGAAGCAGTCCATACTTATGGAGCTGTGCGTGGTGCGTGGTTAGCTACTCAGCGTATTTGTCGTTGTCATCCTTGGGGGGGCTCGGGTTATGATCCGGTTCCGCCAAAGGCAATTCGTTTTATTTCATTTCAGCAAATAGATTCTCAAACGCTTCACGTTGTTGTACCCTTTCGTGATCGTTTATTGAACCGAAATCACTCTAACTACTTGGGATAATAGATATGCAACAATGGGCCAGGTTTGCAATTCTAGGGGCCATGTTTGTCGTCGCATATTTGCTTATTTTGGCTTGGCAAAAAGATTATGGTCATGCAGAAACTCAACCGCAGCAACAAACTGCCGTTGTTTCACATGAAGTATCTGCAGATTTGCCAAATGGTCAAACCGCTGCTACTGCGTCTGACATGCCTCAAGCGAATATTGCGACTCAGCAAACTACAACAGATGCCACTGCACCTGTAAGTCAACAGCTTATTTCAGTACAGACTGACCTTTATCATCTTTGGATTAATCCTAAAGGTGGTGACATTGTTCGTATTGAATTATTGAACCATGATAAAGATAAAGACAGTAATGCGCCGTTCGTGATGCTGGAAAGCGATGCAAAGCGCACCTATGTGGCTCAGTCTGGATTGATTGGTTTAAATGGACCAGACAGTAACCGCAACGGTCGTCCGGTATATGAGATTGAAAAAGCATCTTATACACTGGCAGATGCCAAAGCGGAAAAAACCAAAGATGGTCAAGCGGTTAAAGTTTTATCGGTACCGATGGTCTATAAAACTGCTGATGGTGTCGAGATTATTAAGACCTTTAGTTTCAAACAAGGTGAATATCCGATTATTGTCAGCCACAAAGTGGTGAACCGCAGTAGCCAGAACTGGCAGGGCCAGATGTTTGGTCAGATCAAGCGTGATAATTCGGATGATCCAGGTAAATCTTCCCAAGGTATTTTCACCCTCGGCACATTCCTGGGCGGTGCGTGGGGAACGCCAGATGAACATTATAACAAGCTGAAATTTGACAACTTCAACGATGAAAAGCTGAATGTGGAAGCCAAAGGCGGCTGGGTTGCTGTAGTGCAGCATTATTTTGTCAGTGCCTGGATTCCGGGAGATATTAAACTCACTCAAGCCAATGGTCAGCCTTATAGTGCCAAACTGGAATCTCGCCAATCTACCGATAACATGAACATTATTGGTTTCACTTCACCGACCATGAATGTACCTGCCGGTACCACGGCGGAAGTGGATGCGACCTTCTATTCAGGTCCTAAAATTCAGTCTGAATTGAAAGACCTCGCTGTGGGCCTGAATCAAACTGTGGATTATGGCTGGTTATGGCCAATTGCCAAATTATTGTTCTTAGGTCTGCAGTTCTTCCATAACATTGTGGGCAACTGGGGCTGGTCAATTATCCTGTTGACCGTATTGGTCAAACTGATTTTGTGGCCATTGTCGTCCAAGAGCTACCGTTCGATGGCGAAAATGCGTGTGATTGCTCCTGAAATGCAACGCATGAAAGAAGAGTTCGGTGAAGACCGTATGCGCTTCTCGCAAGAAATGATGGCGCTGTATAAGCGTGAACAGGTCAATCCATTATCGGGTTGCTTGCCATTGCTATTGCAAATGCCGATTTTCCTGGCCTTGTACTGGGTATTGATGGAGTCGGTAGAACTTCGTCATGCACCATGGTTAGGCTGGATTCAAGATTTGTCTGCAATGGATCCGTGGTTTATCCTGCCGTTACTGATGGGCTTGACCATGTTTATCCAGCAGTCCTTAAATCCGCAACCGGCTGATCCGATGCAGGCGAAAGTCTTCAAGATCATGCCAATTATCTTCACCGTATTTATGCTGTTCTTCCCTGCGGGCTTGGTATTGTACTGGATTGTCAACAACAGTATTACCATCTTGCAGCAAGGTCTGATCAACAAAGGTGTTGAGAAAGAACGCGAAAAACGTGACGTTGTTTAAGTAACGACTGATTGCGAATAGCTGAATAAATCCGCTTAAGATGGTAATCTTAGGCGGATTTTTCTTTGGCTGTGATTTGGGATTTTTTAGGTGAATTTTATGCAAAACCTTACTACGATTGCTGCGATTGCAACTCCGCCCGGACGTGGTGGCGTGGGGGTAATTCGTCTGTCGGGTCCAAAATCTTATGCCATTGCTGAAGCTTTAACCCAAAAAGCCTTGCCTAAAGCCCGTTTTGCCGGTTTCCGCCAGTTTTATGATGCGGCTGGTGAAGTCATGGATGAAGGCTTGGCCATTTGCTTTCCTAACCCCCACTCCTTTACCGGTGAAGATGTGGTGGAGTTGCAGGGTCATGGCGGCCCGGTGATTCAAAATGCCCTGCTCGGCCGTTTGCTGGAACTGGGTGCAACCGCTGCCAAAGCCGGTGAGTTTTCCATGCGTGCCTTTGAAAATGGCAAACTGGATTTGGTTCAGGCCGAAGCGATTGCCGACCTGATCGATGCCACCTCCCAGGCCGCTGCGCGTTCTGCGGTACGCTCCTTGCAAGGTGCCTTTTCTACCCGGGTCAATACCGTGCTGGAGAAATTGATTCACCTGCGCCTGCATGTGGAAGCTGCGATTGATTTCCCGGAAGAAGAAATCGACTTTTTGGCAGACGGTAAAATTTTAGCCCTGCTGGAAGATGTGCAAAGTTCAGTCGCTGCCGTTCAGACCTCGGCACGCCAAGGCCAGTTGTTGCGTGAAGGCTTGCAGGTGGTGATTGCGGGTAAACCGAATGCGGGTAAATCTTCCCTGCTGAATACCCTGGCAGGCAATGAACGCGCCATTGTGACCGATATCGCCGGTACCACCCGTGACGTCTTGCATGAAAAAATCACCTTGAATGGCTTGCCGATTACCCTGACCGATACCGCAGGTTTGCGTGAAACTGGTGATGTGGTGGAAAAAGAAGGCATCCGCCGCGCGATTAAAGAAATTGAACAGGCCGATTTGTTGCTGCTGGTCTATGACTTAAGCCAGGGCGAAGATCCGCTGCAATTGGCACAAAACTATTTTTCCGAACATCTGGAACCGCGCCGTTTAATGCTGATTGCCAACAAGTGTGACTTGACCGGTGCAACTGCTGCAATTGGTGATTATCAGGGTTTCCGTCATATTACTGTTTCTGCCAAGCAGGAAACCGGAGTCCAGTCACTCATAGAGGCAATTACAGCGCATGCAGGCTTCCAGCCGGAAGAAGATACCTTTATTGCCCGTACGCGCCACTTAGACGCAATGAAGCGCACTCAGCACTACCTTGCAGAAGCACGTGAACAACTGGTGGTGTATAATGCAGGCGAGTTGGTGGCGGAATCCCTGCGATTGGCTCAAAATGCCTTGGGTGAAATTACCGGGGATTTCAGTGCAGATGACTTGTTGGGCAAGATTTTTGGATCATTCTGTATCGGAAAGTAATTTCAATTTAAGCCATTATTCTAATAAGTTCCAATAGATTACTATGTTAATTAAATAGCATTAAGTTTTAATAACTTAGTGCTTTTTTTATGCCTTTTTATTGTTCCTATATGTTCTATAAGTTCATCTAATGCTATGCTTTTTTTAGTCACTTAGTAGTTACGTGACTGAATAGCCACCAAAATTCTAGACACATATAACCATCTTTTGATGGGCCTTTTCATAATCTAATGGAGAACGCTGACCATTGGAACCATGTCTGCGTTTTGAATTGTAGAACATCTCAATATATTCAAAGATATCCGACCTGGCTTCAGTTCTTGATGAATATATTTTCCTCTTGATTCTCTCTCGTTTTAACAACTGAAAGAAACTCTCGGCAACAGCATTATCATGGCAGTTTCCACGCCGACTCATACTGCTTTTAAGATTATGATGCTTGAGAAATGTCTGCCATTCATGGCTGGTGTATTGGCTACCTTGGTCAGAATGGATCAGCACCTTATTCTTTGGATTCCTTCGCCACAAAGCCATTAGTAATGCATCTAAAACCAGGTCTGTCGTGATTCTTGATTTCATCGACCATCCAACAACAAGACGAGAAAATAGGTCAATTACAACTGCAAGATACAGCCATCCCTCATGAGTACGAATATAAGTAATATCAGTGAACCACAGTTGGTTGGGATGAGTTGGGTTAAACTGTCGATCTAAAGTATTTGCGGCAATAACAGATGGAGTACCTACATGAGCTCTAGGTTTACGATAGCCACGCTGTGATTTCAGTCCATCTGCTTTCATCAGCCGATGTACTCGATTAATCCCACAGCTTTCACCAAAATCCTTCAGATCAAAGTGAATCTTGCGATAGCCGTAGACTCCGCCAGATTCTAGCCAAAACTGTTTAATCAGTCCTGAAAGCTGTTGCCTTTTCTGGGCTGTCTTGCTGATAGGCTGCTTTAGCCATGCATAATAACCACTATGATGAACATCTAGAGTTGAACATAAACGACGAACAGGCCATATATGCTGGTTGTCCTGAATAAAGGCGTACCTCATTTGGACTGGCTTGCGAAGTACACCGCGGCCTTTTTTAATATGTCCCTTTCTTCGATGACCCTTTGCAGCTCTTTTTTTAATTTTGCTAATTCTGCACTTGGATCATTAGATTCTGTTGTCTTAGGTTGCTGTGGATCATAACGTTTAATCCAAGCATACAGACTATGAGTGGTAGTTCCTAAACGTGTAGCAACTTCAGCCACACTATGGCCTTTCTCGGTAACTTGCTTTACTGCTTCAATTTTGAACTCTTCAGGATATCGTTTACTGCTCATAAGCACCTCGTTAATTAGCCATTTTATCTAACTAAAAGGTGTCTACAAAATCGGTGGCTATTCAATGATTTATGCAAGAAGTCTAATAGTATTAAGCCTACAACCTGGACTTGTGAATCAGACAATTAAAGCTGAGGATAATTTTTTATCATTGAGGTAATGTGGACAGATGTTGATGTCAGAAAGTGAGAGGTAAAATCTCTTATGGAGGTGATGAATGTTTGATGTCATGTTTTTACGTGAATTATTAATTTCCTGGGTTCATTTCCTCCAATTATTTTTAGAAATGATTTCCGTGGTGTGTGTAATCATTGGCTTGATTAAAACATCAATGGTGTTCATCCAGCTTAAATCAGGTCGCACAGCACGTTATTGTTTTGGAGATTGGCTTGCCACTGCACTTGAATTCCAGCTCGCCGCCGATATTTTAGCCACCACTGTCGATCCAGATCTGGATAGCTTGATTAAATTGGCCATCATTGCCGTAATTCGTACTTTCTTGAATTATTTCTTAATCAAAGAGCTTGAACATCAACCTACGCAGGGAAAATGAGTTGAGGGAAAGACCAAATATAAAAACAGCTCTGCATTTGCTTTAATGATTTATCTTCATGGGGCTTACATTTCCATGATCGCCCGCGCTATTCCGTTTTTAGATCTGGTTTAAGCAAAGTGTTTTGCTGCCTTAATTTTTTTATG
This sequence comes from Acinetobacter sp. T_3_1, assembly GCF_025377055.1. Taxonomy (NCBI): domain Bacteria; kingdom Pseudomonadati; phylum Pseudomonadota; class Gammaproteobacteria; order Moraxellales; family Moraxellaceae; genus Acinetobacter; species Acinetobacter sp. T_3_1. The sequence continues at coordinate 21,061 of NZ_JACHVD010000008.1, read as the reverse complement.
CCAAATTAATAAATATAGACAGAGTAAACAGAACGCAGCACAAAAACTGAGCACGCCTGCGGTTAAACCGAAATGATCGGCAAGATAGCCTACTGCAATAATGGGTAAAATGGTGCCTAAATATGCGACAAATAAATAGGTCGACATTACTGCAGCTCGATTGTGTGGATTGGTCATGGCGTGAATTAAGCCAAATGCCCCGATCAGGGCTAATCCATGCCCAACGCCAAGCAGTACATCACTGATGAAAAACAGAAAACTCCAGTGTAAGTACATACATAAACCCAAAATCAATAAACTGAACAATAGCGTATACAGCCCGTAATTCAGGCATTTTCTTGCAGGAATCGATCTGGAAAAATACTGTACCATTGCAGAAATCAGCAGAATGCAGGTAATGGCCAGTCCACTGACCAAGGGACCATGCCAGGGAATGATGACCTGTACAAATGAGGGGGAAAGCGAAGCGAATAGGCTGAACGCTGCAAAGGCGCAAAAGGCAGTCAAACCGGTAATATAAAATTCAGGACGGAATTGTGCTTCAGGACGTTCTAAACGGGGTGCAATTGAAAAAGCTTGTGCGGTAAATTCAGGCTGAGGCAGACGTAACAAGCCTATAAAACACAACACTGCCCCGATAATCACCGGAATATACGGAGTAAATAACGGGGTGGCAGAAAACTGGGCAATCAGTCCACCGACCAGGGGACCTAAACCAAAGCCAACGGCGGTAATCACCGAGCTGAGCTGTGGTGCATGGCTTTTATGCGATTCAGGAATGCTCCACATCAGTCCAATCAATGCCGATGTGGTCATTAATCCCGAGGCAATCCCGATAATAAAACGCCCCAAAGACAGCCATAGTGCATTATTTGCAAACATGGACAGCAGAAGCCCAACTGTGATGATGACCAAACCCAGTTCTAAGGTTTTTAAAAAGCCAATGCTGTTACTGGTACGGCCTAAAAACAGCAGCGTGGCTAAACAGCCCAACATATAAGTGACAAAAATATAGGTGATATGACTCGGCAACAAATGCCAAAGTTGCTGATAGATGGGATATAAAGGACTGGCCAGTGCCGTCCCCATCGTTCCGATACAAAGTGCCAGGCTGACCATTAAAAATGGGCGCCAGGATTGTTGATTTGTCATAGAGGGTCACAAAAATATTTGCCACAGCATTCAAAAGGGCAAATATGGGGAGAAAAAGGAGAATTTAGCGTACTGGCAATCCCTATATAGCGTCAATGGATAAAATGTAAGAAATCTAGCTATAACGTTTTAATAACTGAAGAAATTCTTCCAGTTCTGCTTCATTAATTGCTGTTTGTTCTCCAATCACGTGATGACGCAAATGCGCTTCAATAAGCTCATTCATCAGGCCATTCACTGCCCCCTTAATGGCTGCGACTTGTTGCAAAATACTGATACATGAATTTTCCGGATGATTTAACGCTTGCTCCACGGCATTGATTTGTCCTTGTAAGCGTTTGACCCGGTTTTGAATTTTCTTGTCCTGATGTAAATGCCCCAACATTATTCTCCAAAAATAAATATACTATGGGGGAGTATATTGAAAAGCTAGATTATGCAAAACGCCCCATTGACCCGCACCCACCATCATCAGTTTGATGAAGGTAATCCGCTTGCACAAAAACGTATTTTATTGGCGACCATTCTAACGGCAGTGATGATGCTATTAGAAGTGATTGGGGGCTGGATTTACAATTCTATGGCTTTGCTGGCGGATGGCTGGCACATGAGCTCGCATATGCTGGCGCTGGGACTGGCTTATTTTGCTTACCGTTCCGCACGCCGTTATGCGCAGGATCATCGTTTTAGTTTTGGCACCTGGAAAATTGAAATTTTGGCAGGTTATAGCAGCGCCATCTTGCTGATGGTGGTGGCGGTGTTTATGGCTTTTCAATCGGTTAAACGACTGCTTAACCCGATTGATATTCTTTATAATCAGGCCATTCCGATTGCAATTCTGGGCCTGGTGATTAATTTAATCTGTGCGTGGTTGCTGCATGATGATCACCATCACCATCACCATCACCATCACCACGATCATGCTCACGAAAATGAGCATACTCATACCGAGCATGACCTGAACCAGAAAGCCGCCTTTATGCATGTGGTTGCCGATGCGGTGACTTCAGTCTTTGCCATTATTGCGCTGTTTGCTGCCAAGTATTTGAATTGGACTTTTCTGGACGCCTTATTGGGTATTATCGGAGCTATTCTGGTAGCAAAATGGGCTTGGGGATTGATCAAGGAAACTGGAAAAACCTTGTTGGATGCAGAAATGGATCATCCTATGGTAGAAGAAATTCGTGAGGTAATTGCAGAATTTCCAGTGGTAGAAATTACCGACCTGCATGTCTGGAAAGTGGGTAAAGGTAAATTTTCCTGTATTTTAGCTTTGGTCACCGATTCCAGTTTGAATGCAGACCAGGTTCGTGAGGCCTTATCCATTCATGAAGAAATCGTACATGTTTCGGTGGAAATTAATCCGCGATCAGTCAATGTTCCACGTGAAACCTTGCTGGGTAAATCTGTGGGTTTTCAGTAAGGCGAGCTAAAATTTTAAGATGAGCTGGCTGGTTTTTGGGTAGAATCAGCAGGAAAGATTTTATAGTAATGAGCAAAACAGATGATTAAAAAAACATTGGCATGTGCCTTGATGAGTTTTATTTCCACTTTAACTTTAGCAAATGTCGATACGGTGAAAACTAACCTGAGCAAGCAGCATCCCAAACTGAACATTGAAAATATTCAAGCCACCGAAATGAAAGGGATTTATAGCGGCTCAATGGATGGCCAAGTGGTGTATTTGGGGGAAGATGCCCAACATATTCTGGTCGGTTCCATGTTCCGGTTAAGTGACCAGAAAAACCTGACCAAAGATTTAATACTCAAGCAAAACAGTATTGACTGGAAAAAATTGCCATTACAGGATGCGGTCAAGACCGTGCGAGGTAATGGTAAACGCCAGATCGCGATCTTTTCTGACCCAAATTGCCCGTATTGTAAACAGCTTGAAACTGAACTAAGCAAATTAAAGGATGTGACGATTTACACCTTTATTTACCCCATTAAAACTCAATCTGTGGCCGTTTCCAAACAGGTATTTTGTGAGAAAGATCCAGCTTTGGCCTGGTCAAATTTGATCGCTAAAGGGATTCAACCCGGTGCCAATAAAAGCTGTGCCAATCCGATTGAGCGTAATTTAAGTTTAGGTAAAACTTTAGGTTTAACCGGGACACCCGCGATTATTTTCTCCAATGGCTTTAAAGTCATGGGTGCCTACCCTGCCCAGGAAATTGAAAAAATCTGGAAAGAACTGGGTTTATAAAATAGATTTGCGCTGATGCAAGAAACGATAAAAAAACACCATGTACGGTTAATGCTGATCAGTTAAGGAGTTTAGAAATAAACTCTTTAATTTTTTAGTAATTCATGGCGGAGTCTTACCGTTTTAAATCAATTCCTTGCAGCTCATTTGTTACTTTGGTTTTGCCCTGAGAAGCACTGCTTCGTAAGACCAAAGGCATCTTGCGGAGCAATGCTCCTCACCGCAAAACTCGTCAGCCACTATCAACTAACAAATTTGTCGCAGAAACAATCGTTTTTTAATATAGTCCGGCCTCAAACAGTTGCGGATGACTTTTCCCATATATTAAATACAGTCATGAATTTAAAAAAGAAAATGTCAGTCAATTTCTTAACTGACTGGCATTACCGTGTACGGTGCTTTTTTTATGGCTGACTGCATAATTCGACAGGATATTTAACCCCTGGAATTCTTGGTCACCAGATTATAAAGAAACAGAATAATGATGGCCCCGATCACCGAAGCAATAAAACCTGCTGCAGNCCGTGTACGGTGCTTTTTTTATGGCTGACTGCATAATTCGACAGGATATTTAACCCCTGGAATTCTTGGTCACCAGATTATAAAGAAACAGAATAATGATGGCCCCGATCACCGAAGCAATAAAACCTGCTGCAGAGTTTTCACCATACAGCCCGAGCAAGCGTCCACCATAAGTAGCCAATAATGAACCTGCAATACCGAGCAAGGCAGTAATGAAGAATCCTGCCTTATCATCACCCGGATGAATAGCGCGTGCAATTAAACCTGCAATAAAACCGACCACGATAGCAACGATAAGTGACCACATCAGTCTTCTCCTTTTGTTATCATTTATTTACTTTCAATTCGCTTTCATTTTTATAATTAATCATTTATCAAATACGAAACAGATGAATCCTGCTAATAACTGTTGTTTTTTTGTGCCGCGTGCAATTTAAAGCATAAAAAAGTGGCCTTCGGCCACTTTAAGTATCTTTGCTTAGTCTTATAAACCAATTTCACCAATAAATGGAATATGGCGATATTTTTGATCATAGTCCAGGCCATAACCGACAATAAATTTATCTTCCACTTCAAAGCCCAGGAATTTCACTTCAAGTTCAATTTCACGGCGTGAAGGTTTGCTGATGAGCGTACACAGTTCAATAGAGTTGGGACCGCGAGTGCTCAGGATTTCCAGAACTTTGCTCAGGGTATTACCAGAGTCGATAATATCTTCCACAATCAGCACATCTTTACCGCGAATTTCGCCGTCCAAATCTTTTAGAATTTTGACGTCACGGCTTGAAACCGTACCGCCACCGTAACTGGATACGGTCATAAAATCGAGTTCATGTGGCTTGCTGATTGCACGACATAAATCCGCCATAAAAATGACAGAACCGCGAAGCAAGCCAATCAGCACCAATTCTTTGTCACTATTGGCATAGTGAGCATCAATTTTTGCACCAAGCTCTTTGACTTTGGCTTGAATTTCTTCAGTTGAGATCATCACACTCATATGAACGGTCATGGGGAGATACCTAAAAGCAAATCAAAAAATAAAAAAGGTGTTGACCAGCAACACCTCTAAAGCTATTTTAATTTTAATACATCTGTTTAAGAGATGCATCTTTTTTGCGCTTGTAAATCTCATTAGGCCTTGTGCTGCGCCGTATCACGTTTCAGTAAAAATGCACACACTAGGGCAATTCCACTCCACACAATGATCTTTTTAGCGGATTTTTTCCTCACTTCACTTTTTGACATAGGCTGCTGCTCCATAAATATAGGTGGCATGAATATTACGGTCATCGCCCATGGTCATCAGGGCAAACAAAGCATCTTCAATGCTTTTAGCATGTTCCTGACGCAGTGCCTGCAGTGCAGTGGCTTTTAAATCCAGCACAATAAAATCGGCTTCTTTGCCCAGGTTAAAGTTACCCAGTTTATCCTCCAGATCCAAGGCTTTGGCGCCGCCCAAGGTCGTGTGATACAGAGACTCGAATGCCGAGAGTTTATCGCCCTGAAGCTGCTGTACTTTATAGGCTTCATTCAAGCTTTGCAGTTGGCTGAAGGACGTGCCTGCGCCAATGTCTGTGCCCAAACCGACTTTGACCTGTTTTTCCCAGGTTTTTTTCAAGGGAAATAAACCACTCCCCAAAAATAGATTTGAGGTCGGACAAAAGGCAATGGCCGAGTCTGTGTCATGCATACAGTCCCACTCGGCATCCTCCAAATGTACGCAGTGGGCAAATATCGAACGCTGCCCGGTTAAACCATAATGGTGATACACATCCAGATAGCCTTTTTGCTCTGGAAATAAATCTTTGACCCAGGCGATTTCATGCTTGTTTTCACTTAAATGGGTATGCACATACACATCGGGATACTCCCCTTTTAGCTGCCCTGCTTTGGCCAGTTGTTCTGGCGTCGAGGTCGGTGCAAAACGTGGGGTAATGGCATACAGGTTGCGGCCTTTGCCATGCCATTTTTCAATCAATGCCTTAGAGTCCTGATAAGCGGTCTCTGGCGTGTCACACAAATCTTCTGGTGCATGACGGTCCATCATCACTTTGCCGGCAATTAAACGCATTTGATACTGTTCTGCGGCTGCAAATAAGGCATCGACCGATTCCGCATGCACGGTACAAAAAACCAAAGCTGTGGTGGTGCCGTTTTTTAATAATTCCTGGACAAAAAACTGCGCGATTTTGTCTGCATAAGCTTTGTCTTTAAACTGCAATTCCGTCGGAAAAGTATAGGTATTCAGCCATTCGAGCAGTTGTTCCCCATAGGCCCCGACCATCTCGGTTTGCGGGAAGTGGATATGGGTATCAATAAAACCCGGCACAATCAGCTTGTCGGGATAATGATGCACTTCAACATCAGCCGGAACATGCTGCTGGCCGCTTTGCCAGTCACCAAACCAGCGAATTTTGCCATTTTCGGCAATCAGTAAACCATCTTCTACATATCGCACTTGGTCGTGAATATCACGCGCTTGGGCAACCGTATTCTGAATATCTAGGAAGCGACCGCGAACCGCCGTCGTTGCAACTACAGAAGACATTGAAAACCTGCAATTTTGATTTTTTTCGATTGATTGTACCTGAAATTTTGCCCTTACACCCGATCGGATGGGTTTCATGCTCTCCCCTGTGCGATGCATGGAGCGGCATGCTCAAGGATGAAAAACTGCATGGATCAATATCCAGTCGCTTGAAAGATGGGAAATAAAAAAGCCCTCCATCGCAACGATGAAAGGCTCGGTCATTTGAGTGAAAATTAAAGTTGCTGTTGCTGCTTGTTGTAGCGAATCGACAGCCATGCGGTAATGGACAGGACAATCACAATAAAGCTCAGCGATATCCAGATTGGCATGTGGAACACATCCAGCATCAGCATTTTAAAACCGATAAACAGTAAAATAACCCCTAGGCCATAAGGCAGGTAATGCATTTTAGAGGCAGCCCCGGCCATTAAGAAGAACATGGCACGTAAGCCTAAAATTGCCATCAGGTTAGCGGTTAACACAATAAAGGGATCGGTGGTGACTGCAAAAATTGCCGGAATAGAATCGACTGCGAAAATGACATCGGAACCTTCAACCAAAACCAGCACTAAAAATAAGGGGGTGGCCCATAACACACCGTTTTGACGCACGAAAAAGTTATGCCCGTCCAGATGCGGCGTAATACGCATATGTTTACGTAACCACTTGAGTAGGGCAATGTTTTCAATATCCGGATTATCTTCATGGCCTTTCAGGAATTTAAAGCCGGTATAGACCAGAAAGGCACCGAAAATGTAGAGAATCCAAGAGAATTCTTGCACGAACCACGCGCCAATAAAGATAAAGATGGTACGTAAAACAATCGCGCCGAGTACGCCATAAAGCAGCACTTTACGCTGTAAGGCAGGAGGGATGGCAAAGGCTGCAAAAATCATTAACCAGACGAATACATTATCAATCGCCAGCGATTTCTCTAACAGATAACCCGCAAAAAACTCCATAGTTTTTTGATTGGCTAAGGCCACACTTGCCGTTTGCTGCAAATACAGCCATAAACCGCCTGCAAACAGGACTGAAACAGTGACCCAGGCCATACTCCAATAGGCGGCTACCTTCACTTTAACGGGCTGGTCTTCGGTGTGTTTAAAACCAATAAAGTCGACAATCAGCATGACTGCTATCATCAAAAAAAAGGCCAGGTACAATCCAGGGTTGCCAATGGATTCCATAAAAATCTCCACATCTGACAACTGGCCATAAAAAAACCTTGACCTGTTGCCAGATGATTTAAAAATCTCTGTCAACATGATCAAGGTCTTGCCTACATCTGAATATCTATATTTTGTAAATTCAGATGCTCAGATACCGACTTTTTGCAAAGTGTAATGACGATATTCTGACACCTGATCTTTGAGTAAGATTAAAAGATCAGGTCTGGAGGAGGCTACTCCCCTTGTTCAACTTAATTTTGTTTTGGATTTCATCCAAATGTGGCTGAAGAATCGCATATTTATGTGAATTGTGCAAATTTTATCTATTCACAATGTTTTAAAATAATCTACTTTTAGCGTATTCTGGTTTCAGTCAAATAAAAAGTGAGGACTAGCGATGCAGTTTCAACACCACGATAATGGCCAACAAGGTGAATTTTTTACTTTGAATGATGCAGGTCAACGAATTGCGGAAATCACTTATATCTGGACTGGTGAGCATAAAATTATCGCCAACCATACTTGGGTGGATGATTGTTTGCGTGGCCAAGGCGTAGCACGAAAATTGCTAGATGTTTTAGTTGAATTTGCCCGTCAAAAACGATTGAAAATTGTGCCCACCTGTTCTTATGTCGATGTGATGTTTAAACGTGATCAGAGTTTGGCAGACGTTGTCGCCTAAGTTTAAAAAGTGATTTAAAAAGCCCAATTTTTTGGGCTTTTTTATGTTTTGAACCTACTGATCCAGATCAATAATAACTTTCATGGCCTTCTGGTCTGCGGCATGTTTAAACACATCATAAGCTTTCTCAAATTCAGCAAATTTAAAATGATGCGATGCCAGTTTTTCCATCGGCAATTTTCCGGAACAGCAGGTTTTAAGGAGCATGTCTGTAGTATTGGCATTCACCAGACCTGTGGTGATGGTCAGGTTTTTAATCCACAACTTGTTGATTTCAAAATTGACCGACTTGCCATGGACCCCGACATTGGCCAGATGCCCGCCTTCTTTCACCACATTTTGACAAATATTCCAGGTGGGTTCTGCACCTACGGCTTCAATCGCGCAATCTACGCCCCTGCCCTCGGTAATGTCCAAAATGCGCTGAATGGCATCTTCTTGAGCTGAATTGATGGTATGGGTTGCACCCAATTCCTTGGCCAGTGCCAAACGGTGATCATCCGTATCGACTGCAATAATGACAGAAGGCGAATAGAATTGTGAGGTCAGCACGCAACCCATCCCGATTGGTCCTGTGCCGATAATGGCAATACTATCACCGGGTTTCACATTGCCATATCGCACGCCAATTTCATGTGAAGTTGGCAGTACATCGGATAAAAACACCGCGACATCTTCATTTAAGCCTTCAGGTAAAAGGTAAAGCGAAGTGTCGGCAAAAGGGGTCCGTACATATTCCGCATGGGCACCATCGATCATGTAGCCCATAATCCAGCCTCCGCCATTCTGGCAGTGGGAATACAGTTGCTTTTGGCAGTTCTCACAGATACCGCAGTGGCTAATACAGGAGATAATGACCCGATCGCCTTTCTTGAATTTTTTGACTGCGGAACCGACTTCTTCAACAATACCGATACCTTCATGACCTAAAATACGGCCATTAAACTGTCCGGTTAGGGTTTTGGCATGTTCCTGTATTTCAGGGTTTTTACCTTTCCAGATGCCTAAACGGTACCGCAAATGGTGGTTTTGGTGACTCGGATCACCGCATCATCGGGATTAATAATTTGGGGAATCGGGCGCTCTTCAAAGCGGATATCATTTTCGCCGTAATAGACCATTGCTTTCATTGTTGTCATCAGCTTATTCCTTTGTTATTTCATCTCTTTCACACTATCAAATAAATCTCCTCTTTAAAAAAATTAAAGCAGAATATTTAATTAGAGGAACACTGAATGATGATAGGAAGAAAGAAGTTAATCAGATGCCCTGCCGTATTTATAGGACGTTGAAGTATTGAGCATGAATACGCAGAGTTTGTATATCTAAGCTAGCAATAGTAGTTGACAAAGTCATTACTCAGACAGCTTTGCTTACAGAATGATGTGATTTCAACAAAGCCTGAAATTGTGGGCTTACAGCAATATGTTTAGCTTGATCGGCTCTCATAAAATGTCAGGACAGATTAGACAGATTTTGCCTGTTCTATCTGCCTGATCAATCTCTTAAAACAGATTTATAGGGTTTGGATTTTAACAGGTATTTTTTACGGGACTGGACCAGGTGGGTCAGGGTGACGCCCAGCAAGGCGGTCATCAGCATCATTTCAAGCATTTTATACTGTTCGAGCCACAGAAAAGGCAATGCTAAAATAACCAGACTCAGCATTAAATAAAAATGCTGCTGTACCCAGAATTTAAGCGAGATTCCCAACAGGCAAGATGAAATTGCGATATTCAGCATTTCTTCCACACCGAAGCGGTGTAACACAATAATAAAGCTTAAATAAAGGCACAATAATCCAGTCATGATAAAAACTTTTTTTAACATGCTTATCTCCTAATTTTAGAAAATTGTTTATTTTTTATTTGTTTAACTTTAATTTAATAGCATCTCATTGAAAAATTAAGCCTTCCTGATCAAATGAGCATGTAAGAATAAAATTACATTTGATTAAAAAACAATCAATTATGGTATGGGCTTAGGATATTGAGCCGTGAAAGAAAACGGCCGATTACAAAGTTGCATAAGTCAAAATAGGAATTTTTATGCTGATTCAATTATGTTATGCCAGTAGTCGTGTTGAATCCGGCAATGATCTATTACAGGATTTAAGTGACATTTTAGCGACGGCACGATCTTTTAATCAGGCACATGATATTTATGGCGTGCTGTATTATGCTGAAGGCGTTTATTTTCAATGTCTTGAAGGTGAAAAACAGCAGCTGGAACAATTATTTTCAAAGATCAGTCAGGATGCTCGCCATCATCAGATTCAGCGTTTTCCTGACCATAGGATTGAGCAGATTCATTTTAAAAAATGGTCGATGAAATATGTTAACCAGCATGGCAAGATCAGCAGATTATTCAAAGCAATAGGCTTAGAGAAATTCCAGCCGCATCAGTTGCATGCTGAGGAAATGAGCAAGTTTCTTCGTTTATTGCTTAAAATGGAAGAAGCCCGGCATGAGGTTCAACCCAGAACCGGTCTGACTAAACGGGGCTATCAAAATTATTTTTAAATAAAAAGCCCACAGGACGTGAGCCTTTTAATATTCTTGGATGAGCAGTTGAAGTGCAACCTCTACGCTTTTAACGCACTAATCAGTTTCTGGTGTAAGCCGCCAAAACCGCCATTTGACATAATCACTACAGCGTCGCCCTCGCCTGCTTCTGTGGTCACCGTTTGAATAATGTCATCCAGCGAACGTGCCACCACGGCTTTGTTCGGTGCAGCGTCAATTACGGGCTGTAGATCCCAGTCCAGCCCTTCCGGTTGATACCAGATCACTTCATCGGCCAAACGTGCCGAGTGTGCCAGGCCCTCTTTATGGCTACCCATACGCATGGTATTGGAACGTGGTTCAATAATGGCCCAAAGTTTACGTTCACCCAGGCGTTTGCGTGCGCCGTCCAGCGTAGTTTCAATCGCGGTCGGATGATGGGCAAAGTCGTCATACACCTCAATGCCTTTTACCGTATCCAGCAATTCCATACGGCGTTTTACCCCGCCAAAGTTTGAAAGTGCTTCACATGCAGTTTCAATGGCAACACCCACGTGTTCAGCTGCTGCAATGGTCGCCAGGGCATTGGCCACACTGTGCTGTCCGGTCATATTCCACTGAACGATGCCTTTGACCACACCATTTTCCAGTACCTTAAAGTGCGAGCCATCTGCGGACAGTTGTTCGGCAGAAAGTGAGGCTTTGTCATTGGCATCCAACGAAGTGCGAACCACAGGGGTCCAGCAGCCCATTTCCAGAACTTCATCAATATTGCTTTCAGTGATTGGGGCAATAATGCGGCCTTCGCTGGGAATGGTCCGCACCAGGTGATGGAACTGTTTTTGAATCGCGGCCAGATCATCAAAGATGTCGGCATGGTCAAATTCAAGGTTATTTAAAATTGCGGTTTTAGGATGGTAATGCACAAACTTGGAACGCTTGTCGAAGAAGGCAGAATCATATTCATCGGCTTCTACACAGAAGTATTTACCGCCACCTAAGCGTGCACTTTCACTAAAACCTAGGGGCACGCCCCCAATCAGGAAACCCGGGTTTAAACCAGCCTGATCCAGTACCCAAGCCAGCATAGTGGTTGTGGTGGTTTTACCATGAGTTCCTGCAACGCCCAGCACATGTTTGCCTTGTAAAACATGATCGGCCAAAAACTGTGGACCTGAAATATAAGGCAGACCTTCATTCAGCATGTATTCCACCGCATCAATGCCGCGCTTCATGGCATTCCCCACAATCACCAGATCGGGATGTGGCTGCAAATGACTGCGGTCATAACCCTGCATTAAGCCAATGCCTGCATTTTCCAGTTGGGTCGACATGGGTGGATAGACATTTGCATCCGAACCCGTCACCTTATGTCCCAAATCACGCGCCAAGAGTGCCAGCGAGCCCATAAAGGTGCCACAAATACCCAAAATATGCAGATGCATGCGTTTTAACTCCACTGCTTTTTAGACACATCACGTTGTTGTTGGTGGTGTTGTCATGATTTATTCAATTTGAAAGCAACGATATCAAGGGTTTTGCGGAAAAGATAGTTGTGTCTTTATGTAGAATTAAAATATTTGTAGGTTTTTTTATTCGCCCAAAACATCTTTTGCATATTGATACAGGGAGCTAGGTTGCTCTTCTGCACAGATCAAATCCATAACTACGTGCATAGGGTCGATTTTGTGTATGTGATCAGTCAAAATCAGCCTATGCATTTTCAAATTTCCAGTATCAGTACAAATTTGTTCTTTGGTATTTACCCAAATCCAGTTTTTATTTTGCTGCCTTAAAGTCTCACCTAAATACGCGCCTACTCTTAGAATAACCCGAGTGATTTCATCCGTGTATGCCAATTTTTCTTGTATGGATTTGGGTTGCTGATTATGTAATTGAAAATAGTTCCGAACTTTAGACAGATAATAGTCGATTTTTTTTAAGCTAGTGAGGCTGTAATCTAAAGTAATATTTTGAAAGAAATCAGCAAAAATTAATGCCAACTGATCTTGCCTATCCAATTGCTCAGATAACAATAAAGCATCTGCATTCGCTTGATGATGAATAAGCAGACTAAAAAGTTTTGTACAAAAATTCATTGATATAGTAATAATTTACTGTGCTGAAGAACGATTATATTGTACTTTTTCAGCCGAAACTTGTTAAATCACATTTACCTGCATAGTGCCTGTTATTGTTATGTATTTTCCATTGCTGCTGCTAATCATTGCTAACTGTTTTATGACTTTGGCGTGGTATGGTCATCTCAAGTTTTTACCGCATGATGCCCCGTTGTGGCAAGCAATTTTATTTGGCTGGGTGATTGCCCTGCTTGAATATAGCTTTATGATTCCGGCCACTCGCCTGCTTGCCCAACAAGGCTGGGCCGTGGGACAAATGAAGATTACCCAGGAAGTGGTGACCTTGCTGGTGTTTGTGCCTTTTATGATTTTTCTGTTTAAACAGCCTTTTAAACTGGATTATGTGTGGGCAGGTCTCTGTTTGGTGGGCTGTATTTATTTTGTATTCCGTAGCCAGTAAATTGGCCACTGCCCTATTTTCAGCGATTTCTATAAAAAAAATGAAAATATCCGCCTGCTTGTGCTGTTAAATTTTGGTGAGATGAAAAATCAGTCTATAATATCGGGCTTGTGATTCATTTAAAACTTGGCTCTTGTCGAGATTTATCCTTCCTTACATTCGTTTATGGAACATTTGCAATGAATGCGGCTGCTGCAGACACTCAACCTCTCGTTGGAATTATCATGGGTTCCCAATCTGACTGGGCAACTCTGGAACACACTGCCAATATGCTGAAACAGCTTGGCGTCCCATTTGAAGCGGAAGTTGTTTCTGCACACCGTACTCCAGACCGTTTATTTGAATATGCGGAAACAGCGCGTGAGCGTGGCATTCAGGTAATTATTGCTGGTGCTGGCGGTGCAGCGCATCTTCCAGGTATGTGTGCGGCAAAAACCGATTTACCTGTTCTGGGTGTACCGGTGAAATCTTCAATCCTCAACGGTGTAGATTCATTGCTTTCGATCGTGCAAATGCCAGCCGGTATTGCAGTGGGTACCTTGGCAATTGGTCCTGCCGGTGCAACCAATGCCGCCATTATGGCAGCACAGATTTTAGGTCTGACACGTCCTGACATTGCCAAAAATGTTGCTGAATTCCGCGCTGCGCAAACTGAAAAAGTGGCAAGCAAAAATATTCCTGGTCAAAACTAAAGCCAAGCTTAAAACGGGACACACGTTATGGATAAAACCATCGGTATTTTTGGTGGTGGTCAACTCGGCCGTATGATGGCACAAGCGGCTCTACCGCTGAACATTCAATGTACCTTCTTTGAAGCCAATACAGATTGCCCTTCTGCAGCTTTGGGCCAGGTCATCTCAAGCCAAGCTGAAAATGGTCTGCAAGATTTCATTCAAAGTGCAGATGTGTTCAGCCTGGAATTTGAAAATACCCCACTGGAAGATGTGGATGTTTTAACCCAGCAAAAACAATTGCATCCGCCACGTCAGGCTCTGGCAATTGCACAGCATCGTCTGTCTGAAAAAGCCTTGTTTGATGAGCTGGAGATTCCGGTAGCGCCTTATAAAGCGGTTACTTCACTTGAGAGCTTGCAGGCTGCTGTGGCAGAACTTGGTTTACCCATCGTTTTGAAAACCTCACGTGGTGGTTATGACGGTAAAGGCCAGTTTGTTCTTCGTTCAGTCGATCAGATTGATCAGGCTTGGGCAGAACTTGGTCCTGCCGGTGAACTCATTGCAGAAAGTTTTGTGACTTTCTCACGTGAAGTTTCAATTATTGCAGTGCGTGGCCAAAATGGTGATGTGAAAACCTGGCCATTGGCTGAAAATCATCATCACAACGGCATTTTGTCGCATTCGATTGTTCCGGCACCCAACAGTGCCGATTTACAGCCGGTTGCACAAGACTACATCACTCGCCTGCTCAATCATTTGAATTATGTCGGTGTATTGACGCTAGAGCTGTTTGTCACTGACAAAGGCTTGTATGCCAACGAGATGGCACCACGCGTGCATAACTCGGGTCACTGGTCAATTGAAGGTGCTGTTTGCTCGCAGTTTGAAAACCACATTCGTGCGGTGGCTGGCTTGCCATTGGGTTCAACTGAAGTGGTTCGCCCAACGGTAATGATCAATATTATTGGTCAACATCCTAAGTCTGAAGATGTCTTGGCTTTAAATGGTGCTCATTTGCACCTTTACAACAAGACTGAGCGTGAAGGCCGTAAGATTGGCCATATCACCCTGATGCCAAATGACCGTGCTGATCTGACTGCATTATGCCGCGCATTGGCGAAAATTTTGCCAAATCCACTGGCACTTAGCGAAGATATGAGCATTTAAACCCAAGTTTGAATGATAAAAAAGCGGTCATGCCAATGATCGCTTTTTTTATGCCTGCAGTTCGGGCATGATTGCGCCTCTTTTCGAGGAAGATGCCATTTATCGGAACAAGGAAAAAATAATTGTATGTTATTTGTACAATGATTTATAAATAGACTGAATAAAAAACAAACAAATAGAATGGCTCTGTATTTCAGTTTTATTTTTGTAAAACGATGCAGGAATTTTTAAATTCAAAAGATAAAAATAAATTCAAAAATATGAATTTAAATTTAAACTCGTGCATGTGAATTTAAAAAATATGAATTCAAATGGTTTAAGGAGAAATGAATTTAAACTTTTAAATTTAAAAAATAGGATTTTGAATTTAAAGTATTCGCTTTCTAAAACTATAAAAATAGTGGAATTAACTTATCCACAAGCTATTTGAATTTAAAATTTTGCTTTAAATTTAAAATAATAAATTTAAATTCATATTTGCCTGTGTTTTGAATTTAAAAAATCTAAAAATAAAGCCTGTGGATAAAATTTTTAAATTCAAAAGTGAAATATGAATTTAAAATGAAGAAAATGAATTTAAATTTACGATTTGATTCAGAAACGATGTGCTGATGGTGGTATGGTAAAAGCATAATTTAAATTCAAAGATCGTAAAGGATACTATGCAGCGCTTAGCTTTCGTTTTAGGTTCAGTTTTCCTTGCCATGACTCAAGCCAATGCTGAGCTGATTATTAATGGTCAACCTGTCACAGTCACTTCCACGACACCTTCAAATCAAATTTTGACTCCGCGAAATAATTTTCAGCAATGTATTGCTAATTTACGTACTCAGGCTATGAACTCGGGTGTAAGTGGTTCTACCTATGATCGCTATACGCAAAATTTAACCCCCGATTATTCCGTGATTGATAAATTGAATTATCAGCCTGAATTTTCGACTCCGATTTGGGACTATTTATCCGGTCTGGTGGATGAAGAGCGAGTGCAACTCGGGCGTCAAAAATTAGCCCAGCACCGTGATGTGTTGAATCGTGTTGCAGCCACTTATGGAGTGCCGGCTGAAACAGTGGTCGCTGTTTGGGGGGTGGAAAGTAACTTTGGCGATATTTCTGGAAGTTATCCTTTATTGCAGGCTTTGGGTACTTTAAGTTGTGAAGGGCGTCGGCAAGGTTTTTTTCGTGGCGAATTCTTTAGCACCATGCGAATTTTACAACGCGGTGACTTAAGCGAGCAGCAAATGAAAGGCTCATGGGCGGGAGCATTTGGCCATACCCAGTTTATGCCTTCCACCTATGAAGAGCTGGCGGTGGATTTTGATGGTGATGGTCGTCGTGATCTGGTGTCCAGTACCTCAGATGCTCTGGCTTCAACTGCAAATTTTCTGAAAAAGCGTGGCTGGCAAACCGGGCAAACTTGGGGTTTTGAGGTTAAAATCCCTGAAGGCATGTCCATTGCCGGGGAAAGTCGTCGCAATAAAAAGGCTTTAAGCAGCTGGGTGAGTCGTGGTGTGGTGCGTGCGGATGGTACAGCGCTCATTCAGGGTAATTTAAGCGAGTCATCTGCTGCGGGCCTTATGGCACCTGCAGGTGCAAATGGGCCGTTATTTCTGGTCTTTAAAAACTTCGATGCTATATATAGTTATAACGCGGCAGAAAGTTATGCATTAGCAATTGCGCATTTGTCCGATCGGCTACAAGGTGGAGGCGGTTTTAGTAAAACCTGGCCCACCGATGATGCGGGAACATCACGTGCAGAACGTCGTGAAATTCAGCAGTTCCTGATCAATCGCGGTTATGATATTGGCAGCGTAGATGGCCTGATCGGGGATAAAACCCGTCAAGCGATCCGTCAGGAGCAGATTCGTTTGGGTCTTAGTCCAACCGGACGGGCCGGACAACAGATTCTGAATGCTTTTCGTCAGGAAAATGCCAAAAATCTGATGAGGTAACTGATCCTGTAAAGTATAGAACTAATAAACATATAGAAATAAAAAGGTCTGCTTGATGCAGACCTTTTCTATGCTGAAGCTTTGAAACAAAAAATGTTTAGACTGCGGTAATACTGCCTAAAATACGATAGCCTGCTGCACCCGTAACTGCAGGCAGATTCCCGCTTTGCTGATTCACAAAACGCATCGCCAGCCAGGCAAAAGCAGTGGCTTCCACCCAGGTTGGGTTCAGTCCTAAATCGGCAGTGGTTTGTACTGTCCATTCGTGTTTGCGTAAACGCCAGCGCAATTGCTCAAGCAGGTTCGAGTTATAGGCTCCGCCACCGCAGACATAGACTTCACCGGTATCCATGTCAGAACGGTAAATCGCTTTTTTAATGGCACGGGTAGTGAGTTTCATTAAGGTCGCCTGAACATTTTCAGGGGTATCTTCTAGCTCGTCATATTCTAGGTCATTACGCCAGTCGAGAATCTGTTCATCCAGCCACTCCAGGTTGAAGTCTTCACGGCCGGTACTTTTCGGAGGTTCTTTGGAGAAAAATTCATGCGCCTGCAAGCGGTCCAGCAGGCTGCGAATCGGTTGTCCGTATGCTGCCCAGTTGCCATTTTCATCATAGGGTTGACCGGTATAGCGGTGACACCAGGCATCCATAAGAATATTGGCAGGGCCGGTGTCAAAACCAAAAACGGCTTCGGGTTTGCCGGCGGGCAGCATACTGACATTGGCAATTCCGCCTAAATTTAGAATCACACGATGAATGCTGTCATGCTGGAACAAGGCTTGATGAAATGCAGGAACCAGCGGAGCCCCTTGACCGCCAGCCGCCATATCGCGACGACGAAAATCTGAAATGACCTGAATTTTTGTCATTTCAGTAATGATGTTGGGATCACCAATTTGCAGGGTAAAGCCGTGTTCAGGGCGGTGGCGGATGGTTTGACCATGCGAACCGATGGCTTTAATTTGGCTACGATCTAAATGGTTCTTTTCAATGAGTGTATTAATGCCCTGACCAATCATGGTGGCTAAAGCAACGTCAGCTTTGCCCATACGGTCAATTTCATTGTCGCCCGGTAGGGTGAGTGCCATCAGTTCGTCACGAAGATCGGGATCAAAAGGCAAAGTGAGGGTCGCGTGAAGCTGTAAGGGATCAAAAGAAGCAGCAACAATATCGACACCATCCATGCTTGTGCCGGTCATTACCCCAATATAGATCGCTGTCATGATTATTCTTAAGCCTGCAATGTGCTGAAAAAGTGTTAGTATATCGCACAAATTGAATAACTGATGTGTTTGGGTTTTGTGATGTCAAATTTCCTGCCGGCTGAAGAACAACTTGCCCTCATTCAACGAGGCACGCATGAAATTATTTCCGAAGAAGATCTTCTGAAGAAATTAAAAGAAAATCGTCCGCTTAAAATTAAAGCGGGTTTTGACCCAACTGCACCTGACTTGCACTTGGGTCATACGGTTCTGATTAATAAATTGAAAGTGTTCCAGGATTTGGGGCATGAAGTTTATTTCCTGATTGGCGACTACACCGCCATGATCGGCGATCCCACAGGTAAAAGCGCGACTCGTCCGCCATTGTCCCGTGAAAAAGTGTTGGAAAATGCAAAAACCTATCAAGAACAAGTATTTAAAATTCTTGATCCGGCTAAAACCAAGGTGGTATTCAACTCTGAATGGTTTGCTCAAAAAACTGCAGCTGATTTAATCCAGCTGGCTTCACAGCAGACTGTAGCGCGTATGCTGGAGCGTGATGACTTTACCAAACGCTACAACAGCCACCAACCAATTGCGATCCATGAATTTTTATATCCGTTGGTGCAAGGTTATGACTCGGTCGCATTACATGCTGACGTGGAGCTGGGGGGTACAGACCAGACCTTTAACCTGTTGATGGGGCGTACTTTGCAAGGTCGTTATGACCAGGAAGCACAAGTCTGTATTACGGTACCGATTCTTGAAGGTTTAGATGGCGTGAATAAAATGTCTAAATCTTTGGGTAACTACATTGCCGTGTTTGATGCACCGGGTGCGATGTATCAAAAAGTCCTTTCAATGCCAGACTCTCTGATCGAGCGTTATTTTGATCTGTTAAGCTTCAAGTCGATTGAAGAAATCCAGCAGCTGTTAAAAGAAGTGGCTGAAGGCCGTAATCCGCAAGAAGTGAAAAAGATTCTCGCGCTTGAACTGGTTGAGCGTTTCCACGGTGCAGAAGCTGCGGCAACTGCACATAAAGGTGCAGGTAACCTGATTACTGAAGGTGAATTGCCTGAAGGAACACCTGAGGTGACCATTTCACGTGGGGAATTTGGCGGTGAAATCTTTATTACCTCTATTTTACGTGCTGCGGGTTTAACCAAAAATGCGGCTCAAGCCAAAGATGCGATTGGTCGTGGTGCTGTTAAAGTAGATTGGAATGTGGTTGATGCTAATTTTTCTGTGAAAGAGAACGTGACTTTGATCGTTCAAGCCAGTAAAAAAGCAATTGCAAAAGTGACTTTTATTGATTAAGCATGTGCTAAACCATTGAAATAAAAGCAGGCTTTGGCCTGCTTTTATTTTTTGTACTGTATATGAGTATTTTAAATAAATAAATTCAAAAAAAAGCTTATAAAAACAATACTTAAATTTTTCCAATTGTCTTGATTTTGTCATATTTTATGTTTAAGATTTATTCATCTAGACATTGTGTAGAAAACATATCTAGAGGGTAACTCTATAAGAAAAGCTCCACAATTTTTAAGTCTCTTCCCCCGGAGACTTTTTTAAATTTTTGTAGATAACTATAATAATGACACGATGGATCGAATAAAGATTCAACTCCAAGGAAGAGATTTTGGGAGAGATCTCTTCCTTTTTTATTTCCAAATTTTCGTTATTTCCTTTGACTTTATATTCAATTGCTGCATTTTTCATTTGCTTGAAATACAGGTTAGACTGCAGTGTAAGTGCTGAAATTGAATCATCTTATCAGCATGCTTATGATATGAGGTCTCAAAGAAGATCTATAAAAGTTATAAAAAGAGGATAAGTATTATTTATGTACCATTATCAGACTCAAAATATTTTTGACCAGGAAATTGATTTCATTTTACGTTTCCTTTTCGAATACGATTCGCCTGAACAGAAACGACAATCCTTTGCCCAAGCACAAGCCCTGTTTCAGCAATTAGATCTTGCATCACACTATCTTCTGTTTTCTTTGGTCAAAGACCGATTACCACGTCGGGCTAAATTGTTATTTGCTGCTGAAGACTATAGTGGCAAGAAAGAAGTGATTATGGAAGTAATGCAGCACTGGGTGGGGTGTAACTCTCAGGAACATGTGGCTTAATGAGTGTTTATATTCTTGTCCGGTATGCTGTAAATATCGAGTTTATTTGTAAGGGAGATAAAGCTATCACGAAATAGCTCGATACTTTCTAACTAAAAAGTTTAGATGGATAGGGAAAGTAAATATAAAAATATTCAGTAGACGTCAAATCGGGTGTGCGATCTATAAGTCTGATAGAAAAGTAGGAAATATTGCTCATCTTGTTTAGAGAATTTAGAAAAATTTTGCAGATCGAGATTCATTTTTTAGCTCTTATGTATTTTTTATGATTTTTTGATAGCTATCAGGTCTTAAAAAATCCAGCTATTTATATTTGAAAAGCAATGAATATGGTATTTTTTTGATAAAAATGCTCAAAATTTAGATAAAAAAGTGATTTTTTAATAAAATTCGTAGAAAAAAGATACATACGTGAAAAATATAGTGAATTGGGGGTTGCAATGATTCTGAAATCCTCTAGAATGCACCCCATACCGACGAGATAGACGGAAACGAACGAAACGCGAAGCGTTGAGTTGTTAAGTTTATTGAATCCAGCTTCTGGCACTGACGAGGTGTTGGAAAGATCATTAAGAGATTATGAAGAACAACTTGTGTGGATTTTTACTGGTTGAT
>NZ_JACHVD010000007.1:0-125150 GCF_025377055.1 Acinetobacter sp. T_3_1 | reverse complement strand
AAATCCTGTCGCACAACAGGTTTAATTAGCTCATGAAATACGGTATTCTGATGTGACAAAACCTGAATCCTGGTCGTTAAAGTGTTTGTTTGCACTCATATTTTAACTGTTAGGACTCAGGTTTTTTTATTTAAAGCAAACTATGGGACAGCAGTGGCTTCATGCCTCTTTTTTTATATACTGTAGACATGGCATTTTTTAGCATAGGGCAGCAGCATGAAAAATGAAGTATATCAGGGGAAGATCAAGAAGTATGACCCTGAAAAAGGCTTTGGTTTTATTGGTTCGGCTGAAGGGGATATTTTCTTTCATATTTCAGATTTCCCTGCGGCAGAAGGTGAACCGAAACGTAATGAACGGGTAAAGTTTGTAGCTGTGAAGAATGGCGACAAGTACAAGGCCGTTCGCATAGAGCGCGTTGCAGATCATTCAGCAAAAGCGAAAAAATCAAAAGTATCGACGCATAATCAGTCGATTACATCTGCCTTGTTGTCAAATTTTCGAGGCTGAATATTCCAGTTTTTTAGTTCAGCATGAGAATGTTCCGGGTTACTTTTGACGATAATCGGAAAAGAGGCTTTTTAGCCTCTTTTTTATTATAATAAGAAAAAATATAAATGAAAAAGAGTGTTTTATGTTGCTTCAGGGGAAAGTCAAAACCTATAACGCAGAGCGCGGTTTTGGATTTATTGCAGTACAGGAAGGGGAAGTGAAGGACATTTTCTTTCACATTAAAGATGTTCCCCAGAGCAGTGTCGAACCTAAAGTAGGGGAGAGCTTAAAATTTATTATTGTGGAAGATGACGGCAAGTTCAAAGCCGATCGTATTGTGCGACTGGACCTGCAGTCTGCCTCAGCGGATAGCATGCCGGTCAAGCCGGAAGGCAGAAAAAAGAAGACGGCTTCACCACGTTATAATAAAGCTTCACAGAAAGGCCGAATCCTGTCCGGCATTGTCCTGATCATTTTGGCAGGGCTTGCTGTGATCGGTTATGGTCAATATCAGGATTATCGCACCGCAGAGCAGCTGAAAGCACAACAATTGATTATAGAGCAGCAGCGTATTGTGTCAGAACAGCGTGAAGCGCTGGGAGATTTACCCGAAGCGGTATTGTCGGAGCAAGGGCAGCGTAATCTGGCGGGTGAAACTTACAATACCACTAGACCGCGCTCGGAAAAAATTAGTGCCAGTATTGATCAGCAAAATGGCGTGAGGCTGGCAACAGCACAATTTAAATGTGATGAACGGCAGCATTGCAGTCAAATGAGCTCAAGAGCAGAAGCTGTGTGGTATGTGCAAAACTGTCCCAATCATAAAATGGATGGTGACGGTGACGGCATACCGTGTGAAAATGATTCACGCTGGTAATAAAAAAGCGCCATTTAGGCCACTGCTGTCCNAATGAGCTCAAGAGCAGAAGCTGTGTGGTATGTGCAAAACTGTCCCAATCATAAAATGGATGGTGACGGTGACGGCATACCGTGTGAAAATGATTCACGCTGGTAATAAAAAAGCGCCATTTAGGCCACTGCTGTCCCATAATTTGAATTTTATTTCAGTATCGAATCAATATGATGATATTTTAAATTTAAGTATTTGATATTTAATTTTTCACAGCCTTGTCTTTTCTTTAAAAGTTGAGGTAACTTTGTGTAGGCTAAACCCTACTTTTGACAGACCAAAAGTAGGCAAAAGTCTTTATTCCCCATACACGACATCCTGTCGTGATGGGGAATGTGTGGCATCCTTGCCACACTCACGAATCTAATACCTGGGATTCAACTATGGGACAGCAGTGCCATTTAGGCGCTTTTTTTAATATTTTTTATTCTTCACAGAATTTCATAAAGGCTTTTAGACCAGGTCCCTGATATTTTTGACGATGCACCAACATGAATAAAGGACGGGTCAGCTGCCAGAAAGGGGTGTCTAAAATGACCAGCTGACCTTTTTCACGTAAAGGTTCAATGGCGAGTTTAGAAATACAGGACATGCCTAAACCGCCAGCCACAATTTTAAGAATCGCTTCATTATGACCGAGTGTTAAACGGATATTGGCATCTGGAAGGTCTTTTAAAATGGCATTGTCAAATACCTCACGGGTACCTGAACCTTCTTCACGTAAAATCCATTCGACATGGTCAAAATCTTTAGCGGTAATTGCGCGGTCCAGTTTTGCCAATGGATGCTCGGGTGAACAGCATACTGCCAGTTCATCGTCACGCCAGTGTATACATTGCAACTGTGGAAGATGACATGAACCTTCAATCAAGGCTAAATCCAGCTGGAACTGGTTCACGGCTTCAATCATCTGACGGGTATTGCCGACTTGCAACTGCAGATGTGCTTGCGGCTGAATTTGCAGAAAGTTCGCCATCAGGTCGGGCATCAGGTAATCACTAATGGTTAAGGTTGCTCCTAGGCGCAGGTCAATACTTTGCAATTCACCTTTGGCCGCCTGTTCAAAAGCTTCGCAGCGACCTAAAATTTCCAGCGCTTGCGGAAGTAAGAAACGACCTAAATCATTGAGTTGTAGGCGTTTACCGAGACGGTCAAACAGTGGAGCACCCAAGCCATCTTCCAAATCCGCTAAAGCCATACTTGCAGCACTTTGCGTGAGCTTAACGGCATCGCTGGCTTTGGTTACTGTGCCTTCTTGTGCGACTGCTACAAAAACAGCCAACTGGCGTAAGGTCATGCGCATGAATAGAGCCTTAACATTTAAAAAATATTAATAAATTATGTGGTCATGCTACCATGAGCACAGTCTTTCATGCCACGCTGAAATCATGTCAATTGAAAAATTTAGCTTAGAAAAAGTTTTATCTGTACACCGCTGGACCAATACCTTATTCAGTTTTACCATGACTCGACCTGCGCATTTTAAATTTACCGCAGGTCAGTTTGCACGTATTGGCCTAAAAGTAGGCGATGAACTGGTGGTGCGGGCTTATTCTGTGGTGTCATCGCCCTTTGATGAAACCTTGGAATTCTTTTCAATTGTCGTGCCGGACGGGGCATTCACCTCTAACCTGCAACATCTACAAGTGGGTGATGGGCTGTACCTGGAAAAAATCCCCTATGGTTTTTTAACCTTGGCACGTTATCAGCTTCCTTTGCCGCATGACTTGTGGCTACTCGCCACTGGCACAGGTTTGGCACCATTTATTTCCATGCTGCAAGACTTTGAAACCTGGTCGAAATATCAAAAGATCAATCTGGTCTATAGTGTACGTACTGAAGCCGAACTGGCTTATGTCGAGCGTATTCAGGAAATAGCTGAAACCTTTGGTGAAGGGCATACGGGCTTTAAATTTGTCCCGATTATTACCCGTGACCCCCATGCAGCCTTGCATGACCGTTTACCGGTACTGATTGAAAATGGTGAACTGGAAAAAGTGGTGGGACTGCAATTAAATGTAGACACCAGCCATGTCATGCTTTGCGGTAACCCGCAAATGGTGGAAGACACCAAAGAAGCATTAAAAGCACGTGGCTTGAAAATGAACCGCCGTGGTGAAGGTAATATTGCGGTGGAGAATTATTGGTAAGTGACTTGAGGTAAAAGGAGGAGTTGGGGAAATTCAATCAGATGTAAATCATCTAAAAACTAATCCCTCCCGACCTCCCTTTAAAAAAGGGAGGAGATTTAGTCACAAAAAAAACCTCCAATGAGGAGGTTTTTTATGATCACTAGTTTAGTGAACAAACATATCAATAAATTCACGGATTTCCTGAATGGCAGTATCCACATCACTGGTCAGCCAGGTGGGTTCAAAAATCCCTGCATAATATTCAAGCCGTTCTTGGGGAACCACCAGACGGATCGGACATTCTTCTTCCAGTAAGCGCCAAGGAATAATGGGCACTTCATTGTCTATAAACGGGGCAATATTGCGAATGTCAATTACCATGGCATTGATGCATTCAGGAAACGGCATCACAGAAAATTCTTCGGTACGGCGACGGAAATATTCCAGATCACCCCATTTAAGCACGTAACTCGGCTTATTAAATTCAATAATCCCAATGAGATGTCCATCACGAGTGTAATGCAAACAACATTGATGAGTGACGTCAGTGTCCAAATCAAGCGTTACAGATTGCTGACGATACGCCATAAAGTTAAGCAGCATGAAAAACGAGGTGGATAATTATAGCTCATTTTAAGCCTTTCAGCACCTAAAGCATGCTTCATCCTGAAAGCTCAGCCAAGTTTAAAAAATCGGTTAATTTTCCTATTTTAAAAACCGTAACTTAAACTCCTTTCCTCTGCATGGTTAAAATTTTGCTGGGGCTTCAATTAAAATAACAGTGTCTTGTTCCACATATAAAAATGGAATAACAGTCCCATAGACTGCGATAAAGGCAACAGCAGCAGTAACTTTAAAAGAGCTATAGAAAAGAATGACAGCCTGACTGGAAATTGAATCGACACACCCTTCTTGCCTTAAACACATTTAAACAACTGCTTTCTGAACTGCTGTTTTTTAAGTGAAAATTACAAGTCTTCACCATGTCACTATGCTTTTATACATAACTGATCAGGAAATATAGTTAATATAAATACATGGAATGAAATAAAAGAGGGGAAAAAACATGACACATGATTTTAATAAACCGCCTCATGTTACGAGTGAAGAAGAAAGATCTCAAAAAAAACGTTTGCCAGTGTATATCCTTCTTCTTGTAGGGGTGTTCTTCATTGCCGTACTGGTTTACATGTTTGCCTATACTAAACCGGAATCACAAGATGCTCCTCCAGGGCATCCTGACCCCACTGTCCAACCTGCCACACCAAACAATACCGCGACTACCGGCACTGCAACAGCAACCGATGAAGCCGTTGCTACAGATGCCGATACTGTAACAGAACCGGGTGAAAAAAGTGCAATAGGTGAGGCGACCGATAATGTCGGTATCGGCCGAGGAAACAGCAACTAAACGCATAATCTCAATGTCATTTTTTAAAGCTCTGGTCTGAAAGGATTGGAGCTTTTTGCAATCTAATGTGCGCTTTTGTTGTATTTATGCTGGTTTGTATTGAAGAAAAAATAATCGAATTCTAATGTGTTCTTAACGTCATCATTTTAGGTTGAGCTGAGCCAACATAACCCAGTTATTCATCTGTAGAAATTCAATAAGTAATAACAAGAGGACATGACAATATGAATGAGTATTTTTCTGGAGGCCCTAGAGGGGGTGAATTTGATGCGATGTACTATTGGAATCAGTTTCATCCTATTCTCGCTGCCATCGCCATTTTAATCATAGGTTGGATTGTTGCCCTTATTATTGCGGCAGGAATTAAAAAAGTTTTACAAAAGCTTGGAACAAATCAAAGACTTTCTGGAGCGACAGGACATCGCTCAAATGTTGAAAATATCATTTCGCGTATCATCTTCTGGATTGTAATGATCATTGCCGTCATAGGCGCGTTGAATGTGCTGAATCTCACCAGCGTGAGCGGGCCATTCAGCAATATGATCCAGCAATTCCTGTTGTTTATTCCTCAACTTTTAGCAGCTATTGCGGTCGGTTTTATTGGCTGGATTGTTGCGAATCTGGTCAAAATGGGACTGCAAAAACTGTTGGACCGAACTGAACTGGATGAAAAGTTAAGTGCTGATGTGGGTGTCAGCCCAATAAGCCAGAACATTAGTGACATTGTTTATTGGCTGATTTTATTATTATTCTTGCCAATTGTACTGTCTATTCTGGGCTTAACCGGATTGCTTGCTCCAGTACAGAACATGGTGAATGAAGTTGTCTCATTCTTGCCGAATATCTTTATTGCCGCTGTGATCGTATTTGTCGGTTATATTCTGGCAAAAATTGTACGCGGTATTGTCGAAGGTCTGGTGGGCAGTTTAAATCTTCAGCAGCATGCCCAGAAAATCGGGATGTTTAAAAATTCCAATCTGCCCCAGGTACTCGGCTCATTTGTCTTTGCGATTATTATTATTACTGCCCTGATTATTGGCTTTGAAGCACTGGGTGTTGAAGCGATTTCACAACCGGCCACGGCCATGTTGTATGAAATCATGAATGCCATTCCACATATTATTGCAGCTGCCCTGATTCTTATTCTGGCGTATGTGGTGTCACGCTTTGTGGCTAAACTGGTGGTGGACATTGTATCTGGGACAGGTGTAGATGAAATTCCTGCCAAAATGGATGCACAACGCTTTTTAGGCACAACTAAAGTATCGTCAATTATTGGTTATCTGATTGTGTTCTTTACCATGCTGTTTGCGGTATCTGAAGCAGCAAACCGGCTTGGTTTTGAACAGATTAGTGTACTGATTTCAATGTTTATTCAATTTGGTGCCAATATCTTGCTGGGTGCAGTCATCCTGATGATTGGATTCTGGCTGGCAAATCTGGTCGCCAAGGTAATTGGCCGAGGTGAATATGTCAGTTCACGCTGGCTGGCAAATCTGGTTCGTATATTGATTATGGGCTTGGTGATTGCCATGGGCTTGCGTGCAATGGGTATTGCCGATTCCATCGTCAATCTGGCTTTCGGCTTAACTTTGGGTGCTGTCGCCGTTGCCTTCGCATTGGCCTTTGGTTTAGGTGGGCGCGATCCGGCACAACGTGTCTTGACCGACTTGATTGATAAATGCAAAAAAGAGGCGAAGCAGCCTAATCCCTTGCGTCAGGACAATTCGGACCGAATCAGTTCAGGGCAGAGTTCAAGCTCAGTTTCCGCCCAGGCAGCACGTGAATTTACTGAACATGGCACGGAAAATTCAAAACCAGGTCCTGATGCATCGGTGGATAAATCTTCTGAACTGGAAATGGATGGGGGAGCAGCACCTGCTTCTGATCCGGCAAAACCGATTGCCGAGTCTCACTTTCCAGGAGCTGATCAAAAAAATGTTTCGACTCCGGGTTTATCCAATCCAACTCCTGCTTCATTAACCACGGCACCACAAGAGGCACAAAAACCTGATCCAGATCAGAGTGTTCCGGATTCTATCCGCGTTGATTCTAAACACCCGCCAGAAAATAATCCTTTTGGATCTACAGGTGAGGCAGAATCTGATGTTGATCTTCACAGCAACACAGACAAAAATAATCCTAAGCCCAAAGATGACCAATAACTATTGCGGAAAGCAATAGGTCATATATTGCACAAACAAAGCGCTGCTTTGTTTGTGCACAACAGATGGGCATGCTTTTTGCTGCTCTATTATTAAGAAGCAGTCAGTAAGATGACCAGATTTTCTATTGCAAGCCTGAGATCCGTTAAAATATGCATTGTCAAAATTATGAACGGATCGTCAACAGACCCTAATCCTGAACAGGAGAGCAAAAAGAGTAAAAGAGAACCGAATAAGTTTCTTGCACCAATTGTGATCGCAGGTATAACAGTTGGGTTTCTTATGAGTGCATATAAATTTATATTTGCCAAACTTAAAGTTGAACATCAACAGAAAAAACCAGAATATCGAGAAAATTTAGATAAAAAATAATCAATAAATGCTCGATTGTTGGCATGTATTATGCTAAATATAATTGTAATATTTAAAGAATATAAAGACTTAGTTTTAATATTCTTGAAATATTCATCATTCTATACTGGGACGTATAAATAATTATTGAGGGGAAATTATGATGTTAGTTAAAAAACTTTTAGGTTTAGTCGGGCAAGCATTTCAACAAGACTGCCAACATACACAAGCAGTTGCAAAGATGGATCAAGCAATTGTGCGTATGCAGCAGAAGCAGAATATTGAAATTTTACGTACGGATTATTTAGAATAATTCAGTTGCAATGGATTAAACATACTGCGATGCGGCATGTGCAGACGCCCATGCCCATTGAAAATTAAAACCACCTAAATGACCCGACACATCCAGAACCTCACCGACAAAGTACAAGCCTTTCTGTTTTTTGCTTTCCATGGTCTTGGATGATACTTCAGTGGTATCAACACCGCCCAAGGTCACTTCCGCAGTCCGGTAGCCTTCGGTTCCTGAGGGTTTTACTTCAAAATGATGCAGGCGCTTGGCGACCTGTTCCAGTTTATCATCGCTCAAATTACCGATCGCTGTGTCGGCAAATTCTGCCCAGATCAGATTTTGCAGTTCCAGTACCACACTTTTTGGCAGATGCTCATTTAACAAGGTGCGTAGCAACACTTTGGGCTGGCTGGATTTCTTGGCTTTAAAGAAATCTGTCAGATCAAGATTAGGCAGGAAATTGATGGTAAAACTTTGGCCGACATTCCAGTAGTTGGACAACTGTAATGAACTTGGGCCACTTAAACCGCGATGGGTAAACAGCAGGGCTTCGGTAAAACTGTTTAAATCATTCGACAGGGTAGCATCGACGGCATTACCGCTTAAACGGGTGGTCACCTCTTTAAACTGGTCGGAAAAAGTAAAGGGCACCAGGCCTGCACGGGTCGGGTGCACATGATGGCCGAACTGTTTGGCAATGTCATAACCAATCCCTGAGCCGCCCAGCGTCGGTACAGACAAACCGCCCGTTGCCACAACGACAGATTCAGCCTGGAAATAACCTAGAGTAGTTGCAACCTGAAAACCTTGATCATCTATAGCGGTAACCGCTTTGACTTCACAGCTGGTTTTAATGTCGACTAGGCCGGTTTTGTCACATTCAGCCAGCAGCATGGCCAAAATTTCCTTAGCTCCGTTTAAGGTAAATAACTGACCGTGTTTACGTTCTTCATATTCAATGCCATGTTCACAGACCAGACCAATAAAGTCCCAGTTGGTATAGCGGCTTAAGGCCGAGATTACGAAGTGCGGGTTATGTGAAATGTAGTTTTCAGGCTCGACGTACAGATTGGTAAAATTACATTTACCGCCACCTGACATCAGGATTTTTTTGCCCACCTTGTTGGCTTTTTCCAGTACTAAAACTTTACGGCCACGCTGGGCTGCCATAAATGCCAACATCAGACCTGATGCACCTGCACCTAAAACAATGACATCATACTGATTTGTAGACATGAGTAACCCGTGGGAGATAAAAGCAGGGCATTATAGACAATTTTGCGCTCAATTTCAGGATAGATATTCATCTCTATGCCGACCTTGCAAGCCGCCCGTATGAATGACCAAAATTCGTGAACCTTGCGGGAAGTAATTTTGCTGAATTAAACCCATCAGTCCGTACATCATTTTAGCGGTATAAACCTGTTCTAAAGGAATGCGGTGCTCGGCTTCGAAGGACTGCATAAACTGTAACAGCGCCGGCGTGGTTTTGGCATAACCACCACAGCAGTAGGCATCGGTGATTTTCCAGTTTTTCTTCGTCGTCCATTGCTCGACCTCCGACTTTAAAAAATCGCCTTTTAAGGCCGAAAAACCCAGCACGCTCTGATGGGCTGCACTTGCCTCAATCAGCCCTGAAATGGTGCCACCTGTTCCAACCGCACAGCAGATCACGTCATAGTTGTGCCGGTCTTCGGTTGTTAAAATTTCCTTGCAGCCTTGAATGGCCAGCGTGTTCGTTCCACCTTCGGGAATGAGGTAATGCTCCGGATAGTGCTGTTTTAAGGCGGCCAGATATTCAGGCTGATCTTTTTGCCGGTACTGTTCACGTGAAACAAAATGCAGTTGCATACCCAATTGCTGCGCCGTGGCCAAGGTAGGGTTGAGCGTTTTATCTTTGAGTTCTTCCCCCCGGATCATGCCTACACTGGCAAAGCCAAACAGATGCGCTGCATAAGCGGTGGCAGCAATATGATTGGAATAGGCACCGCCAAAAGTCAGGACTTTTTTAAACCCTTGCTGCTGTGCTTCCTGAAAGTTGTATTTCAGTTTAAAAAACTTGTTGCCGGAAATTTGTGGATGAATCTGATCCAAACGCTTCACGGTCACAGTCACGGGGGCATCCAGTCTTAGCTTTTGGTAAGTCACTGACTGGGCAATAGGGTCAAACATTTCATCATGATCCATCAATATGAGACTGCATTGTACGTAAAATAAAATGATTTATGGCACGCTGTTTTCGTCAGGATCATCACAGCGATATTTCAATATCAGGCAGGACCTGAAAATAATGCCTGATGATTTTTGCTCTTGCGCATATTTACACAGGGCTTATTTGTAAATATATCTTAAATAATTGAATTAAAATTATAAAAATAATGATTGAAAAATACTCATTAGTGTTAATCTAAAAGTTAGAACAATGATGAAAAAAGAGGATATGTGATGAAGACGCTATCCGTGGGTTTATCGCTATGCATGTTACTGTTAATGACAGCTTGCGATGCCGAAAATGATTATAACAAGCCGAAAACAGCACGTACCATGATTATTGGTGGTGTACCTGTGCATGATCAGGATTACCAGCTTTCTCAACTGAATGCGCGTGAAATCCAGCCTGTTGCTCAAGAGTAAACCGAGCTGAAACCGATATTTAATCTCATGTTAAATCAAGCTCGACCTGCCAATTGGCAGGTCTGAATTTATATGTATCTAAAAAATTATTACTGAAATGATATGCGGATTTTTTGTCTGTTTGAGTACATTCATAAAAATATATGTATACAGCCAATTTCATTGTAACTGTAACGATCTTTTACCCTATAAACCTCTATTTTATATTCCTCCATATCTCTCGCTACGCAGAGCCATACTTGTGTTCATTTCATCCATTTTCTAATAAATGAGGGCTTTGATTGCCTGCTTAGTGATTTATTAGGCAATTGATTTAATTCTTGGTGAATGATGCGGTGAAATTCTGAAAAAGAGGTGAAATTCAGGGGGATATTCAGGCTTTTAAATTGTAAAATTGCCGCGGAATTAATTTCAGTAGGTGGACTTGTGGAATCATTTTGGATTTTGGGCTCAATTGCATTTGCCTTAATGCTAGGCGCAATGAGTCCTGGACCGACTTCGATTTATGTCGCTAAAAATTCAATTGCGATTTCACGTCGGCATGGTGTGTTTACCGCTTTAGGGACAGGCACAGGCGCTGCCATTTTTGGCCTGTTGGCTGTGCTTGGATTGCAGGCATTTTTATTGGCGGTGCCATCTGCTTATTTGGCTTTGAAAATTTGCGGCGGTTTATATTTGCTGTGGCTGGCGTTTAAAATTATTAAACATGCCAAAACACCGATTGAATCTGGCCATGATTTACAGGCCCAAATGTCATTGCGCCGTGCATTCGCCACAGGCCTGATTACCCAGCTTTCCAATCCGAAAATTGCGATTGTGCTGGCCAGTATTTTTACCGCACTTTTACCCAAAGAAATTCCGACCTATTATTATTTTGTGTTGCCGCTACTGTGTTTCTTTATTGATGCAGGCTGGTGCTCACTGGTTGCAGTGGCCTTGTCGGCGGAAAAACCACGCCGTGTCTATTTAAAATTTAAAGCCGCTTTTGACCGTGCCGCAGGCGGGATCATGACGCTGTTGGGATTGAAGCTCATCTTTGGAATGAAGTAAATCACGGCATGGGTAAATCAATTTTGAATGGCTTACTCATTTGTTATTTTATAAAAACAGTGATTGATGCAAGAAGTGTATAGATCTATTCCCGGACTGAAACTTAAGATTAAAATAGAATGTAGAAAATAAAAGACCGACGATTCGAGTGATGATGAAATCGTCGGTCAAAAAATCTGTTGCAAGTTTTAGCTTGGGCTGCTGTTCCTCACTAAAACCTGAAACCAAGTTTATTGCTTTAGAAAAGTTCACCGAAAATATTGTGGATGCCGGTACAAATTAACGGTTTATGAACTTCGTACCCTATATAACGCAGCATTTTACAGATTGGTTGACAATAAAATGAAAAAAAACTCAATTTTTTTTATACTGATCATCTAAAAGTTGCTCATGCAGGCCTGTTGTGTCACTAACCCGATATTTTTTATGGTTTTTTTTCTTCTGTTTTATTTTTACCTGTATCTGCGGTGTATTGGCTGCTTTATTGCCAACCGGCATGGGCGGCATTCTGACCATCGTGCCTTATTTAACGGCCATGATTTTGGTGCTGTATAAGTTTTTAAAACAGCAACGACGCGCGCCAACCGCGCAAGAACAAAAAAAAATCACCTTGGGATTCAGCCTGATTTTCTGGGGCTATAACCTGGCCTTTTTATTGCTCGGCATTGTCCTTTTTGCCAAAAATGACCCCGAAGTCTGGCAGAATTTTCTTTTATATCTCAAAAATCCGAAATTTATGAGTATGGTGCTGATCATGGTCTTGCTGATTGCCATTCCGCTGTATCTTTTGACCTATTGGTTTTACGGCAAACAGGCACAGCGCATGGCGCAAAAAATGTTTGGCTAAACGAAACGGATGTAGGCTTGAGTTTTATACCGTCTTGATCTATAGATAAGAAAAAACAGGCGAGATCCGAAAATGCAAAAAGCATGTGTCTTGATTACAGGCGGCAGTGGTTTTATCGGCTCGCATCTGCTGCCTTATTTGTTGGATCGGGATTATGCCGTGGTGGGGCTGACCCGCCAGAAAAATAAACGCTCAAATCATCCGGATCTCATCTGGATTCAGCATTTAGATGAACTGAAAACCGACCGCATTGATTACGTGATCAACCTGGCGGGTGAAAGCATTGGACAGGGACGCTGGACAGCCAAAAGAAAACAACAACTGATTGAAAGTCGGGTAGAAACCACGCAGCAGCTCTATCGCTACCTGGAAAAAAGACAGATTTTTCCAAAGCGGATTATTTCCGGTTCCGCCGTTGGCTATTACGGTATAGACCCGACTGAACAATGGTTAGAAACATGTACCGAACAGTCCGCACCCCAGTCCATTTTTATGTCGGAATTGTGCCAGTTGTGGGAGCAGGCTGCCCTCAGTTTTAGTCAGCAAAAAACCACGATTATTCGTCTTGGCATTGTGTTTGGGAAAAATGGCGGGATTCTGCCGCGCATGCTCTTGCCGATTAAACTGAATCTGGCGGGACAGATTGGACACGGGCGGCAACCCGTCGTGTGGGTGCATGTTCAGGATGTGCTGCGTGCCATCGAATTTTTAATGCTGCATGAAACTGAAGCACAAATATTTAATGTCGTGTCACCTGAAAAAGTCTCGCAAGCGCAGTTTGTCCAAACTGCTGCCCAGGTTTTAAAACGTAAACCGGTGTTCTCTTTACCAGCTTTCGTTTTGCGATGCATGCTGGGTGAGCAGTCACAACTGGTATTGAATGGCCAATATGTACAATCACAAGCACTCAAAAAGGCCGGTTTTGAGTTTAAATATCCGACCTTGAACAGCGCTTTGGAAGAGATATTAGTGCACCATTAACTCTGCTTCAGATTTGAGGCGTGCAGGGCTGTAAGCTGCCGGGTTTACGAGAGGAGTTTGGCCCAGCATCAGCTGTCTGAGCAATTGTGCAGAGGCGGGACCCATACACAAGCCATTACGGAAATGTCCGAAGTTGGCCCACACATTCTCCATCTCGGGTATTTTACCGACATAAGGGATACCGGTTGGGGAACCCGGTCTTAAACCGGCCCATTGTTTTTCGATGGGAAAATTAGCCAGTTCGGGTACCATCTCGAAACAGGCCTCCAGAATTTTCTGCTTGGTTGCTACTGTTGGGGTGGTGTCAAAACCACAATCCGCCATACTGGAACCACAGACCACATGACCGTCCAGACGTGGAATTAAATACATCACATCATTCATGCACATGGTCGGTAACCAGTTTGCCGGGGTTTTAAACAGCACCATCTGTCCCTGAACCGGACGAACTGGAATTTCCAGATCCAGTTGTTCAGACCAGCGCTGCGACCAGGCGCCAGTGGTGATTACAAACTGATCTGCATCATAAGTTTTGCCATTTTTAGCCTGTACAGACTGAACCTTGCCATTTTTGATATTGAACTGTTCAATCGGGCAGTGTTCGATAAATTCGACTTGTGGATGCTGTTTTAAATAGGCCACCATAGATTGCAGTAAGCGCGGGTTTCGAACATTGGCAATCTGGGGAAAATAAATGGCGTGTTGAAATTTGGAATCAATATAAGGATTCAGCTGTTCGATCTGTTCCTGTTGTAAATATTCACATTGCTGCATCGGTTCCTGAAACTGCTCGGCATAATTCAGACCGCTTTCAAAATCAGCTTCATCAAAAATCAGCATACCGCTTTCATGAATTTCAAAGTCAATGCCGGAAACAGGCTTTAACTTTTTGTTCCAGTCTAAATACAATTGCTTGCCATATTGCGCCAGCTGATTCACCGCGTGCGGATAGCGCCATGGATACATTGGGGAGAGAATCCCGCCACCGGCCCAGGAGGCAGCTTTTCCTGCCTGCTGCTGATCGAAAATCCTCACGGAACATCCCTGTTCCACCAGTTCTAAAGCAGACAGCAGACCGCTAATGCCCGCTCCAATAATGGCAATTTTCATCGCTTAGACCACAAATCCTTATTTCATGTCTTTCAGTTTAAGAGCCGCTTCTTCGGCAAAGTAGGTCCAGATGCCATCAGCACCGGCACGGCGGCAACTCATCAGGGATTCAATAATCACGCTGTCGGACAGCCAGCCATTTTGAATGGCACCGGCCAGCATGGCGTATTCACCACTGACCTGATACACGAATGTCGGAACCCCAAACGTGTCTTTCACTTCACGGACGATATCCAGATAAGGCATGCCCGGTTTGACAATCACCATGTCTGCACCTTCCTGAATATCCAGGGCAATTTCATGCAGCGCTTCGGCACGGTTGCCGATGTCCATCTGGTAATTGTACTTGTTGCCACCTTTCAGGTTTGTCGATGAACCGACGGCATCACGGAAGGGACCATAGAAGCTGGAGGCATATTTGGCTGAATAAGCCATGATATTGGTATAGATATGACCATTGGCTTCCAGCGCATGACGAATAGCACCAATCCGGCCATCCATCATGTCACTCGGTGCAACCACATCTGCACCGGCTTCGGCATGACTTAAGGCTTGTTTAATCAGACATTCTACCGTTTCATCATTTAGTACATAGCCGGTGTCATCAATGATGCCGTCCTGGCCATGCGTGGTATAGGGGTCTAAAGCGCCATCCGTGATCAGCACCATTTCTGGCAATTCTTTTTTTAGCAGGCGAACGGTATTTTGGACCAGACCATCCTCACGCCAGGCCGCTTCAGCGGACAGACTTTTATCTTCTTGTGGGGTAACAGGGAAGAGCGCTAATTTAGAAACGCCCAATTCCAGTAGACGTTCAGATTTTTTTAACAGCAGGTCGGCAGACAGACGCTGTACATTCGGCATGCTTGGAATGTCTTGGGTTTGGTTCTGCCCCGGAAGGACGAATACTGGGTAAATGAGATGATCGGTCGTCAGCTGGGTTTCACGTACCATGGCACGTAACTGGTCGTTTTTACGGATGCGGCGCATGCGGGTAGCGGGAAATGCTGGACGATTGAACGTATAGGTCATAACAATCTCAATGATCAGTATTAAACTTTGGCTATTGTAGCCCTAGAATATGTTTTTGGGTGATGTTTAACAGATTTTTATTCAATCAGGAAATTCGAGCGAATGGTAAACGAAAGAGAAAAAAGTTGGACCGGTCATATACATTTCGGCTCGAAAGTTGATATTGATGTACTGCTGAACCAGTTATGCAAGGCTTTTAACAAATCTCCTTTCTTTCAGCACAATGGCATGAACATGCGGGTGGTGGATGGGCAGATTGAGGCCCATATCGACATGCAGCCGTATATGATTGGCAATGTGGCATTCCAGATTTTGCATGGCGGCGTTGCGGCGACCATTTTGGACAGCATTGGCGGCATTGTGGCTATGGGGGAGCTGTACAAGAAAGCTACGCCTGATGATTTACCCGAGACCATTAAAAAGGTATCGCGTTTGGCAACAGTCGATATGCGGGTCGATTATCTCGCGCCGGGTCGTGGCAAGTCCTTTACCGCACATGCCGAAACTTTACGTTTAGGCCGTAAGGGGTGCACCATGCGCATGACTTTAGTGAATGATGAAAACAAACCGATTGCAACCGCAATTGCTTCTTATGCGTATTAAGTTTGTTTTAAGCCTGACAAGGTAAAAGAAGTAAAACCAAGAGCAATAATTCGGCATTGAATGAAAATTCGGTGCCGAATTTGTTTTCTAAACTGGCGAGTTACATTTTTATTCTCATATTATGAATTTTTACCATTAAAATTGGCAGTATAAAATTGAAAAAATGACTTTCTCATCGATATCATCTCAGGGCAACTCTTGTCTCTATGCCTGTAGCTTAACACTACAAGGCATTCAGGATGGCTGGTGACCAAGTTTGTTGGATTTAGGACATATTGATGACAGATGCTCAAAACACCCTGCCAGAAACAAAAAACGATGAACCCGTTTCAGATACGACCTTAAAAGCCAAGCGTAAAAAAGCCTTGGGTTTTGTCGCGCTGATTTTAATCATTGCCGTGATTTTGTATGCCGTCTGGACAGTATTTTTTAACCATTCTGTTGATACCGACAATGCCTATGTCGGGGCTGAAACAGCATCAATTACCTCCATGGTGACTGGACAGGTTGAACAGGTACTGGTGAGTGATACTCAAACGGTCAAAAAAGGTCAGCTGCTGGTTCGTGTTGATCAGCGCGATGCAGAAATTGCCCTGGCTACCGCCAAAGCGGAACTGGTCAAGGCGCAGCGTCAATACAAGCAGACGCAGGCCAATAGCAGCTCGCTGAATTCACAGATTTTTGTCAGTGATGATGCCATTCATAGTGCCGAAGCCAAAGTGGCCGAAGCCAAAGCAGAAATGGACAAGGCACAGGATGACTTAAGCCGTCGTGAAAAGCTCAGTGCCTCTGGTGCCATTTCTAAAGAAGAACTCAGCACTGCGCAAAGTGCATTGA
This sequence comes from Acinetobacter sp. T_3_1, assembly GCF_025377055.1. NCBI lineage: Bacteria > Pseudomonadati > Pseudomonadota > Gammaproteobacteria > Moraxellales > Moraxellaceae > Acinetobacter > Acinetobacter sp. T_3_1. The sequence continues at coordinate 108,303 of NZ_JACHVD010000007.1, read as the reverse complement.
ATACCGCCAAAGCGGTTTATGCATCGGCTCAAGCCGGTTTGGCGCAAGCGAAATCTAGCCAAAAAGCCGCACAAAGCAACCTGGCGGCCAATGAAGCGCTGATTCGCGGTGCCGATGAAAATAGCACGCCTGATGTTTTGGTGGCACAGGCCAAATTAAAGCAGGCCTTGCTAGATCTGGCACGTACCGAAATCAAGGCACCTTTTGAGGGGGTGGTGACACGCCGTAATATTCAGGTCGGTCAGCGTGTGGCACCCGGCACAGTATTGATGATGGTGGTGCCGACCTCACAGCTGTATGTTGATGCCAACTTTAAAGAAAGCCAGCTGGAGAAAGTCCGTCCCGGTCAAAAAGCGGTGTTAACCTCTGACCTGTATGGCGATTCAGTTGAGTATCACGGCACGGTACAAGGTTTCTCTGGCGGAACTGGTTCTGCTTTTGCCCTGATTCCGGCACAAAATGCGACGGGTAACTGGATTAAGGTGGTTCAGCGCTTGCCGGTTCGCATCAAGCTTGATCCCAAAGAACTGGCTGAACATCCATTAAGGGTCGGCTTGTCCATGGAAGCGAAGATCGATTTGTCTTCGAAGTAGTCATGTATGAATAACTACGCTCCAATACCGAACTTGACTGGCGGCCGCTTGCTTCTGGCGGCATTTGTACTGGCCTTTGCCAACTTTATGGTCGTGCTGGACATGACCATTGCCAATGTCTCGGTTCCGCATATTACCGGCAGCCTTGCGGTTTCTGCATCGCAAGGGACCTGGGTCATTACCTCCTATGCCGTTGCCGAAGCCATTTGTGTGCCTTTAACCGGTTGGCTGGCGGGACGCTTTGGCACGGTCCGGATTTTTGTCATCAGCCTGTTCGGCTTTACCCTGTTTTCGGTGCTATGCGGTTTATCCACCAGCCTGGAAATGCTGGTATTTTGCCGGATTGGACAAGGCCTGTTTGGCGGGCCGATTATGCCGCTCAGTCAAACCCTGCTGATGCGTATTTTCCCGCCGGAGAAACAGTCGCAGGCCATGGGCATGTGGGCCATGACCACCGTGGTAGGACCCATTCTGGGGCCAATTCTGGGTGGTACCATTAGTGATAACTGGTCCTGGCACTGGATTTTCTTTATCAATATTCCGGTCGGGATTGGCTGTGCGCTCGCTGCGATGCGTTTGCTGAAATCTGCGGAAACAGCCACCAATACACTGAAAATTGATAGGGGCGGATTATTGCTGTTGATTTTATGGATTGGGGCATTGCAGCTGATGCTGGATTTAGGCCATGAGTATGACTGGTTTAATCATCCCTTTATTGTCATTTTGGCCATGATTGCCTTGATCGGGCTCATCGTTTTTACCATTTGGGAGCTTACCGAGCGTCATCCAGTGGTCAATATCCAGATCTTCAGATATCGTGGTTTTACCATTTCTGTCCTGGCACTGGCCTTTGGCTTTGGTGCTTTCTTTGGCAGTATCGTTATGATTCCACAGTGGTTACAGGTGAATCTGGGCTATACCGCCACCTGGGCAGGCTATCTGACCGCAACCATGGGTTTTGGCAGCTTGCTGATGTCGCCCATTGTGGCCAAACTGGCGACCAAATATGATCAGCGGGCTTTGGCCAGTTTTGGTTTGTGCCTGCTGGGCGGAGTAACCTTGATGCGGGCCTTCTGGACCACAGAAGCCGACTTTATGGCCTTGGCATTGCCGCAAATCTTGCAAGGCTTTGCCGTACCGTTCTTCTTTATTCCACTCTCGAATATGGCATTGGCTTCAGTGTTGCCACAGGAAATGGCTTCTGCCGCAGGGTTGATGAACTTCCTCAGAACCATGGCAGGGGCAATTGGTGCATCGATTGCGGTAACCCTGTGGGATGATCATGCAAAGGTGGCACGTAGTGAGATGGCAGGAAGCCTGCATGTGGATGAAGTGCAAAATACCCTGCTGCAAAGAGGAATGAGTCCAGAAAGCAGTTTGGCCTATATTTCGAGTCTGGTCGATAAAGAAGCCTCTACCTTATCTGCCAACCATGTGTTTTTAATTCTGGCGATGGTGTTTGTTTTTGCCGCGCTGATTATCTGGCTATGTCCAAGACCCAAAACCGGTGTCACCGGGGGTGGACATGCACATTAAGCAAAAACCGCTTTTCGAGGCGGTTTTTGCTTATCTGGGACTAACATTTGAATATATTAAATATCTGATTTGGCCCGCTTTAATGCAGTTTGCCATTTGCTGAGATGAAACTGGCGCTGGTCTTCATTCATATTGGGTTCAAAAGCCCGCTCCAGTTGCCAGGATGCGGAAATATCCGACATACTGGAAAATACGCCAGCTTTTAATCCGGCCATGGCTGCCGCACCCCAAGCGGTAGATTCCAGCATCTTAGGACGCAATACCGGCACATTTAAGATATCCGCCTGAAACTGCATCAGCATGTCATTGCTACTTGCACCGCCATCGACACGTAGTTCTTTTAAGGGATGGGTAATATCGGATTGCATGGCCATCAGGACATCGGAGACCTGAAAGGCAATCGACTCCAGGGCAGCACGGGCAATGTGAGCTTTATTTGTTCCACGCGACATGCCGCAGAGCAGGGCACGCGCATCACTGTCCCAATGCGGCGCACCGAGTCCGGTAAACGCCGGCACCAAAACTACGCCGTCGGTATCTTTTACCTGACAAGCCAGCTGTTCGACTTCACGACTGTTTTGAATAATTCCTAAACCATCACGCAGCCATTGCACAATGGCACCCGCCATAAATACACTGCCTTCCAGTGCATACGTGGTTTTTTCATGACATTGCCAGGCTAAGGTGCTCAAGAGCTTGTTGTGGCTAAATTGCACCTTATGCCCGGTATTGAACAGCATGAAGCAACCCGTGCCATAGGTATTTTTTGCACTGCCCACTTCAAAGCAGGACTGACCAAAAAGGGCCGATTGCTGATCGCCCAGAATTCCCATAATGGGGATATTTGCGCCCAATAAACCTGTAGCCGTGTCGGCCATATAGCTATCCGAAGCAATAATTTGCGGCAGAACCGATTTAGGGATATTAAACAGCTCCAGCAATTCTTCATCCCAGGCCTGAGTTTGCAGATTCATTAGCATGGTACGGGAGGCATTGCTGGCTTCAATGACATGTTCTGCACCTTGGGTTAGATTCCACATCAGCCAGCTATCGACGGTACCAAAAGCCACATGTCCCTGTTGTGCCAGATCATACAGGCCTTCGATATTTTCCAGCAGCCAGACCAGTTTTCCGGCACTGAAATAAGGGTCGATCAATAAACCGGTTTTTTGCTGGATGGTCGGTTGCAAATTTTGTTGCAGTAGCTGGTTGCACCATTCGGTTGCACGGCGGTCCTGCCAGACAATGGCAGGGGCAAGCGGCTTGCCATTGCGCTTATCCCAAACTACGGTCGTTTCACGCTGATTGGTCAGTCCAATGGCTTTAATGTCTTTGGCCAGAATACGGGCAGAAGCAAGGGCTTGCTGCACAACGGCAATTTGTGTGGTCCAGATTTCCTGTGCATCCTGTTCTACCCAGCCTGAATGTGGGGTAGAGATATGTATTTCACGCTGAGCTGTTGCCTGCACTTTTCCCTGTTCATTGAAGATAATTGCACGGCTAGAAGTGGTTCCCTGATCGAGTGCAAGTAAATAGCTCATAATTTTTTTCTTTTATAGGACTTGAAAAATAAAATATTAACGCAATTATTGAATTAATCGCATCAGTTTGTGTAAATGTTTAAAAAACGCGCTGCGGGTTTGAACATTTATGTTATGATTGTGATTACTTTGGGGGTGTTTCTGGCTTCGACGCTGGTGATGAAACTCATAGATGCATGTCGAGAGCGCATTTTCTCTCGTAAATCAAATTTGCATTTTAATAGTCGCAAACGACGAATCATACGCTCTAGCTGCCTAAGGGCAGCTTGTCCGCATCTCTGAATACTTGTGGTTAGAGATCCCGACTGAAGCGCACGCACACAAGTCCGTATAAAGCCAAGCCTCGGGGCTTTGTACTAAACTTAGAGGATCGCGATTTGTACCCTGTTCGTCGGGTCACAAAGAGTTAAAACAATAGACGATATCTAAGCATGTAGTATTCTCGAGCGTAGTGCTGGCGGACGCGGGTTCAACTCCCGCCACCTCCACCAAAATTCTTTCCGAAGTAATCCATCGGAATCTAAAAAAGCCTTTAAACTCAATGTTTAAAGGCTTTTTTATTGGCTGTATTGTCCGACCATGTCCTAAGCTGTTTGACCCTATTTTTGCTTTCTTGGGGTCAAAATTGGGACAATTTGACCCACTAAATAAGTTTAATTATGTGGGACAAAGATATGTCGCTTACTGATGTGCTGTGTAAAAAAGCATTACCGAAGGAAAAACAGTACCGCCTTTCTGATAGTAACGGTCTGTCTTTACGAATCGATCCGAATGGCAAAAAATATTGGTCTAGACCGTGTTGCCGGACTGTATGTCAACGGTTCGCTGAATACGCAAAATACCGATACAGAGAATTTAAGCACCACAATCAGTATCCGTGTGGGCGGCAATACCCACATGAAGGCTGCTGAAATCGCCAACAGCAATGGCTCTACTGTTATTCAGACGGCTGGGGATGTGGATGTCGGGACAGTCAATGTGGGCCGTACTACGCATATTCAGTCAGATGCGCAAAACTTCAACCATAGCAGCTACCGAACAGATGTCGGCAGCCAAATTGCAGGACAAGGCGATATTTACCTGACGGGTCAGAATATTCAGATCACAGGTTCTAACATATCCAGTGTTACAGGAACTGCGGCGCTTTCAGCGCAACACAATTTGACGATCTCAGAAGGGCGGACAGAACAGAAAGTTGAAGCGCGGAATATTGAAACCGGCGGCAGCGCTTTCAGTAAAAAAACCTCAAATTCGTATTTTAAAACACAGCGCAATGAAGCGCTTGCCAGCAGCATTGATGGCAACAAGGTCATTCTGGATGGCAATAATGTCAGCATCCGCGGCAGCAATGTCATTTCTGATGATTTAACGCAGATACAGGCGAAAGAGAATATTTCAATTAAGGCTGCTGAAAACCAGTCTTCAGAAGTATCAGAAAGCACGGTTAAAAAATCTGGATTTACAGCCAGTGTTTCAGATGGCGTGGCAAGTGTTGGCTATGGAAAATCCAATGTGCACAGCAAAGATGCCGCTCAATCTACCGATTTGACGCAAAGTGTGGTATCGAGTCTGGCTGGCGATGTGAATATTGTGGCTGGTAAAGATTTGACTGCAGAAGCGGCACAGCTGTCAGCAGCTAAAGACATGAATCTGCAAGGCGCGAATGTTCATTTAAATGCCTTGAATATCAGTCAGGAACAGCAAAGCCAGTTTGATAGCAAGCAGTCCGGCATCTCTGTCGGCATCACTTACAGCGCTGAAGCTGCCGCGGCCTCTTCTGTGAAGAAGAGCAAGGAGAATAATGACTTCTCTGACAGCGCAGTGGGCAAGATCATGTCCAGCGCAGAAACTGCACGCAAAGCGACTATGTCGGCAACGACACCGGTTGTGATCACGGCCAGTCATCAAAAGATTAACAATAGCTCTCAATCAACATCCACTCAGTCGGTAGGCACCGAAGTGACCGCCGGCGGCAATTTAAATATTATTGCCAGAGACGGTGATATCCGCAGTCAAGGTGCGAAAATCTCTGCAGAAGGCAATGCTTTGCTGCATGCCAAGAATAATATTGATCTGTTGGCGGTTTCCAATACAGAAAGCCAAAGTGCAGATACCAAACGCAGCGGCTTCAGTATCGATACCCGGGATCACCTTGCCCCAATCGGTGTTTATAACGACAAAGGGGTCGGCAATGGCAGTTTGAGTCAAAGTGTAGGGACAGAACTTTCTGTCGGCGGAAAAACAGTCCTGCAGACAGAGGTGGGTGATATTAATATCATTGGCAGCAAAGTGGTTTCACAAAATGATCTCAGCCTGTCTGCAGGCAGGGACATCAACATTCAGTCTGCGCAAAGCACCCAAAATCAAAGCGAAAGCCAAAAGGGCAAAGGCTGGGGCAGCGCACAGATTTCTGATACAGAACGCTTTGACGGCTACATGGCCAATCAGAATAACAGCAGCAGCGTCAGTATGACGCAAGAGCGCAGTCAACTGGGCAGCTTAGATGGCAATGTCAACATTGCAGCAGGGAATAACGACAATCAAAAAGTAGCTGATGTGGTTGCCGGTAAAGATATCAACATCACCGCAAAAAACATCAGCATCGTCGATGACCAGAATACTGGCAGTGACAGCCAATCGAGCAAAGACCTCAAAGTAGGTGTATTTAGCCGAATTACATCGCCACTCATTGATTTGATTAATGCAGTCGATAATGCTGGCAAGAGTAAAGCTGATGACCGTACACAAGCATTACAAGGTGTTGCTGCAGCAGCACAAGGTTACCAAACCTATAGCGATATCCAAGGTGGCGCATTATTTAAAGCTGAGACTGGTATTGGGTTTAGTACCAGTAAAAACAGCCAAGACAAGAGCTATTCAGCGTCACAATCCAATTTGCTGAATGCAGGTGGCAATATCAATCTGACCAGTACAGCGGGAGACATCCATCTCAAAAACACACAGGTTAAAGCAAAAGATACCATCAGCTTAGACTCTGCAAAAGATATCCTTTTAGAGTCAGGTCAAAGCCAGCAAAAAGCGGATGGTAAAAACAGTAATGCCGGTGCACAAGTTGGTGTAGGTGTATCAGTAGGCGCACAAACAGGTGTATATGTCTATGCCGAAGCAGGTTATGGCAAAGGCAGCAATCACTTAGAAAGCACCACACATAACAACACGGCGCTTAATGCAAATCAAATCAGCATCAAGAGCAAAGGCGATATCACGCTGAAAGGTGCACAAGCCAGAGCCAACCGTATTGATGCAGATGTCGGTGGAAAGCTTAATATCATCAGCCAGCAAGATACCCTTGCACAAGACAGTGAGCAAACAGGGGCTGGCATACGTTTACAGGCATCACTTGGTACGGCATGGCAAGCCTCAGGAAATTATAGCAACAGTAATGCTTCCGGTGATTATGCGAGTGTTAATCAGCAGACAGGCTTATTTGCCGGTGATGGCGGTTATCACGTTAAAGCGGACAGTGTAGACTTGCAAGGCGGCGCAATTACTTCCACTGCCAGCAAAGAAAACAATGATTTAACTGCCAACAGCCTGAGCTTCAGCAATATTGAAAATCACAGCGGCTATAAAGCGACTTCGGTTGCCTTGTCGGGCGGTACCCAACTGGGTCAAGCAGACGGTAAAAGCCCAGCACCGCAGCCGACTAGCAACAGCAACTGGAAAGACAGCAAAAGCTTTAGTCCAAGTCTGCCGCAGCAGGATAAAGATAAAGACAGTAGTATCACTTATGCGACGATCAGTGCAGGTAATATTAATATTGGTGGCAAGGCAACGACAGTAGAACAGCTCGGTATACATAGTGATGCAGCGACAGCGAGCAGAACACTTGAGACCTTACCAAACTTACAAGCCATTTTGGATAAGCAAAAGACAGTAGCGGATGCAACTTCTACGATTGCGGCAGCTTCACGGACCTATGCTCAAGACCAAGTAAAACAAGCGGTTTCTGAAAAAGAAGCGATTGGTAAACAACTTGCGAGTCAATTAAGTCCAGAAGAACAGGCTAAACTTGAAAAGATGCCTGTGGCAGAGAAGGATAGCTATTTGGCGCAAAATGCTGCTTATGCTTCGGCCCTTGCGAATGAAAAAGCAGTAACCCAACAATGGGGTATGGGCGGCGACAAGAGTCGAGCATTGAATGCAGTGACGATGGCAGTCACAGGTGCACTTGGTGGTCAAACCGATCTTCAAGTTGCAGCCAACGCACTTGCTCCGTATGCAGCCAATGTGATTGGTGAGAAGTTTGGGCATGGTGAGGACAAGAATACCGCAGCACAGTTAGTGTCTCATGCGATATTAGGTGCAACACTTGCTTATATTAATGGTGGTGACCCAACGGCAGGCGGAAGTGCTGCGGTTGCCAGTGAAGCTGCAGCAAACTACTTAACCAACCAACTCGCAGAAAAATATAAAGATGATCCTAAGTACTTTGTAAATGGTGAGTTCCAAGCGAACTTGCTGTCAGAAGCCGAAAAAGCGCAAATCAGAGATTTAACCGCAGGGATTGGTGCAGTGATAGGTGGAGCGGCAGGAGATTCTAGCTATAACGCGCAATTGGCTGGTGTGATTGGGCAGAATGCTGTGGAGAATAATGAGATGAATATTCCATTTCCTGTTAATCCAGATCGTATGTCTTCTGCCCAATCCCTTATTAAATATGGCGTTAATCAAGGATGGAGTAATGAAAAAATACAAGAAGAAGTTAATAAAACTTTAAGAGGAAAAGGGGTTGAAATCTCAAATGAGAATATTGTTGAGGTCTTAGATAAGACTGGTAAAGTTGCTACAATTATTGGAATTTACCCTTCACCATATACAAAGCCTATAGGGGCTGTAGGTGGAGCTTTAGGTACTGCAAGTATATTAGTTGATAATAAAAAAACTGGGAAGCAAAAAGTTTTTGAAATATTTGGCTCATCACTGGGTTCATTTGGTTCTGGTAGAGCATTAAAAAATGTACCTGTTTCAGAAGGTGTTAAAAATGCACATAGTACTATATCTGGTGAAATTGGTGGAAAAGCAGGTGAGGCTATGTACCAATGTATACAAAATCCTAAACAAGCTGGATGTTAAAAATGTTAAAAAAAGTACTTCTGAATTATGTAATGGGAAAATATCGTAAAAATTTAGCTATATTCTCAAGTCTTGTATGTACATTAAGTACAATACGATATTGCTATGCTATAGAGACACCATTATATTTTCCTGAGATAATATTTCTTTTATTAGTTCCTGTACCATTTGTGTTGGCACTTTATAATACTGCTGTAGTGGGAATGCCTTCTATAGATGAAAATTCGAGCGACTTAGATATTCAATTAAGATTTTATGGTTTAGTTGGAATGTTCGTCTTATTGCTAGGTTATATTTTTTTAACTTTTAATCCAGAGTTAATGAATTCCTAAAAGTAGGACAAACCGACTTACAAGTGGTGACTAATACTCTAGCACCGTATGCAGCGCAAGTGATTGGACAAGAATTTGGTCATTGTGAATATAAAAACACGGCTGAACAGTTAGTGTCTCATGCGATATTAGGTGCATCGCCTATATTAATGGTTGAGACTCGACTGCAGGCGGAAGTGCTGCGGTTGCGAGTGAGGCAGCAGCAACTTATTTTACGAACCAATATAATGATGGAAAAACAGCGATTGACCCTGTCACTGGAGAGTTTAATCCTAACTTATTATCAGAAGATATTAAAACCCAAATTAGGGATTTGACCACAGGCATAGGTGCTGTGATTGGCGGAGCAGCAGGTGATTCAACCTATAACGCTCAGTTAGCAGGTGTGATTGGGCAAAATGCGGTGGAGAATAATTATTTAAGCTATAAAGAAGTTTTGATTAAAGAACAAGCAAAAACAAAGCTTGCTAATTGTAATAGGACTAATAAATGCAGCCCTGATGAAATTAGACAAGCGGAGTTAACTGTAAAACTACTTGAGTCTAAAGATCAAATTACTGATACAAGAATTCTAGAGGCTTGTCGTGCAAATCCACAATCACCTGCATGCCAGCAACAGAAAAAAGCTCTTCAGACAGCAATTGCTTCATATGCATTTAAAGATAGCCCAGCTCAATATCAAGCAGCTTTGAACGCTGAACGAAATCAGGATTTAGGTTTATTGAAGAATTTACCAAAATCTTCTATTGTTCCTGCAGACTATACAAATGGTAATGGATTCGTCTATGAATTAGCACCAACATTCTTAACTGGGTTGCAACTAACAAGTGGTGGTAGTATTTCAAGTTTAGGAAAATATTCTGGTGAAATTATTGGAGCAGCAGGCGGTGCTGCGGCTGGCTATGTATCTGGTGGTGATGCTCAAAGTGTAGGGATAGGAGCAGCAGTAGGTATATTAGGTGGGAGATTGAATGAAAGTGTGGTTGGGAAAATTGATAGAAAACTTACTACAGCTGGTTATGACCCCTTAGCTGTAGGAATGGCAAAAGGAACAACTACGATTGGTATGGGAGGATTGAGTGGTGCAGGGGGAACTGTGATTAATAATTATTTTAATAATGATCCTTTAAAGAAAGATGTACCTAAATCTGCAGTTGTTGGTGCTTTAGTACCTGCAATCAGTGGTGAGGCGGCAGTTATTGCGGCAGGTGTTGGTGGTAAAATTCAAAAGGTTGTGAGTATAAATTCCGCTGTAGTTGGTACTGCAGCGGAAAAAATTCAAAAGGTAGAACCAAAAAAAGCTACTCAGAATCATAAAGAAGGAAATAAATAAGGATGGATAATTTAAAACAGTTAGAGCCCTCTTATATATATAAGGCTTCTGGTTGGTTGATAACATTAATAGCTTCAGTAATTGGTTGTGTAGGTTTATTCTTTGTTTTAAGAAGAATCTATCAAACAGGTTTTACTAATCTAATTATTAATTTTAATTTTGAAACAATTGTTTTAGTTGGGGTTTTAGTAGGATGGTTCTTTATGCTGCTTTCAGGGCTTTCTTCTGTATTTCCGGTTTATATTGATAGCCATGGTGGGCATTATAGGACGCTTTTTTTAAGGAAAAAAAATCTTGAGTGGAATGAAGTTAAAGAGATAATAATTGTAAAACAGAAAAACAATTGGAAACTCCAGTATCATATGATGGTTTCTCATATAAAGCCTGGTTCTTTAGTGTGGGGTGTGCCAACTTATAAAGGTGATAATTACGAGGAACTTTATAAGGTTGTTAATTATTATGTACAAAAATATAAAATTAAGGTGATATTGCAAGATCGATTGAATAATTCAATTCGGGTACTTGATGGTATGCCAAAAAAATTGGATTTTTTGTAAATTATGATAAGCAGTTTAAAGGAATATTGGCAGTATTTTTTAACAAGTTACTCATGTGGTGACAGTTAAAGACCTGAGCATCACTGCAAAATCGATCAATATTGTGGATGATCTGGGTATCGGTAGTGACAGTCGCTTCTCCAAAAACTTGAAAATAGGATTATTCAGCCGAATCAGTCTAACTATGAAGGTTTTTATGCTTAAAAATTGAAGAGATATTCTTTAAACCATATGTTAGCTTAGGGCTTATATATTTAATACAAGTTGATATGGTTTAAACCCTTCTACTACTGCATCAGCAACCAATTGTATAAAAGGCTTAGTCTTACCATGTGCCATCCACTGATCCAAAGCTTCATAGTATGACAATCTATTCTCAACAGTAATGACACAAGCTGGATAGCCTGCTTTAAGCAATTCTAGATTCATTAAAAGACGTGATGTGCGACCATTGCCATCAATAAACGGATGAATACTAACAAAATCAGCATGTACTTTAGCTGCACGTTCAATAGGATGAAGCTTATGTGCTTCAAGGTTATACCAATCAACTAGCTGGGCCATCTTGTCATTTAGCAGTGTATAGTCGGGTGGGGTGGTTGTAGCGCCTGAAATTAAGACGTTTTGCTGGCGATAACGCCCTGCATTGTCATCATCGATATTTTTTAAAATGAGTTGATGAATATTGCGAATTTGCCATTCAGAAAATGGTTCCTCTTTACGAATAATATCTTCCACGTAATAAATGGCATTTCTATGGTTAATTGCTTCGAAGTGCTCTCTTAATGCCTTCCCACCGACAGTTATACCTTCTAACACAACTTTGGTTTCTAATAGAGTAAGTGTATTCCCTTCAATAGCATTGGAATGATAAGTCCATCGTAGAATAAGGTCTTCTTGTAAATTTTTTACTATTGCAGGTGATAGAGGGCGATGCTGATCTAACTTATTTTTTAAATCATCAATAATTTCAAACATTACCTTGTCCCTGAGTGTGCCTAAAAGAATGATACATCAAAAAAGAAATATCAAAAAATGTAACCATATATCATTACATTTTATATTGATTGTAGAAGTGGTAATATTGGTACACCATTTCAAATCCTAAGACAGGATTTGAACAAGATATTAAAGTGATTTAATGCACTAAATCTAAGTTGGGTCAATGAATTTTTTTATTCAATAAAATATATTTAAAATTAATAGGTTAGGTTTTGAGTTCAATTGACGCCACCTCCACCAAAATTATTGTTATAAATCAGCCACTTACATAAGTGGCTTTTTTATTTTCATATATTTATTATAAAAATGTAGCTTACTTCCAGTTGTGAGACATTGGCTTCAATTTATATCCGTATTTAGGACTTCAAGACTGTGGTTTAAACTTTTAATAATAATATCTATATATTTTTCAATGTCATCTTTAAAAATCATATATTGCAAGGCTAAACCATAACTTAACGAGATGAGTTCAACAGTTATGTTCTCAATACGCTTCTGATCGACCAATTGCGTTGCTGGAATGAGTCTGCTTAAAATTCTGGCGACTTCATCTTGATGCGTCTGCCAAATTTTTTGATATTCCAATGCAAAAGCTTGATCACGAGCTGCATATAATTGCAGTTCAATGGATATTTTTAACCATTCAAAATTATTAAAAAAATCACTAAGCCAAATCCGGAGTCCATCAATAGTATGATCAATATTTGAGTTTTCTGTGGATATTATTTTTTGAAGCTGAATATTTTCCTTTTCAAACTGTAATCGCATTAATTCCAATAAAAAATCTTCTTTGTTGCTGAAATTAGAATAAAAAGCCCCTTGAGTATAATTGGCATGCTTGGAGATATTTCTAATAGAAACTGCCCCATAACCATGACTGGAAATGAGTGAAAATCCAGACTCAATGAGCGCCAGACGGGTTTTAAGCTGTTTTTCATCGCGTGAAAGTTTTGCTGGATTCATAAAGATAAAAGAAATGAGATAACAATTGATATCTTAAATTTTATACGATAAATTTGCTACTTGTTTTCAGATATCAATTGTAATTTGAAAAATATGGTTCAATTATAGAGATTGTTATGAGTTTGAGTACAGATAAACAAATCGTTGTTATTAATGGGCATCCTTCAAAAACCAGTTTTAATGCTGCCTTAACTGAAGCCTATGTATCCTATCTGGTAAAGTCCAATGTACAGGTTGATTTGATTGAAGTAGGGCTCTTGCATTTTGATCCTAATTTGAAACATGGCTATGAAAAGAGAATGGAGCTCGAGCCGGATTTAAAAGAGGCTTGGAAAAAAATTCAGCTTGCTGATCATTTGGTCTGGATTTTTCCAGTATGGTGGGGCGGACTACCTGCAATAACAAAGGGTTTTATTGACCGTGTATTTTTGCCTCGTACTGCTTTTAGTTATGTGGAGAACAGCCACCGTATCCAAGGGCATTTATTCAATAAAACAGCCAGAATCATCACCACATTGGACCAGCCGGGCTGGTTCTATAAATGGTATTATGGTGAACCGAGTACTCGGCAGCTGAAAAAAACCACCTTAGCATTCTGCGGTATAAAAAAGATCAAAACGGCTTATATTGGTTCTGTTCGCGGTTCAAGTGAGCTAAAACGTGAAAAATGGTTAAGACTAATGGAAAAGTATGCCAAACAGGATGCAACAGTTTAATGGCTTGGAAAGCCTGCTGATCAAAGAAGAGCAGTTTTTGAATGATAAAAGATTTTTTTATTGCGATTGGTAGGTGAAAATTTAGATTAAACATTCACCTACCAGCTGGGTCTGATTCTGTCAGCAAGATTTATTTTATCAGCTTGAGCATTAAATATTGTCGCTCAAGTTTATTCTATTTTGTGAAATTTTTTTTTGTGAATCTTTACCCCAATTGAATTTTTGTGCACAGATGCCTAATCCGACAATAAAGAGCGCAAGCAAGCTGGTATAAGTCACTTCTTTGAAATATGTTCCTTCAACCAGCATGGTAATCAGGGCGCCAATAATAAAGAAGATTGCCAGATAAGTCAGCCAAGGGAATAACCACATTTTAAAGTCAATCACTTGTCCTTCCGCTTCTAATTTCTTACGCATACGTAATTGAGAAAAAGCAATGGTGAGATAGACATAGAGTGCTGCTGTACCTGTCGCTAACATAAAGATGTCGTAGACATTCATGCTTTCAGTGGCAGTCAGGTAGGTTGCCAATAAAGCGAATGATGATGACACCAGAACACCCATCCAAGGACTACCATTACGGTTGATTAAACCAAAGCTTTTCGGTGCATCGTGACGTTTTGACAATGAAAACAGCATACGTGAACAGGTATACAGTGCAGAGTTAAAACAGCTACACACTGAAGTCAGGACCACAAAATTGACAATGTGTTTTGCTTCTGGAATACCGAGTGCAGTTAAGGTCACACTATAGGTTCCCCAAGTTGGGTCTTTGAGTAGTGGATTGTTATGTGGAATCAGGCAGACGGTAATAAGCATTGAACCGACATAAAACAACATGATACGCCATACCACTGAGTTAGATGCTTTGCGGATTTCACGTGCAGGGTTTTGTGATTCTGCGGCAGCCACCGTCACAATTTCAGCGCCAATGTAGGCAAACATAACCCCGAGTAATGCCGTGATTACCGCAGAGAAACCATTGGGCATGAAACCTTCAGAGGTTAAATGGGTAATACCTGACACACCTGCTTGGCTCCACGGCCATAAGTGCATAACTGCCAAGCTACCAATGACTAAGAAAATAACAATTGCGATTACTTTGATCAGGGCAAACCAAAACTCAAATTCGCCATAGTTTTTGACATTTTGTAAGTTAACGACAACCAATGACACAATAACTAGGAGCATGTAGCCCCAGATGGGGATAAACGGAAACCAGCTGTTGAGAATTTTACCTGCGACATACGCTTCCCAGCCCATCAGTAATGCCCAAGAACACCAATACAGCCAGCCAATGGTAAAACCTGCCCAGCGGCCAATTGCACGATCAGCATAAGTTGAGAATGAACCGCTATCCGGGTTGAGAACGGCCATTTCACCCAGCATGCGCATGATTAATAGAATGAGCAATCCACCAAAGGCATAGGCCAAAATTGCAGCGGGACCTGCCGAGTAGATTACATTACCAGAGCCAATGAACAGTGAGCCACCAATTACCCCGGCAATCGAGATCATTGTAAGATGACGTGACTTAAGTCCACTTTTTAAGCCGTGTGATGAATCGGGCGTGGAGACATGTTGATGTTCTGCCATATAATTTCCCTTAATATCCATAGTGCAACAGCAATAGAGCTCTCTACCTTGTGTACACTATCTATCCTTTGAAACTGTAACCGAATTCGCAATCACTTCATTAATTTTAAGTTAAACTTAATAAAGCCGATGTTTCTATAAACACATGAAAAATCACACTTAGATTACAAAACTGTTACATGCTGTGTATGTATGCTGCTAATTTCTCTTTTTTGTTGTCAGGTGACGAGAGCCATTTTTTAGCTATTGAAGGGAGCCAATTGCGTTAAAAAGGTGAAAATTACAGAAAGAAATGTTTACAGAAAAATAAAGACTAAATAAAATGAAGGGGCCATAAAAGGTTTTACTCCTTGTTTAAAAACAGGCCGAGAATATATTGATTTTAAAAATAAAATTTTAATTAGAATCGAAATTTTACTAATTTAAAGTATGAATTCCATTGTCGCGCAAGCATTTCAACAGTACGCCGAAAGCCACCAATATTTCTTGTTCGCTCACGCAGGCGAAACCGAGCAGTAATCCTTTCTGCCGGGTAGAATAGTGCTTGGTATAGTATTGCGACAGGGCT
Source organism: Acinetobacter sp. T_3_1 (assembly GCF_025377055.1). Classification (NCBI taxonomy): domain Bacteria; kingdom Pseudomonadati; phylum Pseudomonadota; class Gammaproteobacteria; order Moraxellales; family Moraxellaceae; genus Acinetobacter; species Acinetobacter sp. T_3_1. The sequence goes on along the minus strand of NZ_JACHVD010000007.1, from coordinate 92,469 downwards.
CTGACCTTAATACCTTGATCAAGTGCATTCGATGCAATCAGGACATCGTCACTGCTGCTTGGCAATTTTAAAATCAGGTGTAGGCCTGCTGCCGTGTTGTATTCGTGCAGAAAATCTTCACCTAAATGGCGATGAATTAAATCAATCAGAAATGCATGACGTTTACTGTAGAGTAATCGCATGCGCCGGATATGCGCCTCATAATGGCCCTCACGGATAAATTCTGCCAGTGCCTTCTGATCAATTAAATGTCCACCGCGATAGAGTTCTGAGGCCACAATGCGTAGCGGGGAAAACAGTTTCTTCGGAACCACCAGATAGCCGATACGCAGGGCAGGATAAATGGTTTTGCTGAATGTGCCCATATAAATGACCGGGGAATCAGGTTCCAATCCTTGTAAAGACGGATAGGGCTGGCCTGAAAACCTGAATTCACTGTCATAATCATCTTCCACAATCCAGCTTTTATGCTGCCGGGCAATTGCTATCAGCTGTTTGCGCCGTTCCAGGCTGAGATGTGAACCTAGGGGATACTGGTGGGAAGGTGTAACAAAGATCAGCTTGGGAGGTACTTTCGGATCAAGATCAGGAATAATGCCTTCCTGATCGACCGGTAGTGAACGCAGATTGACCCCGTTAATGCGCAAAATATTGCGGGCGCCCCAGTAGGCTGGGTCTTCGATCCAGACTTCATCGCCAATGTCGCTCAAGGTACGCGAGACTAGATCAATCGCCTGATGCGTGCCTTCGGTAATAATGATCTGATCGGCATCGCATTGCACCGAACGTGCAATTTTCAGATATTCCGCCAGTTCTTGGCGCAGTTCCAGACAGCCGCCGGCATTGCTGTAAATTAGGCGGGTAATTTCCGGTTCACGGCTCAAACGGGTCTGAATTTTGCTAAAAATGTGATGCGGAAACTCTGTCACATCTGGTGCACCAGGGACAAAAGCACCCCATTGATAAGGCGAAGCTGCTGAATAACCGATTAAGTAAGAACCGCGCTGGGACAAGCTGTAACTTTGCTGAGATTTTTTTTCTTGAACAGGGGCGTTGCTATTTTCCGCCTTGACTAAAAAGGATTCGGGCAGTTTATCTGTGACCCAGGTGCCTTGTCCTGTGCGGGCATCGACATAGCCTTGTGCCTGTAATTGTTCATACGCGCTTAATACCGTATTGCGGGAAACCTTGATCTCTTTGGCCAGATCGCGGGATGCCGGCAGGCGAGTCTTGGGTGCCAATACGCCATCAATTATGGCATTGCGCAAGCAGCGAAATAATCGCAGCTGCAATGTTCCATCGATATCTTGCTGTAATCGCTGCAGCAAATAGTCTCCAAGCAAGCTACGCAATTGGCTCTCTCCTACAAATTCAAAGTGGCTCTCGTGAGAGCGATATCGGTATGTGCAAAATAATCTGGTCAGGCAGTAATTGTAAAGTATCCCGTTCTTGCGCAGTGCATGTAAATACGGGCCTGTAAACGGCAGGCAATATACACATATCTTGGTTAAAGCCAAAGCGAAAAATCCACGCTGTATGTTTTAGCCCAGATCACGCTGGCTAGAGACCTGGATCAATAAATGCCGACAAGCAGAGATAAATTTATATTTTTTGCGGCCGCAAGGAAATGCGTCTGCATACAAAAAACAGGATCATGCAATGAACACAATGATGAAGGGGCTCACCTATACCGAGCACGGTACGACGGCCTGGAACAATTATCTGAAACAGCTGGATAAAGTGGCTCCTTATCTGGGTGAACTCAGCGAAAGACTGGATATGTTGCGACGCCCGAAACGAAGCCTGATTGTGGATATTCCGGTGATTATGGATGATGGCAGCGTTCAGCATTTTGAAGGTTATCGGGTTCAGCATAATTTGACCCGCGGTCCGGGCAAGGGCGGTGTACGCTTCCATCCTGATGTCAATCTAGATGAAGTGATGGCACTGTCTGCATGGATGACGATTAAGTGTGCGGCGTTGAATTTACCTTTTGGTGGTGCCAAAGGCGGGGTACGGGTTGATCCAAGCCAGTTATCCAAGCGTGAACTGGAACGATTGACACGGCGTTATACCGCAGAAATCAATTTGGTTATTGGGCCGCAAAAAGATATTCCGGCACCGGATGTGGGGACAAATCCGCAAATCATGGCCTGGATGATGGACACCTTTTCCATGAATGCCGGTTCTACCATTACCGGTGTGGTGACCGGAAAACCCGTGCATCTTGGCGGTTCTTTAGGCCGCAGTAAAGCTACAGGACGTGGCGTGTATATTAGCGGACGTGAAGTGGCTCAGCAAATTGACCTGGATTTAAAGGATGCCCGGGTGTGCGTGCAGGGATTTGGGAATGTCGGCAGCGAAGCCGCCTTGCTGTTTCATGAAAATGGCAGCAAAGTGATTTGCGTACAGGATCATTCCGCAACCCTATATCAGGAACAAGGCATTGATATTCCCAAGTTAATGGAATATTCAAACACCCATCACAAGATTCAGGGGTTTGCTGCAAGCGACGAAATCGCGGCGGCAAAATTCTGGAAAATTCCCGCGGAAGTGTTTATTCCGGCAGCGCTGGAAGGGGTAATTGATGTGCAGGTTGCCCAAACCATTCAAGCCAAGATCATTTTGGAAGGGGCCAATGGTCCGACCCTCACTGAAGCGGATGAAATCCTGAGTCAGCGTCAAATCACGGTTGTACCAGACGTGATCTGCAATGCCGGTGGCGTGACTGTTAGCTATTTCGAATGGGTACAAGACCTTGCCAGCTATTTCTGGACAGAAGAAGAAATCAATCAGCGCATGGACGTAATCATGAAAAATGCCGTGCATGACGTTTGGCTCAAAGCCATGCAGGCCGGATGTTCTTTACGTACCGCAGCTTATATTTTGGCATGTGAACGGATTTTGATGGCTCGCCAAGAGCGCGGCATCTATCCAGGTTAAGGGTAGGGTCTCTTGCAGGATGCAATATTTGACCCGGCATAAGTTTGGATATTTAACGCCTTTGCTGATTCCAGTTGGTCAGAAATTTTGCTTATGCCAGCGACCTGGTTTTGAAGATTATTATTTCTTTTTTGGGGCTTCTATGATGTCGCAACGTTTTTTAGTGAAACCATTTTCGTTCTGTGCGCTTGTCGCCAGTACCCTTACGATGTCTGCCACCGTGCAGGCAGATACGCTCTCTTGGGGAGATGCCGATACCGATTTAGGCAAACTGACCGTATCGGGGTGGCTACGAGCGAATTATCAGGATAAGGATTATTCGGACAGTGACCATAAATTAAAGTTTAATGCGGCGAAACTCAGCCTGAAATATGATGCCAAGTCATTGTTCGGCGATGTGGAATACCGTTGCTATCAAAATGATACCCTGTGTGATTTTTCAACCTTGGTAAATGCCAACCTGGGCTATAAGCTGAATGATGACAGCCGCATCACCCTGGGTCTGCAAGATATGCCTTTTGGTATTGGCCGCTTCTGGAGCAGCAGTTGGTACGGCAGTTCAATGGACAATGCCGGACTGGAAGATGTGCATAATCTGGGTATTAACTGGCAGCAGCAGCTCGGTACAAATACCAAGGTCAATGTGGCTTATTTTGTGCGTGATGGGGGAAGTTTTGCCGGCACTGGTGACGATGCGGCGCGTTATGCGGCCAATTATGTCAAGCCGGAAGATGCCAGCACCGATGACATTGAAGAAAAAAACATGTGGGTTGCACGCATCAATCAGCAGATTCCGCTGCAGGACAGCCCGGTTAAGCTGAATGTCGGCGGCTCTTACTGGTATTCAGATTTGGAAAATAACCGCAATGGTCAAACCGGGCATCGCAATGCATGGAATGTGTTTGGTCGCTTAAACTACCAGAATGCAAACCTGACCCTGACTGCCGGACAGAATCGCGCAGATACCCAGGCTGTAGAGAATCCAGATTATGCGACGGTAGGTTCTTTTGAATCGAAGTATCATGTGGCCAATAAAGCCAATTATTATGTGGCGAATCTGGATTATCAAATGACTGATTTTTACAAAGATTACGATCTGACGCCTTATGTCAGCTATACCGTCTTTGACAAAGAGAAGTCCGGTTTTGCCACATCTACACGCAATATTTTGGGTGCTCAGCTGGATGTTAAGCAGTTTTCGCTGGCAGCCGAATATATCACCGGTAAAAATGATGTATTCATTGGTGGTGATGCTGGTTCTTTGGCGCAAGGAGATGCAGCAGGCCATAGCCGGCTGCTGAATTTACTGTTTATGTATAATTTTTAAATTTTTGCTCTTAGTTATCAAAATGGCACCTTGTAAAAAAGGTGCCATTTTTATGGTGTAATTTCAAGCTTATGATTTGTATATAATTATCCTGTTTTTTTGATTTTTAAAATCTTCGGGGTGGGGTGAATTGGCTCTGTCTATCTGATTCAAAGTGGCTCTCGTATCAGGCCGATAAAAGCGCAAAATGAGGAAGATCAATCAGTCATTTGCATATCATCAAGCACATGATATGGATGCCAAAATTTTACAATGTATGAATCAAGAATGAGGATACAAAATGGACAGTAAACACTCTGCACTGAATGCACGTAAACAGCAAGCGACGCCTCGTGGTGTTGGTGTCATGTGTCAATGGTACGCGGAGAAAGCAGAGAACTCGACAATTTGGGATGCCGAAGGCAATCAATATATCGATTTCGCAGGTGGTATTGCGGTACTGAATACCGGTCATCGTCACCCTAAAATTATTGCTGCTGTTACTGAACAATTAACAAAATTTACCCATACCGCCTATCAGGTTGTACCTTACGAAAGCTATGTCTCTCTTGCTGAGCGTATCAATGAGCGTGCACCGATTGATGGTCCTGCAAAAACCTCATTCTTTTCTACCGGCGCTGAAGCAGTAGAAAACGCAGTTAAAATTGCCCGTGCCTATACTGGCCGTCACGGCATTGTGACTTTTGGTAACGGTTTCCATGGCCGTTCATTCATGACCATGGCCATGACGGGTAAAACTGCCCCTTACAAACGTGACTTTGGGGTAATGCCAGCGGGTGTTTTCCATGCACGCTATCCGGTAGAGTCAAAAGGCATTACTGTGGACGATGCCATCCAAAGCATTGAAGACATTTTTGCTGAAGATGTGGCTGCACATGATGTGGCGGCAATCGTACTTGAGCCTGTGCAAGGTGAAGGCGGTTTTAATGTTGTACCGGCAGAATTTTTAAAGCGTTTACGTACATTGTGTGATCAGCATGGTATTTTGATGATTGCAGATGAAGTGCAAACAGGTTTTGCCCGTACCGGTAAACTGTTTGCCATGAATCACTACGAAACCAAAGCAGACCTGATCACGATGGCAAAAAGCCTGGGCGGTGGTTTCCCGATTTCTGGCGTGGTTGGTCGTACTGAAGTTATGGATGCACCGAATCCTGGCGGCTTAGGCGGTACTTATGCGGGCAGTCCGATTGCAGTTGCTGCAGCACATGCAGTTATTGATGTGATTGAAGAAGAAGGTCTTTGTGAACGCGCCAATGTATTAGGTGCAGAGTTAGTTGAGGTTCTAAATGAACTGAAACAGTCTTCTTCTATTGTCAAAGATATTCGTGCCTTAGGTTCAATGGTTGCTGTAGAACTGGAAACGGCTGATCAAGCCAAAGCGGTGCAAAACTATGCCATGCAAAATGGCTTGCTCATTTTGACATGTGGTCGTTATGGTAATGTGATTCGTTTCTTATATCCTTTAACGATTCCTGCAGAGCAATTCCGTGCTGGCTTAAACATTTTAAAACAAGGTTTTGCACTTTCTGCTGCAGCATAATTGAAGAGTAATGACTATGCTTCAAGCGCAATATAAAGATTTATTACAGCATCCAGACATTCATTTTGATCAACCTGAAACAGGTGATTACATCGAAGTTAAAGATGCGGCAACACATGATACATTGGCATGGGTGAAATCCCATGACCGTGCGTCGGTAGAACAAGCAATTGCTCGTTCACAGACGGCACAGACGGCATGGAAAGCACAAACAGCATTACAACGCGCTGATGTGCTGTGGGCCTGGTTTAATTTGATGCAGGAAAATAAAGAGTCGTTGGCTCAGATTTTGACTGCTGAACAAGGTAAACCTTTAGCTGAAGCGCGCGGTGAAATTGCTTATGCTGCCTCCTTTATCCGCTGGTTTGCTGAACAGGCACGCCGTATTGACGGTGAAGTGCTGACACCAACGCTGCCGAATCAGCGTTTGCTGGTCATCAAACAGGCAATTGGGGTCACCGCTGCAATTACGCCGTGGAATTTCCCTGCAGCCATGATTACCCGTAAGGCTGCCCCTGCAATTGCTGCCGGCTGTTCTATGCTGGTTAAACCGGCCGAGCAAACGCCATTAACAGCCTATGCTCTGGAAGTGCTGGCTTTGCAGGCAGGTTTACCACAAGATGTATTGCTGCACATTAGTGGCGATGCCATTGAAGTGGGCAAAACCTTGTGTGAAAGCGATACAGTGAAAAAGCTGAGCTTTACCGGTTCAACTCAAGTCGGCCGCATTCTCATGCAGCAATGTGCGCCAACCATCAAAAAACTGTCACTTGAGCTGGGTGGCAATGCGCCAGTACTGGTTTTTGATGATGCCAATCTGGAGCAGGCGGTTCAGGGCATTATGGTCAGCAAGTTCCGTAATAGCGGTCAAACCTGTGTCTGTGCCAACCGTATTTATGTGCAAGATGGCATTTATGATGCGCTGGCTGAGAAATTGACTGCAGCTGTGGCCAATTTAAAAGTGGGTGATGGCCGTCAAGACGGTTCCACTCAAGGCCCGTTAATTGATGAAGATGCAATTGCCAAAGTGCAGTCGCATATTGCAGATGCCGCGAGCAAAGGTGCGCAGATTAAAATTGGTGGCCAGCGTTCAAGTCTAGGTGGCACTTTCTTTGAGCCTACCGTGCTGACTGAAGTAACCCAGGACATGAAAGTGGCTAAAGAAGAAACTTTTGGTCCATTGGCTCCGTTATTCCGCTTCCACACGGAAGAAGAAGCGGTGGCGATGGCAAATGATACCGAGTTTGGCCTGGCTACCTATATATTCACACAGAGTACAGCGCGTCAATGGCGTGTGGGTGAAGCATTGGAATATGGCATGGTCGGAATTAATACCGGTGCCATTTCTAATGAAGTTGCGCCATTTGGTGGTGTGAAGCAATCTGGTTTAGGACGTGAAGGTTCTAAATTCGGTATTGATGAATATCTCGAAATGAAATATCTGTGTGTAGATTTATCTTCATAATAAATGCTCCATCAACCAGTTAAAAATCAGCCCTGCCCATTCAGGGCTGATTTTTAATTAACTGTTTTTTTATACAATAAAAACAGTTTAAATTTAACTCACACAGCAGTTAAAAAATATTTTTAAGCAACAAGATTTATCTATAGCAAGAACAGGAATTGATTTTCTGCCAAACATCTTTATTGGCTAAAATGCTTCTGATCCTAGCCAAAATTCCAGACACACTTCACCATTTTTTATCGTTTTTAAAATTCGGATTTTCCTAGTTAGGGATTTAGCTTAATTCATAAAGAGCAAATCGAAAAAGGATATAAAAAACAGTAAATATGGCAATAAAAAATTTACATTGATAATAGTAATGATTATTATTTGCGTCATTATTAATATTTGTGTAAGGGGATTAAAAATGCGACTATCTCAATTTAGTCTGTGTTTTCTTAGTGTCGCTATTTCTTCACAACTGTACGCAGAAGAGTTTGGTCCTGCATCGAAGGAGCCTGAAGGTTCAGATCAAACAATAAAGCTTTCTCCTATTGTGGTCACAGCAACCCGTACCCCTAAAACGATTGCTGAAGTTGCAGGAACTGTACAGACCATTCAGGGTGAAGAAATTGCTCAACAGGCTGGAGCGAGTCGAAAAGTTGCAGATGTTTTAGCGCAGCTGGTACCTTCATTGGCACCAAGCAGCGGGACCAGCAGTAATTACGGTCAGACCATGCGTGGGCGGAATGTACTGGTGATGATTGACGGAGTTTCACAGACCGGTTCGCGCGATGTGGCGCGTCAGCTCAACAGCATCAGTCCGAATATGATAGATCATATCGAGGTGGTTTCAGGTGCGACCAGTATTTATGGTTCAGGTGCGACGGGCGGAATCATTAATATTATTACCAAACGTGCGGACAAATCGAAACCGATCAGCTTTCAGACCAAGTTAGGCCTGACATCGGCTGATAATTTTCGTCGTGACAGTTTGGCTTATCAAGTGGGGCAGACTGCTTCATTTAGTCATGACAAGATGGACGGTTTTTTAGGGGTAGATTTTACCAGTCGGGGTTCTCAGTTTGATGGTAACGGCGACCGTATCTCGTTAAGCCCTTGGCAGGGCAGCACGATGGATACCGATACGCTTGATGTGAATGGTCGTTTAAACTTTAATTTAACCGATAAGCAAAGCTTAAGTTTTGGTGCACAATATTATAATGATGAACAGGATACCGAATATGGTCCTGACTATTCTTATCTGCAAACCGGGACACAGCCTTCTTATAAAGCCATTAAAGGGTGGAGTTTAGATCAACAACCCTTTACAGAACGCTATGCGTTTAATACCCAGTATCAAAACCAGGATTTTCTGGGACAAATTTTGAATGTTGAAGCGTATTACCGTAATGAAAAAGCGCGTTTTGTACCGTATGGTTATTCAAAAGATGGCGTGAATGTAAAGCAAAGCCAATCCAATGTGGACTATGCAGGAATTCGCTCTACTGTTCAATCTGACCTGCAGGTGGCCGAGCGAGATTTAAAGCTGACTTATGGCCTGGACTATGACTGGGAAAAAGACCATCAGTGGGCTGATTTCTATACGCCAAGTCACAATGGCCTGGTCTATACCCCGACAGGTGAGAAACAAGGTTCTGGACCGGATACAGAAATCCAGAATATTGGCACATTTGTACAAAGTGATTATGCACTGACGGATCGTTTAAATGTTCAGGCCGGTGTGCGTTATCAGTATGTTCAGGCAGACACTGACAGTTATTTAACTGCACGCAATCCGGTTACTTTAATGGCGGCTGACTCTACCGATGCTGACAAGTTCCTGTTCAATTTAGGTGCAGTCTATGAGTTAACAGACGCGCAGCAAGTTTATGCCAACTTCTCACAAGGTTATAGTTATCCCGATGTACAACGGGTGCTGCGTGATGTAGCTGCCTATACCTTAACGACGTCAGGTATTGCACCGATCACGGTCAACAGCTATGAATTGGGTTGGCGCTTAAATCAGGACGACGGCTTAAACTTGGGTCTAACGGGTTTCTATAACACCTCTGATAAAGTTGTACAGTTCAACGCAGACCGTTCAGTAAATGTGGTAGATACCGATCAACGCATTTATGGAGCAGAAGCGACTGTAAGCTACCCATTTATGGAAAACTACAAGGTCGGTGGTACCTTGGGTTATACGCGGGGACAGTATAAAGATGCCGCAGATCACTGGCATGAACTGAATGCGTTTGCTGTTTCCCCGGTGAAAGGCACTCTGTTTGCTGAATGGAATAATGATGAAGGCTATGGTGTGCGTGCACAAATGCAAGCCATTAAAGGCACAGACGAAGCCTACAAAGATGACCAGGCATTAAAAGCTGCAGGTTTAACTGATGGTAATAGTGCAGCAGAGATTAAAGGCTATACCACTATGGATGTCTTGGCCCATTTCCCTGTAGCGAAAGGCCGTGTCGATTTTGGTGTCTATAATGTCTGGGACAAGCAGTATAAAAATGTATTTGCACAGCAAGCAGCCGTAACCAATGGCAACTCCCTGTTGGCCATCCCTGCTGAGGGTCGTACTTTTAGCCTGAGCTATACCATTAATTATTAATACTCACCCAGGAAGTATCTGTCGCCGTACAGATACTTCCTCATTTCCTGATATGTGATGAAAGATAAGGTCAATGGATAAACAGAAACCAGAATGGTTATCTATTCAAGAAATTTTTTATATCTGCTTGGCCGCTTATGGCTATAGCCTATGGATCTCTTGGGTTTTACCTGATTATTTGCCATTTGCAAAAGCTGAAAATATCTATTTATCCGCTCTTCTAAGTTTTATTTTTCTCATTTTTTATATTGTTTTAGTTCCTTGTATTCCCTCTAAATTATGGCAAAAGAGAATCAATTATCTCAGTTATATTTTATTGCTGGGCTATTGGATCATAAGGAAATTGGGAGAACATTAAATGCAATTTCGCCAGGTACAGGCAACTTTACACAGCTGGTTCGGTATCGTTGTATTGTGGTCAGTTTTCCTGATTTTTTTTACCGGGTCTATTGCCTATTTCAGAACAGAAATCAATCTCTGGTCTAAACCTGAAAATTTTTTATATCTAAAAGCGTCTCCCAGTTCCCTTGAGTCGGCCCAGGTTGCCTATGATTATTTAAATACCCATGCGCCCGATGCAAAAAGATGGCGAGTGAATCTTGCCACTTCCCGAATGCCTTTTAACACTTTGGAATGGCAAGACCAAACCAGTAAGTACCATAAACTGCAAGACCCGAATACAGGGTTAATTTTAACAGAGGGTCGGGAAAGTCTGGGGGGTGACTTCTTTTTTAAATTACATTACAGTCTTTATCCTTTGCCTGATGTCGTGGGTAGAACGCTTGTGGTGATTGTAGGGGGTCTATTTCTCATCGCATTAATCACCGGGATATTTACCCATAAAAAAATAATTAAAGATTTTTTTGTATTCCGGAGCTTTAAGGGACAGCGTACCTTATTGGATTTACATCATATTACCGGCGTAGTGACCCTGCCTTTTTATCTGATTATGGCCTTTACCGGTGTCATGATTTTCTTCTATCTGCTCATGCCTATGGGTATTCATCAACAATATGGCGAGAATGGAATAAAAAAGTTTTATAGTGAAATACAATATAGCAATGTTCCAAAACCGGCAGAAGATTCAGGTATTCAATTAAAAGAATTCTCCATATTTTCTCGTCAATTGCCTCAGCAGGGGAGTAATGGGGCTGTTCTGGAAAAATTTGAAGTCAAAAACCCAAATACTGCAGAAGCGTTAATTACGTTTGATTATGGATATAACAAATTAATTACTTTCAATAATCCACAATTTATTTTTGCAGCAAATACCGGGAAGAATCTGAGTTCTGAAAGAAACCTGCATCCTGTCGCTCAAATCAGTTCGGCAACCTATGGCATTCATTTAGGATATTATGCCAGTCAATGGATGAGATGGATGCTGGCAAGTTTAGGTTTAATCGGTTGTATCATGCTGGTCGCGGGAGCTTTATTATGGCAAAGGAAACGCATTAAACAGCACAATAAATTAAGTTATACAGTGGTGAGTTACCTTAATTATTTCACCTTCCTGGGTTTGCCGTTGGCAACAGCCATGTATTTTTTGGCTAACCGGATTTTACTGGCCAGTCTTGAGCATCGGGTTCAGTATGAGTTATTCATATTTTTTATGAGCTGGATTGGAATTCTGGTCATTCCGATGCTGGTTAAAATGCAAAAAGCCATTGTTTTAGCCTTCATACTTACAGCTTTTATTTTATGGATGACGGTATTCAGTCCAATATTTCTATCTCCACAAGCTTTCATTTTCAATACATTGCGGCATCAGCAATGGTCGGTGGCAGGCGTTGATCTGGTATTTATATTCATAGCCACAGGATATATTTTTGCCTGTTATTATTTCAGGAAAATAAAAATGAGGGAGGTGGCTAAATGAGTTTGGCTGCAATATTGTGGGCAATTGTTGCAATGATGCAGCTGTGTATGACCAGTCAAAGTGGAATGAAAAAACTCAATTATAATTTCCTGACCTTTGATTATGCTCAATCTTCGTTAAAAATATGCTCATTTATTTTTATGGGTATTTCTTTATACTTGAACTGTCTGGACCATGATCTTTCTGTGGGAATGATCACCTGGATTTTCCTGATCATAACTTCAGCATTTTTTTTACAGCTTTTATTTTACTATCACTTTAAACGATGGTTTTTTTTCGCCTGGATATTTTTATTTTTCTTATCTGTTCTGTATTCATTAATTAAATATACTCAATAATAAATCTCTCCTAAATCACTTTTATTTAGTTTCAAGGTGTAGATTCGTTCCAAGTTGTAGATTCCAGCGATTAAATTGAATCTCAAAACCGAGTCTTTTACCTTTATTTCGATCGTGTACCTCTTTTTCTGGTCGCTATTGATGTGCTGCACCTTCAGTTGTAAGCAACAGTTTGTGATCAGCAACAACGTCACCATTTTGAAGTTCAACCGTAGGTGCTTCAGCGTTGATTTTATTTACCCTATGGCCACGGATGGTTTCGATGTTGCTGATGTGATTAAGCTTTTAATTCTGCAGATACGATGCCGAAGCCTGCGATCCACTCACTGATGTCTTCATAGCAATGTGTTGTCATCTCGTAGTGACCCACTTCATGCAGGGCTGCAAAAGCTGCCATCCATGCCCGAACTTCCTGACCGCCACGACCGCCATCCCGTCGAATCTCCGCTTCAGTCATGGCCTCTAAAGCTGGAAAATCAGCATTTTCGAATTTCTCCAGCAAAGCCAAATCCCAGTCACGATTCAAGGGCACTGAAACAGAGGTATCACCCGCTGCTAATTTTTGCCCCACAGCAATGACCTTGGCTTGACGTGCCTCACGTGCTTCAGCTGTTGGGTTACGACCCGCAATCAGGAATTCTTCCACCTCAGGCGGCACGGATCCCATTTGCGGTGTCGGTGGATCGTGAGAAAGACCACCGGTTCCCAAAATCAGTACACGTTCATTTTCAAGGTTTAAAGACTGGATAAATTGACCCACAGCACGACCTAAAGCAATGGTGCGCTTGGTGGTGGGCATCGGTGCAGCAGCGCCATTGACAAAGATCGGAATGGTTGGATAACGGTCCAGCTGACCTTCACACAAGAAGTGCAGGGGTTGGGTCACGCCATGATCGGCTTGCATACGATAGGAATAAGCCACATCCACGCCTTGATCCAGCACTTGGCGCACCAAGGCCAAGGCTTTCTCTTCAGGGACATTGATCTGATCATTGTCTTTACCGTAGTCCCAATCACCTGCTGCGGCGGCACGAATGCCCACACAGAAACTTGGCATCAAGTCATAAAAGAAACCATTAAAATGGTCAGGACCAAAGCTAATGATCAGGGTCGGGTCATAGGCTTTGACCTCAATTGCAAGTTTGGCAAAAGCATCACGAACGGCTTGTTCTTTGTATTGTTCTTGAGGTGTCGCAAATTCCATTAACGGGCTATGCGAAGCACAAATCAGTTTAACGGCCATGAAAAGCTCCTGAAAAAAAGGCAGCCGATACAGGCTGCCGATCCGTTCTTAGAAGAACACGCTTAGGTTATGTGAGGTGTAGGTCACCTGATCGAGGGTGATCTTACGGTTAAAGATTTGGAAACCTAAACCGCCTTCCACTTTGCGAATCTTGTCATGACGCTTACCACAGTAAATCACCACGTCTTTTTCCTTCTGTGAGCGGTAGAGCAGGTAAGTCACATACACATCGTATTCGCCTTCAACCTCAGTCGGCTCCACAATCACGTTACTGACCATATGCGTGGTACGTGATGGAGGCTCTTCAGCCCAAGCCATACCTGTTTCAAGGCGTGCCACACGACGTTCCAACAGAAATTTATTGTCGTTAAATACCCAAGTCGTTGGTGGCTCCACTGAACGACGACGGTCACGTGTTTGAGCGTTTGGCGTAGTCCGCAGGGTATAGGAAATATCTTCAGCGAGTATGTCTAACCATTCGCGGAATTTCCAGTCATCCAGCAATTTTGCTTCACGATACAGGAACTGGCTAATTTGGTAATGAAGTTCTAGGCTCACTTGGCTCATTTCACAAGCTCCTTTTCATATGCTTCAGTTGCTTTTTCAACGTCTTCCCATTCTTTATGAACCAGAAGATCTGCCCAACGGCGATAGAAACCACGTGCGGCTGTTTCAGAGAAAATATAGCTGGTGATCCCGGGCACACCGTCTTCACGGACTTTTTCAGTGCCTTTGCCCATTTCGACAATCAGTTTGCTGTTACGGGCTTTATAACCACGCAGTACTTTCTGGATTTCAACCCAGTTTTCCGAGTCATCTTGCTCCAGGAAACCCGCAGGGCCAAAGGCACGTGTTGCAGAACGTTCGAATGCATCTTTTACGTCTTGTGGTGCATCAGCATCACAGATACAGAATGCCCAAACCTCAGTTTTGTTTGGTCCACGTGGATGCCAGACACGAAGCGTCGCGGTACCATTGAGCCAAGACAGCGTTGGGAACATGGTGTTGTGACCGGCAAGACGTAAGGCACGGATTTCACCTAAACGTTCTTTCACTTCTTCATAGGTTTCACGGAAATAGTTGGCGACTTCACCATCGACCCACACGTTTGCATCGGGTTTTTCAGTAAAGAAGAAGCCTGAACCGTGACCTTTAGAACCGAATTGCAAGGCATCTTTGGCAGTTTCCCACACAGGGCGAGGCGTCTGTTCCTTACCTAAGGTTTTGGTCGATTCATCATCCGGTTTTGCACCAAGTACTTGTACTGCAGATGCGTGTGAGAACAGGGCATGGTATTGGTCAGAGGCGAACTGTTCCGCTGCAAATTTCCAGTTACATTCAATTTCCCATTTATGTACGCCACCCACGATACAGGTACCGCCCTCACGACGATCCAGCACACCATCTAAGTACCATGCCATGTCGCCCATGTAGTCGATCAGGTCAGGTGTGGTTTCATCCCAGCAACCGAAAACCAAGCCTTTATAAGTTTCAACACGGTTGACTTCGAGTAAACCCCATTTTTCTTTGCAGGCGCCTTGCGGATAAGCACGGTCTTCTAATGGAATGTCTTTTAATGAGCCATCGACGCCATAGGACCAGCCGTGATATGGACAGGTAAAGGCACGGGTATTACCGCAGTCTGCAAAGCTGACACGCATCGCACGGTGACGGCATTGATTTAAAAATGCTTTGATTGAACCGTCTTTTTGGCGTGCCACGATAATCGGGTCTTCGCCCATATAGGTATTGAAAAAGTCGCCTGCTTTTGGAATTTGGCTTTCATGGCAAAGGAATAACCAGGTACGGCCGAAGACACGTTCAAGTTCCAGTTCATAAAGGCCAGGATCGGTATAGATCGCTGGGGTAATACGTCCATTTTGTGCATCGACCAAAGCGTCGATTTCGCACACATCAATTTTTCCATTCATGAAAACTTCTCCTGTGACCCGTCTAGGTACAAAGTCATAGATTCAAACTTTGCAACGATGATGGAAGCAAAGGGGATTTTGATGAAATATATTTTTTATTTTAATTGAGATATTAAATGGATTATTGTTGGTGGTTTAATTCCTATTAAATTGGTCATGATTTTGATTTATTTTTTATTTTAATCGGGGTATTTTTTTATATTAATTCCGACTAAATTACTGGTATTTAAAATGTTTTATTTTATTTTAATGAATATTGCTTAAATGAAATTATTTTTTTAATTATATTGTTTATTTACAAATACTTAATCTAAATAAACTTGTTCTTTTCGATCTGTTTTTTTAATTGTTCTTTTGGGGTAATTCCTACTAAATCACTAGTGTTTTTAAGGTTTGATTTTATTTTAATTTTTTTGTTTTATAATCATAGTTAAAGTGTTAATTCCTACCAAAATACTTGTATTTAATCTGGGTTTATTTATTTTTTTAGGAGTGATGTTTTTTATTACTCAACGGGCCAGTTATATAAAATTATGGCGACTGCATGATTTTATAATCGTTGCTGAAGAATTGAACTTCTCTCAGTCCATAAAGCAAAGATTGGGATAAGGCGTTGATGTGAAAAGCCGCACTGCATCAAGCTTAAAGTGACGTTTGCTCTGGAAAGTGTATTTTCCTTAAATGGGCACTTGAAATGGTCACTTGGCGCTGCACAACGAGATTCTAGACTTACTCAAGCTAAGGACCTCGAATTTAAGAGGGGACAAAAAACCAATAATGTCCTGTTTAGCATCAACTCGATCGGGATGGACTTAGCATGTCGCATTTTGCTGGGCTATATCGCGCCATTGACCATGAATAACCGTGATTCAACTACGGCAACCACTGGATGTAGAGTTCTTGCTCTGTATGTTATTGATCGTAAAGAAAGTAAGACTATAACGGTGAAAAAATACTTGAAATACTGTCATGTATTGATCTGAGCATGCATCGCGATCTGCCATCCTGACCCTTTAGGCAAGTCCGAATGCAGTTATGGAGAAGTTCAGCAGTACATTTTTATTTCTTTTAATAAATCGTTTATTTTTAAATCAGACTCAATCGCTGAGATGGAGCAATTTTAGCTATTTTTCTAAGCATGGCAGCATCAAAAAAAACTATCAAAAAGCCTACGTTAATCAATTCCTGTGTAAATATGCTCTATCTTTTACTACTTAAGTCTAATGCGGTGTTCATGAATGAAAATAGGGATTTAGATGTCCAAAATATTATGCAGATTAGGTTGAACTCTAAATCGGTATTTAATAAAAGTCGCAATCATTAAATTATCCCAGAATTCTTCCAAGTCAAGACTCAAATTTCTTTGGTAAAAAATGAATTAAATCATTTTCAATTTCAGCTTTACAAACAATTTTAGTTTTTCAAAGGATTTATGAAAGAAGTCTAATAAAAATACAATTATGAAATAGGTCTATTTCATTTTTTGGTCAAATATAGAAACGGTGTTGAACAAAATATTTAAACCAATATGGGGAACGCGTGCTAGTCATTCCGAATCACATAAGCCGCATTCTTTATAAAGAGGTGAAATGATGAATATAGCAAAGAATACCATATGCCTGTGGTACAACAATGACGCTGAAGGCGCTGCAAGATTTTATGCCGAGACCTTTCCAGATTCATCGGTCGGTGCGGTACACCGTGCACCTGGAAATTATCCGTCAGGGAAGGAAGGAGATATTTTAACTGTGGAGTTTACTGTACTTGGCGTTGCCTGCCTCGGGCTGAATGGTGGCCCCGTGTTTCAGCACAACGAAGCGTTCTCATTTCAGGTGGCGACCGAGAATCAGGAGGAAACGGATCGCTACTGGAATGCAATTGTCGGCAATGGCGGTCAGGAGAGCGAATGCGGCTGGTGTAAAGACAAATGGGGCATCTCCTGGCAGATTACGCCGATTGCCCTAACCAAGGCATACACTAGCCCCGACCGTGCAGCCGCCAAACGTGCATTTGATGCCATGATGACGATGAGAAAAATTGACATTGCTGTAATAGAAGCGGCATTTCGTGGTTGAGATGTGCGTGGAAGCCTGATCACGCTTTCAAGTGGTAACCGCTGCGTTGGATGAATCAACATAAAGCATGCTGAAAAGAGCCATATTTAAAAACCCAATTAAATATGAGAAAACTTTTATGAGAAAACTTTTACCAGTTGCCTGATTGGAAGCTGCAAAATTAAAGTATTCTGAATTTTCAGCACAGAGCAAAGCAGCCGAAGCTGCTTTTTTCATGAAAAATTTACGCTGCCACCACATTTGAGGAGATAACCAGATCGACCCCTGATGCTGCCTGAATCTGTTCAAGCGTGACATCTTGAGCAAGTTCAACCAGTTTTACGCCTTCAGAAGTGATGTCCATTACGCCAAGTTCAGTGATGACACGATTCACGACGCCTTGACCTGTCAGGGGCAGGGCACAATTTTTAACGATTTTCGGGCTACCGTCTTTTGCGCTGTGTTCCATCAGTACCACCACTTTTTGCACGCCGGCAACCAGATCCATCGCACCGCCCATCCCTTTGACTTTTTTGCCTGGAATCATCCAGTTGGCCAAATCGCCGCGTTCCGAAACTTCCATTGCTCCTAAAATGGCAATGTTCACGTGTCCGCCGCGAATCATGGCAAAAGATTCTGAACTTGAGAAAAACGCCGCACCCTGTCGTGCGGTCACGGTCTGCTTGCCGGCATTGATCAGATCGGGGTCAACGGTTTCTGCAGTCGGGAACTCGTCAATACCCAACAAGCCATTTTCAGACTGTAGCCAGACGTTGATATTTTCAGGAATATAATTGGCAACCAGTGTCGGCAGCCCAATGCCTAAGTTCACATAGAAGCCATCTTCAAGCTCAAGCGCAGCGCGCTGTGCCATTTCATTGCGTGTCCAAGCCATGATTTAAGCCTCCGCCTTTAACGTCATTTGTTCAATGCGCTTTTCAGGTGTTGCATTGACGATGATACGGTTTACATAAATACCCGGAAGATGGGTCTCATCAGGATCGATCTCACCAATCTCCACAATCTGTTCCACTTCAACCACAGTGAATTTTCCAGCCACAGCACATTCAGGGTTAAAGTTGCGTGCCGTTTTCCGGAACACTAAATTACCGGCTTTATCGGCTTTATAGGCTTTGACCAAGGCCACATCGGCAGTTAAGGTATCTTCAAGAATATATTCCTGACCCTCAAATATGCGGCTTTCCTTGCCCTCGGCAATTAAAGTGCCGACACCTGTACGGGTGTAAAATGCAGGAATGCCAGCACCGCCTGAACGTAATTTTTCGGCTAGTGTGCCTTGAGGGGTGAGTTCTACTTCCAGCTCGCCGCTTAAGTATTGACGTTCAAATTCCTTGTTTTCACCCACGTAAGATGAAATCATTTTTTTAATTTGTTTGGTTTGCAGCAATTTGCCTAAACCAAAGTCATCAACGCCGGCATTATTGGAAATACAGGTCAGATTCTTAACCCCAGTGTCTTTTAGGGCATCAATTAATGCTTCAGGAATACCACATAAGCCAAAACCACCCACTGCAACGGTTTGACCGTCTGCAACAATGCCATCCAGGGCTTCTGCTGCACTTGCAACCCATTTATTCATCCGATTTATCCTTTTAATCAATGATCCACTTTGGCTTGTGCAGAATTGTTTTCCAATTCATCTGCATGCAGGAAATGCGTATGGTGCGGGGCACGTTTGGTCTGCGACCATTCAGCCAGCATTTCTTCTTTCATTTCTTCGCTAATCATAGCAATTTTTTCAGGCGCTTTTTCGTCGTCATAAGCGAGTTCCAGGCGGTGACCGTTTGGATCGAAGAAGTAAATGGAATGGAAAATTCCGTGATTGGTAATGCCCAAAACATCCACGCCATTGGCTTCCAGATGTGCTTTGGCTTCAATGAGTGCGGCACGGTCTTTGACTTTTAAAGCAATATGCTGAACCCATTTTGGCGTGTTTTCATCGCGACCCATTTCAGGCTGAGTAGGCAGCTCAAAAAATGCCAGAACGTTACCGTTGCCTGCATCTAAAAATAAATGCATATAGGGATCAAAGGCTTTGGTCGATGGCACATGATCTTCGGCAAATGCCAAAATAAAGTTCATGTTCAGATTTTTTTTGTACCAGTCCACCGTTTCTTTGGCATCTTTGCAACGGTATGCAACGTGGTGAATTTTTTCAATTTGTATTGCCATTTTGAATGTCCTTTTCTTGAAATTAAGCCGCTTCTTGCTGTGCTTCTGGGGCAGCCTGTTGAAATGCTGCAAGAGTGTTGCAATGCTGATAAATAGATGCAATTTGGGGATAAGCTGTGATATCCACATTAAAACGTAAGGCGTTATAGACTTGTGGAATCAGGCAGCAGTCGGCAAATGTGGGTTGATCGCCAAAGCAGAAACGGCCATTGGAGCTGTGCAGCAAGGCTTCCAGGGTTTTAAAACCAGTGTCCACCCAGTGGCGATACCAGGTATTTTTTTGCTCATCCGTTACCTCCAGTGTGCCTGACAGATATTGCAGTACACGCAGGTTGTTCAGGGGATGAATGTCACAGGCAATCGCGAGACTGAACGCACGCACCAAGGCACGTTGCTGAATATCTTGAGGAAGCAGTGCTGTCTCGGGATACCGTTCTTCCAGATATTCCAAAATGCTTAGCGATTGACTGAGCTGAAATTCATTATTGACCAGGCTTGGAACCAGTTCAGATGGATTGACCGCTTTATAGGCATCGCTATGTTGTTCACCGCCGTTGTTGAGCAAATGCACAGGAATATAATCGGCATTTAAGCCTTTTAAATTCAGCGCAATGCGGACACGATAGGCCGCCGAGCTACGAAAATAGGTATACAGTTGCATCGCTTTGATCCCCGGAATTACTGAAAATCAAACTGAAGTGCAGGTAAAACTTTGCCACTGACTTCGCCAAAGCCAATGCGTAAACCGTCTTTTTCACAGTGACCTTTCATAATCACGGTGTCGCCATCCTGAATAAAGGTACGCTGTTCGCCATTGCTCAGCGTTAAGGGTTTGGTCGCATTCCAGGTGATTTCCAGTAAAGATCCATAAGAATCGGGGGTCGGCCCGGAAATGGTCCCTGAACCCATTAAATCGCCGACCTGTACATTACAGCCAGCAATGGTGTGATGCGCCAATTGCTGTGCCATTGACCAGTACATGTATTTAAAATTGGTTTCACAAATGACATCAGCCTGTGCTGCCTGCTCAGCTTGAATTTCCACAGACAGCTGAATGTCGTAGCTGTTTGCTGAATGGTCTTCACGTAAGTAAGCCAATGGCTGAGGTTCTTGAACAGGTGAACTTGTTTTAAAGGGTTCCAGCGCTTCTAAGGTGACAATCCATGGCGAAATGGAAGAGGCAAAGGTTTTGGAGTTGAACGGACCGAGTGGCACGTATTCCCACTGTTGCAAGTCACGTGCTGACCAGTCATTGAACAGTACCATACCGAAGATATGATCCCATGCATTTTCAACGGAAATGGGCTGACCCAATTGATTTTGTTTGCCAATGATAAAACCGGTTTCAAGTTCAAAATCGAGCTTGCGGCACGCTGAAAATTGCGGGCGTTCTTCATTTGGCAACTTGATCTGACCAGAAGGGCGCACAATGTCTGTACCGCTGACAATTACAGAGCTGGCACGGCCGTTATAACCCACAGGAAGTTCGGACCAGTTGGCCAGCAGGGCATTTTTAGGATCACGGAACATGCAGCCCACGTTTGTTGCATGTTCTTTAGAAGAATAAAAATCGGTATAGCCTGGAACATGTACCGGTAAATGCAAGGTCACATTGGCCTGCTTAAAGAACACCTGTTCACGAAGTGCGCTGTTGTCACGTAATTCAGCATTGTCTGCAGACAACAGCTTTTGTAATTCTGCGCGTACTTTAGACCAGCTGGATTTTCCTGAATCAATAAATTTGTTCAGGGTGGGCTGATTGAAATACTGTTCACCCGGCTGAAGGGCTAAATAGCCGTTCGCTTCCAATGCTGCAAGATCTACCACCCATTCACCCAAGGCTACGCCAATACGACGTGTGCCTTCAGCTGTCTCGCTAAATACGCCGTAAGGTAAGTTCTGGATAGGGAAATCTGAATCTTGAGCAACCTCAATAAACGATTTTAATTGGCGAGTCATGTCCATGTTCCTTATGTAAAACCACCGGGGTCAATGCAACCCTGATATCAATTTTTGTTTCAAATTGGCTTGAAACCAGTCCGTAAATTAAATATAAAAATATTAAAAACAATAACTTATATATTTTTATAAAAAATCATGAATCTGATGTCCAAGACCTATTGATTTTTGGGATTAATCTCATCATACTGATTTTCATAAATTACGCAATACATAAATTAATTACGTATTACGTAAATTTAATAAATTGAATTGAGATTTCTCGATGCTCTCCTGCGGTTTGATTTTTGGTAATCAGATGGCTTCGAGTAGAATAGGCGCCATTCAAAATGAGAGTTGTCGACTAATGTCTGAAGAAAAAACACAAGGTGGTGTGCAATCCTTGGAAGTGGGCCTGGGTGTGCTGGATGCCTTAATTGCACATCGCAATCCCATGATGCTGAAGGAACTGGCTGAAGCATTGGCGATGCATCCGGCAAAAGTGCACCGCTATGTGGTGAGTTTGGTGCGGATGAATTATGCCAAGCAGCTTGAAGACGGACGTTATGCATTGGGTGACCAGGCATGGCGGCTGGGCTTGCAATGCATCCAGCGTACCGATGTGATTCAGGCAGCGCAGCCTTATATTCAGGCTTTGCATCGTGAAATTCACTGTGGTTTGCAAATCAGTCGCTGGACTTCGCAAGGACCATTGATTGTGCAGTTTATTGAACCTGATCAGCCGGTATCGGTCATCACGCGGGTCGGTTCAATCATGCCATTGCTCAATTCGGCAACGGGTCGCGCATTTGCGAGCTTTATGCCAGAAAATGTGGTTCGGCCTTTACTTGAACGTGAATGGCAGGACAAACAAAAACAGGGTGTACAGGTTTATCCGGCAAACTGGAACGAATTTTTAAATATGAAACAGGACATTGTGTCACAGGGCGCAGCGACTGTTTCAGGCGATATGTTGGTGGGGGTGAACTCGTTTTGTGTCCCGGTTTTTAATATTCACGGTGACATTGAGTTCTGTATTGCAGCACTGGGCAACGAGGCATATTTACCGATGGACTTTGAACATGAAAAAGTCCGTATTTTAAAAGCCACCGCTCAGGCACTTACAGATTTTGTGACCAAAGGACAAGCATAGCAAAGGACTATGAGGGTTCATCGGGCTGCAAAGGATCTGCCAGCATCATTAACAAAATGAAAAGATGATAAGAAAACATTCAATTTCAGTGTGTAACTGAATTGCATGTGCAGGGGTTTAATTAAACGATTGATATCGTTTTAGCATAATCAGGACAAGGAGTTCGAAATGCATTTTCCAGCAACGCAGCCACGAAAATCTCTTTATTACCAATATCAGGTATTTCCGCATTTTCACAGCCAAGAAGCTGTGGTCACCGATGCAGACACGGTCACGATTGTCGGTGCCGGTCCCATTGGCATGACCACGGCACTGCTTTTGGCGAAACAGGGTGTGAAAGTCATTTTGTTATCGTCAGAACTGCAGCTGTCTGAAGGTAGTCGTGCCCTGGTCTATACCAAACGATCGATGGAAATTTTGTATGCTGCGGGTGCTGCTGAAAAAATCATGTCGAAAGCCTTGCCGTGGACCCATGGCAATTCCATTTATAAGGGGCAGGTGGCATTCACCTGATAATCCGACGACCCCCGGTCCAGACCCGATGTGCATGGACAAGGCTGCGCTGGAATGGGCAGAAGCCTGGATGGGACACAAACCGCCAAATGTAGGTAAAATCGGCTTTATATACATGTTAGAGGGAGGAACCGATGCCAGTAATACCGATCCGTATGCCCAAAAAACCACCAAAGGTAACCACTGGATCAAGACGGGTCCTCACGTCATAATTGTGGGTGCCGAACCCGGTTTTTATGACATGTATCCCAAAAATGCCCAGCCGGATACTGCTGTACCTTATGTCATGTGGCCAGGAACACCTTACCAGCACTTGATGATCCCGATTAAATAAAGGGTAGATCAGGGTCAGAGTGCCTCGTCGCAGTCATGGTTTTTTCAACGCAAGTACATTGCTGGAGATAAACAATTCATCCTGTATTGCAGCGGTTTGCTGTACATGCCGCTGCAATTTGAATAGCTAAAAAAAACAGCCATCCACACCTTGTGTAAATTAAAAAATAATCAGCTTAGACCTGCTCTGTTTTAAAGGGAGTTTGGCACTAAGCATTATCCACTTTAGCTATCTTTTTTATGTATGCTTTTGAATCATTCTTTGGTCATTTGATCTTTTTTAATGTCCTGATCAGTATTCAACCATTCAATTTTTTTCACCTGATCGTTCACAATGGTAATGGTATAAAGCATATTTTCAACTTCATAGGTATAGTCCATAGCCAGATAATCTTTTTTATTTTCTTTGAACTCGCGGCTAACCATAGAGCTTGGAGATAAATGCAGACGAGTTTGCATGTCAGTAAAAGAATCGCCCAAGCTGAGAGTTTGACCTTCAGGCGTGCGTATTGAAGCTGTTTCAGCTGCATGACCAAATGTCATTATTGACAAAAACATAAATGGAATTAGGTACTTAAATAACATGTTATCCCCAAATTAAAATTATAATAATTTAACAATATAAAGAACAAAATAGCAGCATGTCTGTAGCAGAATTATTAACAGAAATAAGCAGACTGGCAGACAAATCAATCGGATTTAAGACTGTTTTATTGAATCGTCCAAGCAGGAGATTCATTTGAATTTATCTTCCCATACTTCCAGCGATATAGAACTATGCTTAACCTTCGCCGCATTTAAAGCTAAACTATGCTATTCAGCTGTATGCCCATACTTGGAGTAAACTTATGTCGTGGCTTTCTTCGCTTAAATCTGTGTTTTCACCTGCGCAAGAGGTGAAGGAGGAAGAAATCCAGAATGTGCTACAAGGCTATATCTTGCCCAATTCCAAGCATGCCCTGAAAGACCGGATTACTCAGGTCAATGTAGAAGGTCAGGTATTACAACTCACTCTGCATACTTATCCCGAAGAAGCTGATCATCTGCAAAAAATTCATGATGATTTGGCCGATGCACTGGAAAAATGCGGCATCCGGGAACTGAATATGCATGTTATTCAGCAAAAGCATAAACGCGGTGAAAGCTGTTCTAACCCTGATCATGGCAAACAGGGGCATAACTGTGCAAGTAATGCACAGGCTTCAACGGCAGCTTCAGCGCAAAAACTTCCCCCTGTGGTAGATGCTGCTGGACAAACGGCTCCAGCTGAAAGCAAAGCTGCGGAAGATCCGAATAATCCACCGATCCAGAAACCCGCACCGCAGCAAAGAGATGTGCCCAAGCATCCACGCATTCAAAATGTGATCCTGGTTTCATCGGGCAAAGGTGGTGTGGGTAAATCGACCACCACCGTCAATCTTGCATTGGCTTTACAAAAACTGGGCTTAAAAGTCGGTGTTCTGGATGCAGATATCTACGGGCCAAGTATTCCGACCATGCTGGGCAATGCCGGACGTACCCCCATGATTGAAGCAGAGAATTTTGTTCCGCTGGATGCATATGGCATGGCCGTGCTTTCCATTGGCCATTTAACCGGAGACCACAACACGCCGGTTGCCTGGCGTGGTCCCAAAGCCACCGGTGCTTTAATGCAGCTCTTTAACCAGACTTTATGGCCAGATCTGGATGTATTGATGATTGATATGCCACCAGGAACAGGCGATATTCAATTAACCTTGGCGCAGCGCATTCCGGTGACAGGTGCGGTCATTGTTACCACACCACAAAATGTTGCCTTGCTGGATGCCACCAAAGGCATTGAACTGTTTAATAAAGTTCAGATTCCTGTAATTGGTGTAGTGGAAAACATGTCGACGCATATCTGCTCTAATTGTGGATATGAGGAACAGATTTTTGGTACAGGGGGCGGTGACAAACTGGCTGAACAATACCATATTCCTTTACTCGGGCGTTTACCGTTAAATGTGCAAATTCGCGAAAATGCCGATGCCGGTAAACCTTCTGTGCTGGTAGGAGATGATGCTGCGGAAAGCTATATGGCCATTGCCCAGAAAATTGCCGATCAATTGCCAAAGACAGAAAAGCCACAAAACCGGATTTTCTAATTTTCCTTGTTTAATCAAGCCAATGTCTTTGAAAAGCCTAAGCTTGTTTGGGCTTTTTATATTTTAGATTCAGCTCTTGTTTTTAATAGAGAAAATTCCATAAATCAGCTTGGTTTCATTTTAGTCGTTAAAGAGCATGTGAATAAGCTAAATAGGGTTAAAGATACAATGATTATTGAAAATCTCGGCGCCGTTTATGGTGCTGAATAATATTCCATCGCCACAATAATCGCGTAATTACGAAGAATACAATTGCAAAGATGAAAGCCTCTAGTATCAAGCCGGATAATAAAATTTTCGCCAGGCTCAAGTCGATGTGTCCATGCCCAAAGTGAGTGATAGCATGGCTGATTTGATGCAACACACCCAGCATCATATCCTGATCAATCATATTGACCTGGAAAATTTTGCTGCCTAACCAGAACCCCAAATACAGGATCGGAACCAGGGTAAAAGGATTGGTCAGCCAGGCAAGACATAAGCTCACAGGCAAATTGACTTCAAATAGCAATACGGTCAATACAATCAAAATACTGTGAAAAGGTAAGGGCATCATGCCCCAAAACGTGCCAATAAAAACGGCTTTTGAAATGGACTTTCTGTTCACATACCAAAGTAAAGGATTTAAGGTGCGTTCACCAAAAATCTTCATTACTTTCATCCCTGCAACTTTTTGCGGAGAGGGAAGCCATGACTGAAAGAACTGTTTTGCCATAGAAAGAGGCCGCTTAAGTGATGAGGTATTGTGCCTGAATCGATCCCTGAGGGACAGATCAAGCTGGGTAAATGTAAATGATTAACCTTAAAAAAAGATTTATTGAAATTTTTTTTAACAAATGACTCAAGAGTTAAATGATATTAATGATTTTAATTTATTGAATTTTAAATGATTTTAAAAACAGATTTTAGGTTTTTAAAAGATGTAAAATTTCTGATTTGCTAAGTACAATAAAGTGATTTACTCTTCGCGCACTCTATAGAGAGATCGCATATGATTTCATGGTTATTCATTGGTTTAGTCATTACCATTCTATTGACGCCTGGCCCAACAAATACCTTGCTAGCCTCTTCTGGCATTCAGGTCGGTGTACGTAAATCATTGCGATTAATTCCTGCGGAGTCATGTGGCTACTTAATTGCAATTACTGTTTGGGGCTTAATCATTGGTACCGTTTCTGCAAAATTTCCAATATTACCTATCATCCTAAAACTTGTGAGTGCCGGCTATATTGTTTTTCTGGCAATTAAACTTTGGAAAACCGCAGATATTGAAGCAAGTTTTAATCTGCCGACGATTCGTCCTCAGGAATTGTTCTGTGCAACTTTACTGAACCCTAAAGCCTTGCTCTTTGCTTCCGCTGTTTTTCCAGGTACAGCATGGCTCAGCATAAATCATTATATGGCACATATTGTGATGTTCCTGCTTTTAATTGTCCCGATTGCCTTGTTCTGGATTTTTATCGGTTCCATCCTTGCTTCCAATAAAGTACGCTGGCTCAATCAGTCCAATTTACAAAAAACTGCTTCATTGGTTTTATTAAGCTTTTCCATTCCACTCAGTTATTCAGCTCTTTTAAGTCTTTAAACTTTTGAATCTTTAAACTTTTAAGTCTTGAAATCACGCTGATGAAAATGTTCATTTTGTAAAAAATGACATCATCGCCCGATCATTATTTTCATTGTAGCCAATTTCAGTTAAAGTACAGCGCAATAATCGAATTAACTATTTTTGGATTGAAATAATGGCAATTAAGTCTGATCGTTGGATTCGCGAAATGAGCGAAAAACACGGCATGATTGAACCGTATGCAGAAAACCAGGTACGTTATGATGAAGCAGGTGAAAAACTCATCTCTTACGGTGTTTCAAGCTATGGTTATGATGTTCGTTGTGCACGTGAATTTAAAGTATTTACCAATGTACATTCAGCAATTGTCGATCCAAAAAACTTTGATGAAAAAAGTTTTATTGATATTGAATCAGATGTCTGCATTATTCCACCCAATTCATTTGCCTTGGCCCGTACCGTTGAATATTTCCGTATTCCGCGTAATGTCTTGACAGTATGTCTTGGTAAATCGACTTATGCACGCTGCGGTATTATTGTAAATGTCACGCCGCTTGAACCGGAATGGGAAGGTCATGTGACACTGGAGTTCTCTAACACCACCAACTTGCCGGCACGTATTTATGCAGGTGAGGGTGTGGCGCAAATGTTGTTCTTTGAATCGGATGAAGTATGCGAAACCTCCTATAAAGACCGTGGCGGTAAATACCAGGGACAAACCGGTGTAACGTTGCCGAAAGCATAAAGATTATAAACAATTGAATAAACGGACCATTTGGGTCCGTTTATTTTTTATGTGATTCATTCATCGGAAACTGGGTTCATTCGACCAGTTTTTTTTGCAATTGCAATAATATTCAGCATAATAAAAAGTTGTACAGACTTGGTAATAACATTGTCGTCATGACAAATAAGTAAAAATTAGGCATACCAAGCATAGGATGAATTAAAAATAATGATGCGGAGCATCTGATAAAAAGGAAGGTCGTGATGACTCAAAGTTGGAATAATGCAAGATTTAAAAAATCTTGTTTGGTGAGTATGCTCGCAGCTTTACTTAGCCCATCAGTTTATGCGCTTGAATCTTTGTCAGATGATCATCTTTCTGAAACCACAGGTGAAGGGGTTGCACTGGCTCTTGAAAATTTCAAGATTGTCTTTCAGGGCCCAAACGAAATTTCACAAGCTTCAAGTTATGGCAAAGGAATTACCGATCCAGGACAGTATGATACGGGCTTTATCCGCATTATTCCGACCGGTGAAAATTATGAACTGCTGGGTCAGCGTGCTTACACAAAAATCTATAATCAAACCTATACCGATGCTTACTTAAGCGGGAAGGCTGCGAATTATAACGGTGTTTACGAAACTACCTATCAATCTGCTTATAATACTTATAGAACAAATAATTATACTGCCGTTAACACAACTGTAAAGAATGATTATACTGCTGAATATCGGGGTAACGTAGTACAGAGTTATGTCGATTCTCCTTTAATGAAACAATATTATCAACAACGTTATGATGATTATTATGATGGTACCATCGTTACAGGATTGGTTAATGATGGAACCACAACACATACTTTGACTGCATGGCAGACGAATAAGTCTAAGGAATACGCCGCACAAAATACCTTGGAAATGATTGAATTGCTTTATGGTAATCGTTCAACTGAAATTATACCGTCAACCACCTATTCACAAAGTGTAACCAGACAAAATATAATCGACCCCACTGTTGCGAATCAGCTGGAAGCCAAAACACAACAAGTGCTTAATCAACAAGCCGCTGAATATGCGAAGAATCAAGCTACTACAGCAAGTAATACTGCACTTGCTGCGGTTGAAACTGAAGCCATTCGATTGGCAAAATTGGCAGCAGCTCAAGCTACAGTAGGAAGTTTAAGAACCAAAGCAGACGTTTTTATTTATGGCCTGGCCCTGTCTAAAAGTGACGGGTCCTTGAGCACCCGATACAGTAATCAAGGTTTTAATTGGGGAACTGCAGCAAATCCATGGCTGATTCGTGCAGGTAATGTGGATACGATTCAGTTTGCAAAAGGCAATAAGGCCAATGTGGGTTATATTGCATTGGAGGCACCTTTAAAGCTAAAAGGTACAGATACCAGTGATACTTTTAAATTGGGTTTCTGGAGCGATATTTTTTCACGCCAATTAAATTCAAGTAATACTGTAGATCCCTTAACTGGAGCACCTACTTCTGGTCTGGATAAAGATTATCGTTTGAGAACCCAGTTTATTGCCAATGGCTTGAATTTAAATGGGTCACAAGTTCGATTATTCCAAACATTACCAGCGACGAGCAATGCCAATTACAATCAAACTTTAGGCATGGCTGCAATTTTACGTCTAAATACTAATGATGATCCATCTACGCTAAAAGCAACGGATTCTAATTTAGATGCTCGTGGAATTAGACTCAGTACTGCTGCCAAAAAAGGTCCGGACAGTAATCCTGATTTATATGATGGCACAGCAGTCACTCCAGCTATTGACCGCTCATTAGCTCCTATATTTAATGATGTGGAAGGGATGTATTTATATAGTCCCAATATCAACTTGGTATTAGGAAATATGTATCAGCCTTTTATTTTAGGGTCTGAAGGCAATAATATTATTTTAGAAATTACCCGTATTCCAAATGTGCCAGAAATATATTCACAAATTTATACCTATTATAGTGACACAGACTCAACCACTGTGTTGAAAGATAAAAATAATCAGAATATTGCGATGGTCGATAAAGATGGAGTGACCTACACAACACTTTCTAGTTATTTAAAAGGTTCAACCTGTAATGTTTATAGTTGCGGTACTGAAATTGCTACGACTGCAAATAATATTACTACGACTTATCAAGGTCGAAATGCAACCCATAGTAGTATTACGATTGGTACGGTAGAACGGTCAGCTACGGGCAATTTGTTAAATGCGAACAAAACTGCCGATGCAACCGGGGTGGTCTTTAAAAATATTAATGGCCAGGCGACAAATTTAGGCACGGTTGCAATTGATGGTGTACTCATTCAGCACCTAAAAATAAAAACAACAGGTTTATAGGAGAATAGGCTATGTATCCACGTGTTAAGACTTCTATCCTGAACCTGGTTTGTTCAATTTCTATGCTGGCGTTTATCCCTGTTACCAATGCACAGTTAGTGGGTATGGATAATCATGAGATGACTGATGTATCAGGACAAGGCGGTGCAGATTTAAGTTGGACGTTATCGTTAAATCATCGTTATGCTAAAGATTTATCTCTAAAAAATATTTCAGTTTTTGATGCAACAGGTAAGGCCACAGAGGCATTTTATTCTTATAGTTGTACGGACAATGTATTTTGTCGTTTAGCGATTGCACCGAATAATCATAAAGATGCTATGGGTAATAAAAAATGGTTGGTTTTTAAAGGCATTCAAGGCACTTTAC
This sequence comes from Acinetobacter sp. T_3_1, assembly GCF_025377055.1. NCBI lineage: Bacteria > Pseudomonadati > Pseudomonadota > Gammaproteobacteria > Moraxellales > Moraxellaceae > Acinetobacter > Acinetobacter sp. T_3_1. The sequence goes on along the minus strand of NZ_JACHVD010000007.1, from coordinate 61,871 downwards.
AAATTGATCAGTTTTCATTAGATGGTTCGACCATTATAAACCGTGACGGTAATCCTCAAACTGCATTACAAATTTCTTTTTTTGATGATAAGCCCCTTAAAATTCGAAATTTAGGTTTTAATACTTTGGCGGTCGAAACAGGCACTTCAAGTGCTGAGGGTTATGCCAACAATATGATTTATACTACCTATACAGAAAAAAAGTCTGATGGAACTACAGTTCCTGGCTTAGATGTCCCCATGTTTGATAAAAATACAGAAAAAGGGTTTATGGGCTTAAATATGCATGGCAATTTGCACCTGTCAGGCAATTTAAAAATATTCAGTTTTAACTGTACAGGTGCTGGAACTGCGCGCTGTTAATTGAATAAAGCCAAATAGGGATATAAGAATGAAAAAAATAACAAAGTTAAAAATACTTACGGCGAGTATTTTGATTGCACAGCAAAGCTATGCATTTGAGCAACTTTCTGATGACTCTCTTGGTTCGGTAACAGGGCAAGATGGTATCACCATTACGCATGAGATCTCCAAGGCAAGCATTAATGCTGTCAACTGGGTGGATTCTTCTTCAAAAAGCAATCCTAGCGATTCATTGCAACGCCCTGATACCATGAAGCTTGGTCTGAAAGATGTAACCCTGTTAGGTGTCAATAATCAATCGATTGTTTCTAAACTTGACTTTGATGTCGGTACAACAGCTCGGGGGGCGGGAATTCGTATAGAAGCGAACTTTTCTCCATTTGAATTAGCTGTCAAGGATGTCATGTTATTGTGCACTGATGCAACTAAATGTCAGACTCCTCAACAAAGTTTAGGTTCTCTTGATATCAAAACCAGTTCACCGCTTCGCGTACTTCTTCAAACGCAAGCAGGATTATTCAATCGGGATGAGACCGCACACCTTAATTTTCAATTACAAAATGCCAGTATCAGTCATGGATTAAACGAGCAAAAGCTCACTCTGAAAGACTTTAACTTCAATTTTTCTGGTGATGGCTATATGTATCTGAGTTCTTATCAAGAAAGAACATCAAACAGCTACATGGATGAAGGAATTGTCCTGACCACGAAGAGTCGTGATGGTGCCACGGATCATGTTGTGATGTTGGGGAGAGTGGATGACAGCGATCCAGTTGCCAGTGCAAATTCACAGCCTGGTCGTGATACCGTACATTCATCAAGAACCACGGCAACCAATCCAGGGATAAATATTGACCTGCGTTATGGCAGTGATCCGACTCAGCAGCGAAATTTAATTCGTATGGGAGCCTCGGGTGCAGTCACCAACGCCACAATTTTCTTAAATGCCAATCAAAGTGGGATCACCGATTTTGGCCGTACCTCAACAGCCACAATAACAGGTTATGATGCGGTAGGGTTGGGTGGACTGCATTTTGGTGTTTCTGCCGATTTCACCCGTGAAGGGAATACGCTTTTAGGTACTAATCAGACCCCAACAACCCTTGAAATTGGTCATACAGGTAATGGAAGTTATGCGATTGAATTTTCCAATTTATCACCTTTAACTGTTCGTAATTCGAGTACTAAAACAGATGTAAATACCAAAAATGCCTATATTGATTTTGGTGACATTTATATTAATGCGATACAGGCAAAAAGTTTAGATTTTTTAATTAACGATAAAATTAAAAAAACTTTAGGGGTGAGCGGTTTAGTTCAGACACAGCAATTATCCTCTCTTGAAAAAGGGAATGACTTTGCACTGATTGCTATACGCGGTATGGATTTTCAATCGATTGCACGTAAAGCACGGTTTATTGCAGATAACTCTTTGGCTGAAATTACCAATGATACCAGTAGCTGGGGAATTGGTATCCCTATTTATAATTTGAATGCGAATGTCGCACTTGCAGGCACAGAATATACATCGAAAGTGGATGCTGGGACCAAAAAAGGAATAGCCTACAATGTGATGGCAAGTACCGATGGGTATGGAATTGACAAAAAAACAGGTGCAGCGAGTACAACATCGTTAATTTTAATCGATGGTAAGAAAGGTCTGCACGATGAGGAAGTAAATTACTATGCGGGTTTACGTAATATTGATGCATTTGTCAAAGCCAAAGGCGTGATTGGTTATGAAGAGCAAGGAATCTATATTAGTGCCGATGATTTACTGGTTGCTGCCAGCGCAGAAATTGCGATTGGTCAATTACCTGGCTCACTCTATAACTGTACCACTGGCTCTGCTAAATGTGGCAGTGTCGTGCCTGTTGATAATTTCGCCCGTAAAGATGATGTGCTGACCTCCATCGCCTTTAAACTCGATGGTAAAGGGGATTTGTTCATTATTCCCGGTATGAATGATAATGCAGAAAATAATTTCTTATCTTTCCGTGCCAATTTTGAATTTAATGCATTATCAGACACAGATAAATTGAACCCAAATATTTTGGGGAGCTACTTTAGTTTGATTAACGAAGACGTCGATGCGAATAATACGGTTATAAAAACTTCAAGTATTAATTTTAATAAATTGCAAGGTGCTCTAGCACTTGAATCACGAGTCAAGATGCAAAAAGATACCGTCATATTTGATAATAAAGTGGATATTAATCCAGCTAAAACTTTAAATCAGGTATTCAGGACCGAATTATCGATGTCAACCATGCCGAATCAAATGCAAAAGATGGCAGATATTGCAATTACAGGTGGAAGTATAAGAAGTAATTTAGGGATTACTCCACGTTAATCTGCTTGAGAATAAATAAAAGAATAGGGATAGAATCTTATGAAAAAAATATTATTAGCAAGTTTGATTGTTTCATCTATTGCAATACCAGGTTTAAGTCATGCAATGGTGGCTATGGATGATGATTCATTATCTGGTGTAAGTGGTCAGGCATTATTGTCTATGGAATATAATGCAGGTTATAACGTTATTGATGCTAAGGGACAAAATGTAGACCAGACGAATCTGGGGTTTTATAAATTGGGTCTGGAAGCTGAAATGGAAATCAACGCCAATATTAAAAAGCTGCAATTAGGTTGTGGTGGGGTAAATGGTATTGGCAAATGTGATATTGATATTGATAATATTTCTTTAAGTGGTTTGCAAGGCGCAAATTATACTTCTGATGATCGTGCAGCAAGCTCAGCCCTTATTACTAATCCATTTGTTGAGTTTGCTATTAAAAATCCAAAATCTGCTTCTACTCGTGAGGTATTGGGCTTTCGTTTAAGTGCTGAAAAAATTGCTGGCTTAATGACAATAGGAACAGAAAATAGCAGTACGCCGAATGGGATTAACTCCTTTAGTGGTTATATGAAAACCAAAGCCTCTTCTGGAGTAGCAACCACAGATCCAAGGGTGATGAATTATGCTGCAACGGGTCAGTATATTGAAGGTGCTGTAATAGGAACATTGATTGGTATCCCTTTAGAATTACATTATAAGTCAAATGATTATTCATTTAACTTAACTTCAACAACAGCACCTTTTACCATTCCATCTACAATTGTATCTGGAACACGTCTGACTGAGGCAGTCCTAAAAGGAACGGGAACGGTAAATAAAATCGATTTTGCTGGACCTTTAGCTGCACAGATTTCAGCATTGGGTTTAAATTTAACACTTGATAAAGACATTACCGGCTCTTTAACCGGCTTGCAGACTGATATTACAGTGAACCAGAATTTAGGTTTGATCCATTCTTTGTATCTAAATAACGCAAGTTCATTATCGCTACAGACACAGCAAATATTATGGCCAGGTGCATCGGTTGCTGCAAATCGAGGATGGTGGTTAGCAATTGAAGATGAAGTGGATTTAGGGAGTATCAGTCCAACAACCAATGTAAAAATCACCGACGAAGTGCTTAAACAAACAATTGCAGGGATTAATCATGATTTAACCTCTAAGCCACGTCCCTGTGGGGATTTGCTTATCGGATGTGTTGCCACTGCAGCGCTTGATGTGGGTGAAATTAAGAACCCTGCAGTGATTAATTTTCCATTACAAAACTTAACCTTGCAAGGGCAGAACTTTAAGTCAAACTGTTTCGGTGGTCTGAAATTCTGTTAATCCTAAAATAAAAAAATCCCGCTAAATGGCGGGATTTTTTATTTTAAGGAGCACTTACTTTGCAATTTTAGCCAGTAATTCTTCTTTAGAGATATTTACAGATTCAGCATCGGTCCGGCCTTTATATTCAAAGGTGCCAGCATCCAGACCTTTTTCACCAATTACAATACGGTGAGGTATACCCGTAATTTCAAGGTCAGAGAATTTTACCCCTGGACGCTCGTCACGGTCATCCAAAATTACGTCATAACCTGCCGCTTGCAGTTCTGCATACAGTGCTTCTGCGGCTTCCAGAGTGCGTGGTGATTTATGAGCATTCATAGGCACAATTGCCACTTCAAACGGTGCAATTGCAGAAGGCCAGATAATCCCTTTGTCATCGAAGTTTTGTTCAATGGCAGAAGCCACCACACGCGTTACACCAATACCGTAACAACCCATAGTTACGACCATCGGTTTGCCGTCTTTACCCAAAACTTTGCAGCCTAAAGCTTCAGAGTATTTTTTGCCCAGCTGGAAGATGTGACCGACTTCAATACCCCGCTTGATTTGCAGCGTACCTTTACCATCTGGAGATGGATCACCTTCAACTACATTACGCAAGTCATAAACTTCCGTAAAGGTTGCATCACGTTCCCAGTTCACACCTGTTGCATGTTTGTCAGCTTCATTGGCACCCGCAACAAAATCAGAAAGCACAGATGCTGCACGGTCAACAATCACGGTGATGCCTTTTTCAACCAGACCCTGCGGACCGATGAAGCCAGTGATTAAACCAAGTGCCTGAATTTGAGCTTCAGATGCAAATGTTAAAGGTGCCGCGATTAATGGATGCTTTTCAGCTTTAATTTCATTCAGTTCATGATCGCCACGAAGGAATAAAGCAACAACTGGGGCTTCTTTGCCTTCTTCAGTTGCCACACCTTGCACCAATAGTGCTTTTACAGATTGTGCAGCATCAGTACCCAGGAAGTTTGATACATCCGCAATGGTTTTTTGAGCTGGTGTATCCACCAGTTTTAATTCTTGAGTTGCAGCTGCGCGTTCACCCACCAGTACAGCTTCTGCCATTTCTACATTGGCAGCATAATCAGATTTTGTAGAGAAGGCGATATCATCTTCACCACTTGATGCCAGAACGTGGAATTCATGCGAACCTGAACCGCCAATTGAGCCAGTGTCTGCCTGTACTGGACGGAAGTCTAAGCCCAAACGGCTAAAGATACGGCAGTACGTGTCATACATCACGTCATAAGTTTCTTGCAGTGAGGCTTGATCGATATGGAAAGAGTAAGCATCTTTCATGATGAATTCACGTGAACGCATTACGCCAAAACGTGGACGTACTTCATCACGGAATTTGGTTTGAATCTGGTAGAAATTGATTGGAAGCTGCTTGTAACTTTTCAGTTCGTTGCGCGCAAGATCAGTGATGACTTCTTCATGGGTTGGGCCAAGTACAAAATCGTTGTTATGACGGTCTTTAAAACGTAAAAGCTCTGGACCATATTGCACAAAGCGGCCTGATTCTTCCCAAAGGCTCGAAGGCTGGGTTACTGGCATGAAGACTTCAAGCGATCCGGCACGGTTCATTTCTTCACGTACAATCGCTTCAACTTTATTTAGCACACGTACGCCCATCGGCAACCAAGTGTATAAACCCGAAGCCAATTTACGAATCATCCCCGCACGTAACATGAGCTGATGTGAAATCACTTCAGCATCATTTGGGGTTTCTCTTAACGTAGCAAATAAAAAGCGACTCGCGCGCATGGAAACTGTCCTGATAATTAAGCGTTAAAGCATAAGATTATATGATAAAAAATGAGGTGAACATTTCAGAATGTCACCTCAAAGTCATGGCTTTTATTATGCCATGATTTTTCGGATTTGGCGCGTCATAAAATTCTTCAAGTCATCCAGATAGGTAAAGATAACGGGGACAACCACTAGTGTTAACAATGTGGAGGTAATGACGCCGCCAATCACGGCATGCGCCATAGGGGCACTTTGTTCGCCACCTTCACCCAGACCCAGTGCCAGAGGAATCATCCCCATCACCATGGCGCTGGTGGTCATTAAAATAGGGCGTAGACGGGTTTTACCCGCTTCAATAATGGCGTCATAACGATCAACCCCACGATCCATGGCTTTTTTAATAAAGTCAATCAACAGGATGGCATTCTTGGTCACTAACCCCATCAGCATAATAATGCCAATAATGGAAAACAGGTTCATGGTGGAATTAAACAGGAATAACGCCAGAAACACCCCAATCAGCGAGAGGGGAAGGGAAGCCATAATCGCAGCAGGGTGAATGAAGCTGTTAAATTGTGAACCCAATACAATATAGATAAACACAATGGAAAGGGTAATGGCAGTTAAGGCATAACCTGCCGATTCTGCCATGTCTTTATTAGCCCCTTGTGTCGCAAAGCTATAGCCGGGTGGTAAATCAAAGTTATCTTGAATTTTTTTGATATCCGCGCCGATATCGCCTGCCGGGCGGCCAGCGGTATTGGCTTCTACCAGTACTTCACGGGCCAGGTCACGCCGGGTAATCTGCGAAGCGCCCAAGGTTTCGTTAAACGAAGCCACACTTGCCAGCGGTATTAATATCGGCTGACCAGAGGCATCGGTTTTTTGTGAGTTCAGATAAAGGTTTTGTATATCGCTCGGCAAGGTACGTCTGTTTTCAGTCAGGCGAAGATTGACTTCATAGATTTCGCCTTTTTCATCTTGCCAGGTGGTGACATCATCACCTGCAATTAAAGGACGGATAACATTGGCAATCTGATTGACAGAAAGACCCAAATCACTCGCCAGGACACGATTGATATGAACCGCCAAGGTGGGTTTAGGTTCTTTAAGCGAGCTTTCAAGATCGACGATCCCTTCAATTTTGGAAATTTCTGCCAGAAAGCGATCGGAGATTTTTTGCAGTTCGTTCAGGTCGGTGCCTTTAATGGAAATCAGGATCGGCTTTTGACCGCCAGAAACAGTTTCATCTGCCGAAGCCACCGAGGTAATGGTAATGCCCGCTACGCTTTGCAAGCGCTGGCGAAACTCGTTATTTAGTTGGGTCAGGGTTTTCTCACGTTCCAGGCGAGGGGTAACCTTGATCCGTATACTGACATGGTTTTTACCTCGATCCGTTACCCCGTTGATAATGCTGTAAGTATTACGTACATCTGGATGCTGGCGTAGAATATTCTCCACTTGCAACAACTTGGCTTGTGAATATTCGAGTGAGGCATCTACAGGCGTTTCAAATTTAATTCGAATTTCATTTTTATCTGGAACAGGAACAAATTCCGTGCCAATCAATTTGGATAAACCCAATGCACCAAAAAGTGAAGCGACCGCAACCATCAAGGTTAAAATACGGAAGCGGAGTGCCAGCTTTAACAGCTTTTCATAATAATGGCTTAAATGATCAAGCTTGTTGGAGATCCAGTTGAAGAAGCGCTTGATTCTGCCGGGTCGTTTATTGGGATCATGTTTTTCAGCCCAGTGCGCAGAAAGCATAGGATCGAGTGTAAAACTGACAAACATCGAAATCAGCACGGCAGCGCTGACCGTAACCCCAAACTGATAGAAGAATTTACCGATAATCCCGCCCATAAATGCAACCGGTAAAAATACCGCGACAATGGTCAGGGTAGTAGCTAAAACCGCCAGCCCGATTTCTTTGGTGCCATCTAGTGCTGCTGTAACCGCATCTTTGCCCATATCGGCATGACGGACAATATTTTCCCGCACCACAATGGCATCATCAATCAGCAGGCCAATACTGAGGGATAAGGCCAGTAAGGTCATCATGTTGATGGTGAAGCCAAAAGCCCAAATAAAGGTCAAGGTACCGAGCAGGGAAATCGGTAAGGTCAGTCCGGTAATGGCGGTGGAACGAAAGGAACCCAGGAACAGCAAAACGATCAGAACAGCAAGCACTGCACCTTCAATAATGGTGCGTGCCACATCCTGAATACTGCCACGAATACCCCGGGAGCTATCGACGGCAACTTTCGCCACAGTACCCTCGGGTAGCTGTTTCTCGATTTTCGCCATGGCTTTATAGGTGGCATTGACCACATCAATCACATTGGAGTCGGAACTGCGCAAAATATCAATCGCGACCGCAGCTTTACCATTTAAGTAAGCACTGGATTCGAAGTCGGCTTGACCGTCTTCAATATTCGCCACCTGTTTCAGGTAAATGGGTGCACCATTTTTATTGGCAATAATCAGGTCACCAAACGATTGCGGGTGAATCACTTTGGACTTGATCTCAACCACCAGTTCAGAGGTAGGCTGTTTTAAGGTTCCTCCGGGAACTTCAATATTTTCACCTTTCAGGGTGTTAATAACCTTGTCTACACCAATGCCAAAGCTTTGTAGTTTTTGCGGATCGACCTCAATACGAATCTGGCGTTGGGCATCTCCCAGCAAGTTCACTGTACCCACGCCCGGCACGGTGCGAAGTTGCGGAACAATGCGCTGACTTAAATAGGAACTCAAGTCTCGTAAAGGCATGGTCTCCGATTCAAACACGATCGACATCACCGCATTGGCGGATGGGTCATAACGTTCAACGATAGGGTCTTGAATTTCATCGCGGAACTGGGCTGTTACAGGGGAAATTTTATCGCGAATATCCTGTGCGGCTACCGCAGAAGACACGTCCAGATTGAATTCGACAATAATGGTCGAGAGTCCTTCACTGGACTGGGAAATAATCTGTTTTAAACCCGAAATGGTATTGATCTGGTCTTCCATTTTTTTGGTAATTTCAGATTCAATGGTTTCAGGGGAGGCACCCGGATAGGAGGTATAGACCACAACAAAAGGGAAGTCGACATCGGGAAATTCTTCTACGCCCATCCGTTGCCAAGATGCCAGCCCCAGTACCAGTAAACACAACATCATCATGATGGTGAAAACAGGATATTTAACACTAATTCGGGTAAACCACATAAGAACAATCCTGTACTTATTTTTTATTATTTATTGATGATGACTGCTTGATGAATGTCCTGGTCATTAAATTTGATACGGCTAATCTGGTCAGCGTCTTGTAGTCCTTGTACGACAGCCAAATTGTCCCGATAGCGCTGTTCCAAGATCACCACAGGGACTTTTTCAATTTTGTTCTGGCGGATCACCCATACATAAGGCTTATCTTTGATATTCTGGATCACATCGAGCGGAATGAGCTGACCTGAAACCTGGGCTGAAGCCAGAATGTTGCCTTCCACAAATGCACCGATACTGAGTGAGTTAATGGTTTCATTCGGTCTGGCAAAAAATTCAATCTGGCGGCTGACAGGATCAGCAATAGGAGAGACTCGAGATAAAATCGCCGTTAGTTGAGCTGGATTACCTTGAATGGTGTATTCAATACGTTGTCCAACTTTTAATGCGGACTGCATGTCACTTGGTAATTTGGCCTGAATTTCCAGTTGACTTGGATCCACGATTTCAAACAGGGTCTGACCGGCAGCAACCGTTTGGCCTGCATCGACCTGGCGCTGTGTAATCACTCCGGAAATAGGGCTATAAATGGTGCCTTCACGCTCGGCCTTCTGGGCAATATTCACATTTGCCTGCTGTGCGTGCACATTTTCCAGTTGCGCCTGATAGTCAACATGAGCCTGTTCATATTCAACTTTGGAGATGAAGCCTTGATCCAATAAGCGCTTTTTGCGCTGCATCATATTTTTAGCCAGACTGGCCTGAGCTTGTGTCGCTGCCAAATTGGCCTGAGCTTGCGCTAAGCGTGCCGCATTGTCCTGATTATTCAGGCGAACCAGTACTTGACCTTTAGAAACCGACTGTCCGACCTGTACATAGACTTGGGTTACGGTAGCAGTGACCTGAGCCTGTATGCTGCTTTGATTAACTGCACGAAGTGTACCGGTAAAAGCACTTTTAGCGATAGAAGTGCCATTCTTCACAGAAACTAAATCTTTTTCAATTAACTCGATTTTTTTTGTGGTTTCTACAGGTTTTTCTATTTCATTTTTTTGGCAAGCGGTCAGAAGTAGACTCAAACAGAGGAAACTGGTACTTAAATATTGCGTATGGTCCCTTAATTTAGATTTATTTGTATGCTGTCCAGGTAGCATGTAGGTTCATCCTTTTTTTATTTATTGTGGCTTAAATTAAGCACTTCACATAATAAATGCAATTATTCCAGCGCTTTTAAGCGAGCGATAATATTGTCGTATTCTGCTTGTGTTTTTCGATAGTTTATTTGTAATGATTGAATCATTGTTCTTTTTGCTTCAATATTCTTTTGATTATTGTCGATGGTAGTTTTCAAGCTGACAGGAATGTTTTCAGCCTTACGTAAATGTTCAATCTGCTGACGCTTAAAGTAGATACGGTCAGTCTGTAATTGTTTTAACTGGTCTTGCTGGAAGGCAATCTGCTTTTTAATGTTGCCCAATGCGTCATTACGTTTTGCCAGTGCAACCTGGCAATTACCATAAGCTTTTTTTAGTTTTAAGTCAGTTGCCTGCTGCTTGGCGTGGGCTGCACGCTGGGGGGCCTGTTTGATGTCGGCTTCAGTATTATAGGCACGATTACGCCGGATGACCTGCATATTCTGATCTAGGGCTTCGTAGCCATGGCGAATATGGTTGGGGGTGACATTGGTACTAATATTGGCTACCCCTTTACTGTCGTAGTAGCGATACCAGGTGGCTTTGGGTAGTGGATTTTCAGCATATGCCACTGCTGCCTGCAAAACGAGAAAAGAAAGAAAAATGAATCTAAAGTTCATTTTTTTTTGTGCAATGAAAGCAAGTTTGTATTTAAACTGACTTTGCATTGTTACCCCCGAATAAAAGTTGACTAAATTACTTATTTTAAAAGCAATAAATAGGCTATATTAGACTTAAAATAAGCAATAAAAAACCTCTGTCTGTCAAAAAAAAATCATTGGTCGATAGAAAGTGTGAAGCTGTTATTGAAAATAAAAAAAAGTGAGTCTTTCTGCGGAAAATGTTCATTGAAAAGGCAAGTAAAGATATGTTAAAAATGTTCGTAACTTGTAATAAAATTTTTGACTAAAATTGTTTGTACATTCTAAAAATGGGAAGGATCATTAAATGGACGAAAAATTCCAAAATCTAAAAGTGATGGTGATTGATGATTCAAAAACCATTCGTCGTACAGCAGAAACATTATTACAACGTGAAGGTTGTGAAGTTGTGACCGCAGTAGATGGTTTTGAGGCTTTGGCAAAAATTGCTGAAGCAAATCCGGATATCGTTTTTGTAGATATCATGATGCCACGTTTAGACGGTTATCAAACTTGTGCATTGATTAAAAATTCGCAGAATTATCAGAATATTCCAGTCATTATGCTGTCAAGTAAAGATGGTTTATTTGACCAGGCAAAAGGTCGTGTTGTAGGTTCGGATGAGTATTTAACTAAACCTTTTAGTAAAGATGAATTGTTAAACGCAATCCGTAATCACGTAACAGCATAAGTTTATTTTTATTGGGGAAAAGCATGTCACGTATTCTTATCGTTGATGATTCACCTACAGAAACATTTCGTTTTAGAGAGATTTTAACCAAGCATGGCTTTGAGGTGATTGAAGCGGCAAATGGGGCGGATGGTGTCACAATGGCACAAGCAGAATTGCCAGATCTGGTGCTTATGGATGTGGTCATGCCTGGAGTAAACGGCTTTCAGGCGACACGTCAGATTGCCCGTGGTGCTACGACCAAACACATTCCGATTGTGATTGTCAGTACTAAGGATCAGGCAACTGACCGCGTTTGGGGAAAACGTCAGGGGGCAAGTGATTATTTAACCAAGCCTGTAGACGAAAACCAATTAATTGATGTGATTAAACACCACCTCAATGCAGGATAAGCTCTATGGCAGCAAATGGATTTATCGAATTACTTCGGCTGGCTAAACGTGGCAATAAAAACTACGTTACCACTGAAAATGAAGTAAACCGATGGTCAGGCATTGCTTTTGAGATGATGGGACAATATTTTGTTGCCCCTTTGGGTGAAGTATCTGAAGTGATCTATCCACCAAAATATACACCAGTTCCCAATACCCAATCATGGGTGATGGGGCTGGCCAATATTCGGGGACGTTTACTTTCAGTCGCTGATTTGGCGCATTATATTTCCGGACATCGAAGTCAGTTTTCACCGACTCAAAAAGTATTGTGTATTAGTCATAATGACCATTATGTCGGTTTGGTGGTAGATCAGGTTTTGGGGATTCAACACTTTAATAAGAAAAGCTTCTTTTCTAAAAACAGTGAATTAGATAGCAATTTACAAGAATATTGTCAGGGATATTTTTATCAACATAATCAGCACTGGCATGTTTTCTTATTTAGTCGTTTATTGCAAAACCCAAAATACATGAATGCCTCTGTAAAATTTATAAATTAATAGTCGCAAGCTAAAGAATGATAGCGCAACTCGGGGAGAAGCTGGATGGGCTTTAAACTTAAAAAGAAGAATACAGGTGAAGGCACCGGCCGTAAGGACGGGAATGCTTTATTAGCAAAGATTCAATCACAAACAGAGCAATTATCACGTGTATTTGGTGACAGTGAAAAGTCCAAACCATTGATTTTGGGCGCAGCATTTTCTCTGACCGTAGCACTATTCTTATTATTATACCTATTCTATAGTGTGCCACGTAATAACGAATTGACACGTAGTGTGGGTGATTTGCGTCTATTGTCACAAACCATTTCACGTCAGGCGACTGATGCAACGGCTTCGGGAACCAAAGAGTCGATTGATAAATTAATTCAATCGCAAAAAGAATTTGCTGAAAATCTGGAAACGGTTAAAGACATTCATCCACATACGGGTGCATTGGTGGACGTGGAAAAGCAGTGGAAATCATTATCTGAAGGGATTGATTTAATTTCGTCTCAACAAAAAATGATTAACAAGCTGTACGATACCAACATTGCAATTGGCGAATCAATTCCAGGAATTCAGGCAGAATATAACCTGATGGTCGACCAGATGGCACGTCAAAACATGCCGTCTAACCAGGTTGTTATTGCGAAAAACCAGGTATTCATTGCAGAACGTATTTTACGTTCGATCAGTTCGGTGCTTACGGGTAATGATAACTCGCGTGAATCTGCGGATGACTTCAGTGCTGATACTGAAACCTTCGGTTCTTACCTGAATGCACAGCTCAATGGTAGTACAGAACTGGGTGTAGAACGTATTAGCGATCCGGCATTACGTGAATCACTGGAAGGGATTAAAAGCGAATATGATGATGTACTAAAATCAGCTTCTGCAACGATTCTTTCAAACTCGGCTCAAATTGTAAAAGTACGTCAAGCTTCTGCTTCAATTTTTGCCCAGTCAGATGAATTGTTAACTAACCTGAATAAACTATCTAGCGGTTCAAGCCTAGCTATTGCGCTTCCTGCCTTGCTTTTAATCTTGTGTTTGGTCGCTTTCCTGTTTGCCGTATTCAAATTACTTGCATTACGTGGCCAGTCAGATAAACAGCGTGTGGCAAGCCTGCAAGAAGAATATGACCGTAACCAGAACGCGATTTTACGTTTACTGGATGAAATTGCCGACTTGGCGGATGGTGACTTGCGTTCATATGCAACGGTATCGGAAGATTTTACCGGTGCAATTGCCGACTCCATTAACTTCGCGATTGACCAGTTACGTGACCTGGTATCACGTATTACTGAAACGTCTCAAGAGGTTGCGCAGTATACGGCGAATACCCAGGGCATTACCCACCAGCTTGCTGAAGCATCTGAACACCAGGCACAAGAGATTGCCGGTGCATCTGCCGCGATTAACGAAATGGCGATGTCTATTGACCAGGTATCGGCAAACGCGGAAGAATCTGCAGTGGTTGCGGAGCGTTCGGTACAAATTGCTGCCAATGGTGCAGAGGTTGTAAACCGTTCGATTGAAGGTATGGACACCATTCGTGAGCAGATCCAGGAAACGTCTAAACGTATTAAACGTCTGGGTGAATCTTCTCAGGAAATTGGTAACATCGTTGCCTTGATTAACGATATTGCTGACCAGACCAACATTCTGGCCTTGAACGCTGCAATTCAGGCGTCGATGGCAGGGGAAGCTGGTCGTGGTTTCGCCGTGGTAGCCGATGAGGTACAGCGTCTTGCGGAACGTTCAGCCTCTGCAACCAAACAGATTGAAGGCCTGGTAAAAACCATTCAGACAGATACCAACGAAGCCGTAATTTCGATGGAACAAACCACATCAGAGGTTGTTCGTGGTGCAAGCTTGACTAAAGATGCCGGCGTGGCACTGGATGAAATTCAAACGGTATCCAGCAACCTGGCGAAATTGATTGCCAGCATTTCGGATGCTGCAAAACTTCAGTCCGCTTCAGCTGGTCACATTGCGACAACGATGAATGTTGTACAAGAAATTACTTCGCAAACAACAACAGCAACATTCGATACAGCACGTTCGGTATCGGAATTGGCAAATATGGCCGAATCATTACGTGAATCTGTAACTGACTTTAAATTACCTGACTAAGTTAATTCAACAGCGTTGCAGTGATATACCCTGCTTTCGGGCAGGGGGTATCCACAAGATACAGATAAAGCATCGACAAGATGAACTTAACTTCAAAGTTAGGTCTCGCGTGATGGTGACAATTAAGTTTGAGCAACCTTCTTGGTGGCAGATAAACGTAAGAAGCCTAAGCTATGAAAGAAATATTAAAAAATTTAGTTGAAACGACTACGCTTCCTGAAGATAGTTATCTTGATCAAGATGCAGAAATTTTAGAAATTTTTGTTGAAGAAATAGAAGAAATCTTCGTTGAATTGGGTACTTTATTTCCAGCTTGGTTGGAAAATCCTCATGACCAAGAAACTTTAACGACCATTCGCCGTCATTTCCATACGCTCAAAGGGTCGGGTCGTATGGTGGGGGCAAAATCTGCGGGTGAGTTGGCCTGGTCGGTGGAAGATACTTTAAATCGTGTTATTTCCGGTACAGTACCTTTAGACAGCACAGTTCAACGATTTGCTCAGTCTGTGTTTAATATTTATCAATATAAGTTATACCCAATTTTTAAAACGGTACAAAATGCTGATATCGACTTAAGACCTTTAGTCCTATTGGGGCAGCAAATACAGCAGCAGGTCAGTTTGGAACCTGCACTGGAAGAATTGCTTGAGCTGTCTACCACAATGACCAGTGTCGACAGTCTCACTGGCCTGGAATTGCAGGATCAGGCATCAAGTGAAGCAGAATCTGAAACGGCAATCGAAACAACTGCTACAGCAGCGCCAGTTGCATCAGACAACAACAATGATATTGAAGAAACGGTCGCGATCTTTATTGAAGAAGCGGAAGAACATCTGCTCACGATTGACCAGTTCCTGAAAACTGAACAGGAACAACATCAAGATTATAATGGCCTGATCCGTGCCTTGCATACTTTGCGTGGCAGCTCTTCCATGGCGCATATTGAGCAGATTTTTGCAGCCAGTACCAAGGTTGAAAATTTATTTAAAACGCTTTTACAAGAAGAAATCGTTTCTACTTCCAGTCAGACTGCCTTACTGATTCAGTATGCTGAGTTTGTCCGTGATTATTTGCATATCTTAAGACAGGGTCAAACCCAGAAACTAGATGCAATCTATGCCACCTTCAATGCAGCATGGGACGATTATGGTTTCAATTCGGTAGAAGTCGATGAGGATGTCAATCCGCAAGGTCTGGTGTCCAAGCTGGTCGAATTAAATATTGATTTGCTTCTGGATGCGGAATTTGAATTTGAAAAACGTGCCAAAGTAGAATATCCCGAATACATTCAGACTTTAAGCCAGCAGGCACAGCAATTATTGGACCATACCGATAATCGTGCTGCGATGGGCATTCATCAATTTACCAATGAATTGAAGTCTGGCTATGAAGCCCTGATATTAAAACCGGAATTGCTCAATATCGATTATGCCTATGATCTGTTTGGACAGGCACATCAAGAATTCATTCATCTGTTCGATACCTTGGCAGCAGGTCAGCGCGTTATTTTAACCGATGATGTCCAGAAAGTTTTGAATGATCTTACCGCCTTTGTACAGCAAGATCTTGAACAGTTTGCAGCACATAAACCGAGTGCTGCAATGCCAGCTGAAGTCTTGGCAACTCCTGCTTCAGGCAGTCTAGACCTGGCCCAGATTTCACAAAAAATTCGTTCAGACCGCGAACAAATGCATGCTGCTGATGCAAATCGTGATTTTGATGAAGATTTGTTGGGTATCTTCCTGGAAGAAGCGGAAGAATTGTTGGGCGGGATAGATCAGGATTTGAATACCTGGTCGAAAGATCCATCCGATACTGCAGCACTGAATAATTTAATGCGTTATTTGCATACCCTCAAAGGGGGAGCAAATATGATTCAGGCGACGCATATTGGTTTGATTTCGCATGAATTGGAAAGCATTTATGAACGCGTGATCCGTCAGCAAATTGAAGTCAATCCACAGCTCATCAGCATTATTCGTCTAGTACAAGATGACGTCTCTGACCGCATTCAAATCATCCGTGACGATCAGATTGACTACGCTGCTGCTGAATCAATTGAAATTTTACGCAATATTCAAGCAATCGCTCAAGGTAGTGTGGCTGTAAGCATTGCCGTTGCAGAAGCCATGCCTGAAGTTCAAATTGAAGCTGCAACTGAAATTGAGGAGCTTGCACCTGCAGTCGAAACTCAAATTGAGGCGGAAAGCGAAGCTGAAATAGCTGCTGAGGAATCAGCGGAACCTGTTGCAATTTCAGCAGCAGAAGTTGATATAGCTACTGACATTGCTTTGGCAAGTCCAGCCCATGTTGAAGAGCCAGACGACAGTATCCGTTTAATTGCAGAAGAAACCTTCCTGGAAGAAGCAGAAGAAATTCTGGAGTCTACAGATAGCCTGCTGCAACAATGGTTTGAGCAGCGCAGTGACCGTAGTTTGCTGCTTCAATTACAACGTGCAGCCCACAGTTTGAAAGGTGGTGCGCGCATGGTGGAAAATGAACCGGTAGGGGCGATTGCTTACCAGCTGGAAACTACCTTCGAACGCTTCGCTGTGCATCAGTTCAATTCCAATGTTTATGACCTGTTATTGCAAACCACTTTGGCATGGTTAAAGCAGGCCATTTTTGAGCATGATTACAGTAATTTTGATAGCGTTAAATTAAGTTTAGAGTCAATTGAATTTGTTGATGTCATTGCGCAGTTGCCTAATCGCGTGACTCAGTCCGATATGCTGTCTACAGCTAAAGTCTTTGAATTTGTTCAGGGCGATGGTACTGAACCTCCAGCGATGATGGGTGAGTGGGATACAAGCAATCAACAGGACAACAGCAATGAAATGATCCGTATTTCTGCCGATCTGGTGGAAAAAATGATCGATTTGTCTGGTGAAAATGCGATTAACCGTTCGCGTATTGAAATGGACTTGGGTCAGTTTGGTAATACCCTCAACGAGATGGAATTGGCGATCAAGCGTCTGGCGGACCAGTTACGTCGAATGGAAGGCGAGCTAGAGTCGCAAATTATTGCCAAACATGGTGATAACTCACGTTATGCCGATTTTGACCCGCTGGAAATGGACCAATATTCATCATTGAACCAGTTGTCAAAATCACTGGCGGAATCTGCATCCGACTTGGTCGACTTCAAAACCACTTTGTCTGAAAAGATTCGTGATACGGAAGGCTTACTGTTACAACAATCACGCATTCAAGCCGAGATTCAGGAAAGCCTGATGCGTACCCGTCTGGTACCGTTTGACCGACTATTGCCACGTTTACAGCGGATTGTGCGTCAGACATCATCAACCTTGAACCGTCCGGCAGAACTGGTGGTGCAAAACACCGAAGGTGAATTGGACCGTAACATTCTAGAGCGTCTGGTCACGCCTTTTGAGCACATGCTGCGTAATGCGATTGACCACGGTCTGGAAGACACTCACGTACGTCATGAACTTCAGAAGCCTGAAGTCGGAAAAATTGTCCTCAATATCAGCCGTCAAGGTACCGACGTCCTGGTGTCGTTCAGTGATGATGGTAAAGGGATTGATGAAGCAAAAATTAAAGAAAAAGCGCTCAGCCTGGGTTTAATTAAAGCCGATCAATCCATTGACAAGCAGGAAATCCTACAATTAATTTTCCATCCTGGATTTAGTACCGCCAAAGAAGTGACCCAAATTTCCGGGCGTGGTGTAGGTCTGGACGTGGTGCAGAGCGAAATTAAGGCACTGGGCGGTCATATTTCCATCGAGTCTGAACTGGGTAAAGGCACAACCTTTACTATCCGGGTACCGACCACAGTAGCGGTGAGCGATGCCCTGATGGTGAAATCAGGTGATCAGCAGTTTGCGATTTCCTTGGCACAAATTGACCGTATTGTACGAATTGCACCATCTGCGCTGGAGCAATATTTCAACAGTAAAGAAGACTTCTTTAAAATTGATAACACCAGTTACAAACTGCGTTATTTATCAGAATTCGTTTCCAATCAGCCTTTACCTCGCTTAAGTAATGTGGCGCATTCTTTGCCTGTGCTGCTCATTAAGGGCAATAATGGGCAAACCATTGCATTGCTTGTCGATCAGTTGATTGGTTCGCGTGCACAAATTGTGGTAAAACCGATTGGTCAGCAATTCTCAAGTGTCGGTGTCATTGCCGGAGCAACCATTTTAGGTGATGGTCAAGTCTGTCTGATTTTGGATGGTCAGAATATTGCCCGACAAATTCAGAACACCCAGCGTCTTAAACATGTGTCTGATCAGCGTGAGCATTCCCGTTACAGCAATGCACGCCGCCTGATCATGATTGTGGATGACTCGGTAACTGTACGTAAGGTGACTTCACGTTTACTTGAGCGTCAAGGCTTTGATGTGGTGACGGCCAAAGATGGTATTGATGCCATGGAGCAGCTGGAAAATGTTAAACCGGACTTGATGTTGCTGGATATTGAAATGCCACGTATGGACGGTTTTGAAGTTACCAACCTGGTTCGTCACCATGATGTGCATCAAAACTTGCCTATTATCATGATTACGTCGAGAACAGGCGAGAAGCACCGTGAACGTGCATTCAGCCTGGGCGTAACGCACTATATGGGCAAACCGTTCCAGGAAGCGGAATTGCTGGAAAATGTGGAAAGTTTGTTAGAAATCAGTCAGGGATAATTCAATGAGCCAAAATAGTGTTTCAAACTCTGCTGTTGATCGAATTTCACAACAAGAGTTACACCACCTTATTACGGTATCTACCGGATTTATCGATACCTATATTATCGATTGCCATGGTAAGGAAGCGATGATTCTTCCGCAAAATATTGTCCTGTCTGCACTGGATAGCGCTACACAGGTGCCTTTTGTGGAATGGCATGAGTTGAAATTGCCGGTGTATGCGGTGAATGATCCGGAACGTAAAATGGGTGTAGCATTGGTCATTGAAGGCGATGATGTCAGTCAGCGTTTTGCCCTGATGTGTAATGAGATGCCAAAAACGATTCGTCTGCGTATTTCCGAAGTGGTAGATGAAGAGCGCACGGCAACAGATTCTGATGTATTCCAGTATGTACGCATGGGAGATCAGGTGTTTTATGTGCCTAATCTTGAACAGATTCAGTCTTCTTTAGGATTGTAATGTTGTCGCGTGTATAAAGCCGGGTAATAAAAAAGGAACTGTTAGGTCACTGCTGTCCCACAAATATCACAAGAAGAACCTCAATTGAGGTTCTTCTTGTTTTCGCCATTTTTTATCAGGCACAAAGAGTGACCTTAAAAGTTTCCTTTCAAATAAATTGACCTGAATAATTCGCAATAAACGCTGAATACTCCATTCTTCTTGTGCCATGTGTTTAGCGAAGTTCACCAGCAAATAGGCGATTAATGCAATCCATATTTGCGTTTGTATCGCATTGCGGCTTCGACCTAGAAATGACTTCAGTTTTAAATTCTGCTTGATGGCTTTAAAGAATAACTCAATCTTCCAGCGGTCTTTATAAATTGCAGCAATGGTGGATGCTGCCAGATGAAAGTTGTTGCTCAGAAATTCGAATGTTCTTTTCTTATCTGTATCATAAAACTCTATACGCCTTAATAATTTAGGGGAACCTCTTTTCTTGGCATGCGCACTGCTCAATTCAATACATTCATCCGCAATAATGCCTTTAGTCGCTAATACGTTGCGGCTTGATTTAACTTGATAAACTGTCTTTGGGCGTAGCCGAGTTACGAAGCTGACTTTCTGATGTGTCAACTGAGCAAACCATTGATAATCAACATATCCTTTATCAAAGACGATAATGCTGCCAGCAGGAAATTTAAATGCTCTGCCTTGCACCATATCATTTTCAATACCATCCCCAAGCGCTACAAATTCAGGAATGGTATTGCTGTGATTTAAGCCAACACTTAGTTTAATACTGGCTTTGGATTCATGCACTTTTGCCCATTCGCACAATGACAGTGAAAGATCAATATGACTGGCATCTAGTGAATACAGCGGATTCTTGAATCTAAATTTATGTGCAGTTTTAGAGTTTTCACAGCGCTGAAGCAGCTGTGTGAACAATTGCTGATACAGGCTGGCGGGCTGTTCTTCATTGAGTCTTGCTAAGGTGCTTCGCGCAATTCTTTTCGCGCCCAGATGATAGAGCTTTTCCTGCTGGGATTCGAGATTGGATTGAATGTCTCTTAAGCTTTGCCGACAAGAAAGTTGGGACATTAATATGGCAACAAACTGATCCCAGCGGGTGGCTGATCTTAATTTTTGCCCAGAGTGGTGCAGTTTAGCCAGACGTTCAAAATCTTGTCTTAAAATGGGTTTGAGTAATTGATGAAATACGGTATTCTGATGTGACAAAACCTGAGTCCTTTATAGTTAAAGTGTTTGTTTGCACTNAGCTTTGCCGACAAGAAAGTTGGGACATTAATATGGCAACAAACTGATCCCAGCGGGTGGCTGATCTTAATTTTTGCCCAGAGTGGTGCAGTTTAGCCAGACGTTCAAAATCTTGTCTTAAAATGGGTTTGAGTAATTGATGAAATACGGTATTCTGATGTGACAAAACCTGAGTCCTTTATAGTTAAAGTGTTTGTTTGCACTTATATTTTAACTATTTAGACTCAGGTTTTTTTATTTAAAGCAAACTATGGGACAGTAGTGACTGTTAAGTTCCTTTTTTATTTTATGTGGTTACTGTTTTAGCGAGCCAATAAGCCTTCCAGAATTTGTTCATAAATTTCTGCAAGGGGTTCCAGGTCGGCAACATTTACATGTTCGTTAATTTGGTGAATGCTGGCATTCAATACACCGAGTTCCAGTACCTGTGCACCTGTAGGCGCAATGAAACGGCCATCTGATGTACCGCCACTGGTAGAAAGTTCAGTTTCAATACCGGTGACATTACGAATGGCATTTTTAGCCGCATTGACCAGTTCACCGACTGGAGTCAGGAAGGGCAGGCCGGATAATGTCCATTCAATATCGTAATCCACATGATGACGGTCAAGGATCTCTAAAGTACGGGCTTTTAACTGTTCAGCAGTAACTTCGGTTGAATAGCGGAAGTTAAATAAAAGATTCATGCTGCCTGGAACCACGTTGGTTGCACCGGTACCGGCATTGATATTGGAAATTTGGAAAGACGTTGCAGGGAAATATTCATTGCCATTGTCCCACACCGTGTCGCACAGTTCAGCCAGGGCTTTAGACGCAGTATGAATCGGGTTGATGGCAAGGTGAGGATAAGCCACATGTCCCTGTTTGCCTTTTACGGTCAATTTGGCATTCAATGAACCACGACGACCATTTTTAACTACATCACCCAACTGATTGGTACTGGATGGCTCACCCACCAGACACCAGGTCATTTTTTCATTGCGTGCTTCCAAAGCTTCAACAACTTTCACGGTGCCGTTAATGGATGGACCTTCTTCATCGGAAGTAATGAGAAATGCAATAGAACCTTTATGGTCTGGATGTTTTGCCACGAAACGCTCAGAAGCCACCACCATGGCTGCCAGTGCTGTTTTCATGTCGGCACTGCCACGGCCATACAGTTTGCCATCACGAATTTCCGGTACGAAAGGATTCGAGTTCCAGGCGTCTAAATTGCCCGTAGGGACCACATCGGTATGACCTGCAAAACAAAGTACCGGTTCTTCAGTCCCTTTACGTGCCCACAAATTATCCACATCTTCAAAACGCATCGGTTCAATAGTGAAGCCAATTTTTTCCAGACGTTCCGCCATGATATTTTGGCAGCTATGATCGATTGGGGTCACGGAAGGCTGACGTAACAGTTGCAGGCTTAAATCAAGGGTAGCGGAAGATGTCATGCGATTTTCATCAGTCGATAAATTTGTCCGCCATATAATAGGCGAATATGCCCTTGAATGTGAATGTTTGCCATAAAATTGGCATAAAAAAACCCTATCCTGGATAGGGTTCTGTGTGAACTGAAGATAAACTAGTTTTTGCGGATTTCCTCAGACGTTTTTTCTGCTGTATCGGTTACGGCCTCTCCAGCTTTAGATACATCTTTACCCACACCTTTAAACGTATTACAGCCAGTTAAAGCAAAAGCAATAATGAGGGAAGCTGCAAGAATTTTTTTCATCATCATCTCCAAGTCATTCATTATTTTGATGTGAATTCAGGTTAATTAATGCCCAGCGTAAACAATAGGGTTTTTTGATGGTAGAAAAGTAAGCATTTGTTATAAAAATAGACAATTCTCATAAAATTGGCGGTGTATTCCCTGAGAAAGTAAGGGGGCATTTCGGTACATATAGAAATTGTTTTGATCTTTTTGTCGATATAAACCATTACTCCACCACTGTGCCGTATCGCTACTGACATGCTGCTTCGGGCAAATCCATTCCAGTCGCTCTAAACGGTAAAAGTGAGCATTTTGTGGAGGAATATGACTTCCCCAATAGCCCAAACGACGTTGTCGATTGACCCAATGGGGAAGGGCGCTGAATGTGCTTTCAACAGGGAGATAGAGTTGTCCTTTAAGTACTGCAAAACGCTGTTCAATTTTGTGTTCCAAGGCATCCTCAAACTGAAATTGCTTTTGGCTAAAGTGATTCAATTTGCGCAATAAAGTATCACTGCGGTTCAAGCCGTACCAGAAGGGCAGAGAACAATCCCGTTCTGCCAGATAGTATTTTAAAGCCACTTCCCAGTGTTCAACCGCTCTGGTTTCGGTATTCAATAACAGAAAATCCAGTTCACCCAGGGTTCGGGGTCCCGCTATTTTTTGAATACTGTGCCCGAGCAATTGATAGGGATGATAATTCTGGTCCAGCAGCCAAAACCAGATAAACATTTCAAAACGCAGACCCAGGCGCGTGCTTTTAAGCTTGTGTAAAAAGCTTTCTAATTCCTGCGGATGCTGGTCTAAATAAAGCAGTCTGGAATAATAATTTTGAAAATGGCCATGCCATACAGCATCAGGATGAAACTGAAAAGCATGTTTCAACACCAGCTCGGCTGGAGTATCCGATAAAATATTTGGACTGCATATGCAAAAGGCCAATTGCCGAACCAGTAGATTTTTAAATTGCAGCCAGGGTTCATCAAGATGAGAGACCTGATTTAAAGCAAACATAGCAACCCCGGGCGTTAAATTAAAAAGTGCAGAATGACAACGGATAATATGCAAAAACACTTTATACTACCGCAATTAGTTGTATAGGGCAGTGCTATGAAAATGTTGTTTTGGCGAAGTTTGGTGATGATTTTTGTCATCCTGGGCTTTATCGGGGCACTTTTACCGGGTATGCCAACAACAGTATTTCTGATTTTAGCTGCCTGGGCAGCCTCTAAAGGCTGGCCGCAAGTGGATGCCTGGTTACTGAATCATCCTAAATATGGGGCGACTTTAAGGGCCTGGCGTGAGAATGGCACTGTACCGCGCAAGGCAAAATGGTTCGCCAGTATCATGATGCTGATCAGTGGAATGATCATGTTATTTACCAATGCGCCGCTATTGGTGAAAATCTTCACTGACCTGACCATGCTCAGCGTTGCCATCTGGCTATGGCTACGCCCTGAACCCGCAGCTGAACCGATTAAAGACATCGAGTAATTTTCTTATGACATATTCTTTAGAACAGGCAGATGTCTGGATTGATTTGGCCGAACAAAGCTTGATCTTGCCGAAACATGACAAGTCTTATGTCATCTCTACAGGAAAAAACGGGATCGGTGAGCAGGAAAATTCCGGCAAGACGCCTCGGGGCTGGCATAAAGTAGCACTCAAATTCGGACATGCTGCTCCCCTAAATGCAGTGTTTAAAGCACGGCAGCAAACCGGTGAGGTCTACGATGCTGCATTGGCTGCACAATATCCTGAACGCGACTGGATTTTATCGCGTATTCTCTGGTTAAGCGGCCTGGAAGAAAATTTTAATCAGGGTGAGGGCTGTGACACCTTTCAGCGTTATATCTATATTCATGGCACACCCGATACAGAACCTATGGGCATTCCGATGTCACATGGCTGCATCCGGATGCGTAATGAAGATGTGGTTGAATTATTCGAACTGATCGCCGAAGATGCGTTAGTCTTTATTTCAGAACAGCGTTTGAATTTGAGAGAGTGTAAAAGAGGCATTCGCTTGTAAATACATTTATAAATAAAATGACAAAGCAGTGCAAAGCTTAAAATCCGGATGTATTGAGGGTTTTAAAAAGAACAGAATTCGCTATCAGTTCCAAAACTATGGAAAATCTTGTCTAAAAATGATGCTGTGATTTTTCAGTTTTCTACAAAAAATAGTAAATAAGTTGTCGAAATTGTTTGTTTTTATAGCGAATAACCTATTTTTTAATCACTCAAACGTAAAAAACCAAAAACAGTCAGAAAAGCGTTTGACAGTCTGTCAGGATTCTCTATAATGCACCTCATCAAACGATGAAGACGTTTTAAAGGGCGCTTAGCTCAGTTGGTAGAGCGTCTGCCTTACAAGCAGAATGTCGGCGGTTCGATCCCGTCAGCGCCCACCAAGCTCTTTAACGTTAAGACACTTTCGTGCAGCGGTAGTTCAGTTGGTTAGAATACCGGCCTGTCACGCCGGGAGTCGCGGGTTCGAGTCCCGTCCGCTGCGCCATAAACATGATCACATTTTGAGGGCGCTTAGCTCAGTTGGTCGAGCGTCTGCCTTACAAGCAGAATGTCGGCGGTTCGATCCCGTCAGCGCCCACCAAGCTCTTTAACGTTATGACACTTTCGTGCAGCGGTAGTTCAGTGGGTTAGAATACCGGCCTGTCACGCCGGGGGTCGCGGGTTCGAGCCCCGTCCGCTGCGCCACTTAAGTTCTTAATATTCGTTTGCCACAATAGCGACATTGTGTAAGTGCAGCGGTAGTTCAGTTGGTTAGAATACCGGCCTGTCACGCCGGGGGTCGCGAGTTCGAGTCCCGTCCGCTGCGCCATTTACATGATGACCTTTTGAGGGCGCTTAGCTCAGTTGGTCGAGCGTCTGCCTTACTAGCAGAATGTCGGCGGTTCGATCCCGTCAGCGCCCACCAAGCTCTTTAACGTTAAGACACTTTCGTGCAGCGGTAGTTCAGTTGGTTAGAATACCGGCCTGTCACGCCGGGGGTCGCGGGTTCGAGTCCCGTCCGCTGCGCCATTTACATGATGACCTTTTGAGGGCGCTTAGCTCAGTTGGTAGAGCGTCTGCCTTACAAGCAGAATGTCGGCGGTTCGATCCCGTCAGCGCCCACCAGATTTTTTGCGAAGCAGCGGTAGTTCAGTTGGTTAGAATACCGGCCTGTCACGCCGGGGGTCGCGGGTTCGAGTCCCGTCCGCTGCGCCATTTTTAGAATCAAAATTGTAAGACCCTTTAAGGGCGCTTAGCTCAGTTGGTAGAGCGTCTGCCTTACAAGCAGAATGTCGGCGGTTCGATCCCGTCAGCGCCCACCATATCTTTTGCGAAGCAGCGGTAGTTCAGTTGGTTAGAATACCGGCCTGTCACGCCGGGGGTCGCGGGTTCGAGTCCCGTCCGCTGCGCCATTTTCTAGATTCCTTGACTGGGAAATGTAATTCAAGCAAGATTTCTTCTTGCGTCATAAAAATAGCAGTGCTATTTTTATTCCTCAAGGGCGCTTAGCTCAGTTGGTAGAGCGTCTGCCTTACAAGCAGAATGTCGGCGGTTCGATCCCGTCAGCGCCCACCATATATTCTCCTTGATCAAATTCTATTTTTCTCCTAAAATCTTTAGTTAATAATAATTTTAACTATTGAAAAATCATGAGAAATCCATATCAACGCAAGGCTGCGTCCAAAAACCAAAATAATAGCTATAACGCGCAAGAGATTTACAAACAATTTGTTGAAACGATTGTAGGCCAAGGTTATGTTCATGCCCTGTATGAAGATGGCTGGGCATTATGTGCAACGCCTACCGGTCAGCGTGCATTTGCCATCTGGCAAAGCAAAGGCTTGGCAAAATTGCTGGTGAAAGACAATTGGGCAAATTATCACGTTGAGGATATTTCACTTAAAGATTTTGTTGAAAAAGTCATTCCTTTTTTACGTCAGGAAAGTACCTGTGTATCGATGGATTTAACGCCAGAAGGGCAAAATGTGCTGGTGGCGCCAGAAAAATTATTATTGGATATTAAAAATTATTTGTATCAGATTTACCTGCAAAAACCTGAATTGTTTAAAGATGAAAAACTGCCTTTACCCCGTAGCATTCGTTTGAACTGATTTTAGTATTCCTGTAAAAACCAGCCACTGATAAAGGCAAAATATTCGCGTAACCAGGAGTTATAGCGAATATAGAGCGGTGTTGGGGCATTGAGGGTAATAATCTGTTGGTAATCTTGATGTTTTGCAATGGCTTTGGCACGTAAAATATGAAAGTCACTGGTGACAATGACAACAGGCTGCTTTAGAGAAATATGCTGCTGTGCCAGCAAAGGCTGCACATTACGCAGATTTTCTGCAGTACTGGTACTTTTAGCTTCTAATAGAATACGTGATGGGTCAATATGATGCTGTTGCTGCAGATATTCAGACATCACGGTTGCTTCAGAAATCTGTTCTTTAAATCCCAGACCTCCGGTCACGACCAGCAGGGCTTCCGGGTAACGTTTGGCATAAGCAGCTCCAACGTCCAAACGCTGCTTTAAGGTGGGAGAGGGTCGGCCATTTTCAATGCCGCTGCCCAGTATAATCACGGCAGAAGCGGGCTGAACAGCATTGGACTGCTGAATGCTATATTGCAGGTAACTGAAAAATATCACTAATGTGCTGATCCAGAGAAAAAATCCCGCCCATGCGTAGCGCCATAAGGTCTGTCTTAACGGGGTGAGCTGAATAAAGTTGTGGATCCGGTTAAAAAACAGGGCATAGAGCATCAGTCCTGTACCGATGATCAATGGAAGAATAATGCCGAGATGAATTTTATCCAAAGCGAGTAACCATAAGCTATCGAGAGTCAATAGACTGCCAATGATAAAACTCAGGCGACGTTTGATACTGCTGGACATAGAATGACTCTGGGCGAATGTTGTTGCTAGTTTAAACAAATTGGATACTTTACGTATAAAAAAACCGGGTTCTGAGATCCGGTTTTTTTTATTGACTTCAAGAATTAGTAGACATCACGGCGATAACGTCCATCCTGGCGTAGCTGATCAACTACAGCTTCACCCAGAATGTCGCTTAATGCCTGATCGACATCGCTGGCCATACCGTTGATGCTACCGCAAACGTAAATCACTGCACCCTTGTCAAGCCATGCTTTTAGCTCTTGTGCCTGTTCACGCAATTTATGATGCACATAGACTTTTTCCGCCTGATCACGCGAGAAGGCCAAATCCAGGCGTTGCAGCATGCCGGTCGTTTGCCAGGCTTCAATCGTGCTTTGATAGAAGAAGTCATGTTCACGCTGGCGTTCACCAAAGATCAGCCAGTTTTGCGTATAGTCCTGACGGGTACGTGCATGTAGCAGACTCATCAATCCGGCAAGACCGGTACCGTTACCAATACAAATGATAGGGCGGTTGTCATCAATCAGGTGGAAAGCTTCATTGTTACGGATACGCAGCGCAATCTCGCTATTTAATGGGGCATGCAGAGTCAGCCAGCCTGAACCCAGACCCAATTGACCCTGAGCATTGGACTGTTGGCGCACCACTAAACGCAAAACTTGCTGTGAAGGAATGCTGGCAATGGAATATTCACGTGAAGGCAGCGTTGGAAGTTGCTCCAGTAAATGATCCATATTGGCAAAAGGTTCAACTTCAACGCTTAAATCTTTATTCCATAAGGCCTGTTCAATATTGATCTTTAACGAATCTACACGGGTATTCGGCTGAATTTGATGCTGCTGCATAAACAGGGCAATACGTTCAGCACTGTTACCGGGTTGAATCTCGGCGATATCACCGGCTTGCCAGCTTACTTCATGATCCGGTTTTAACTCGATATTAAAGGCCGGTGCACCGAGGCTGTTCGGGTTGAGCAGATCACGTTGGGTTAAGGTCCAGCGATCAAAGGTTTTTTCGATATTCATGGCTTGTAACTCAAGTTGAGTCACATTGGCTAAAGCGCTATTCCATGCCTGAATCTGCTCTTGATTGGCATTATCCACTTCAATGATATTAAACAGCTGCTGGGCACCATTCTGTTTTAACCAGTCATCAATTGCATGACCGAAATGACAGAAAGTGTCGGCATATTCACGGGAACCCAAGGCCAATACTGCATAGTGCAGATGGCTTAAATCCGTTTGCTTGCTCAGTATTTTTTTGACAAAGCCCGAGGCTAAGTCAGGTGCTTCACCGGTACCGTAAGTACTGGCTACAAATAAAACCTGTTCGGTATTTTTTAAATCATCCAGACTTAAATGTTGTACAGATTTCACGCTGGCAGGCTGATGCGCCTGTTGCAGGCTGGTGGCTGTACGCCATGCCAGCTGTTCTGCCATGCCGGTTTGTGAGGCATAGACAATCAGCCAGGGTTTTGCATTGGCATCAATATTAACTGCAGTTAAGCCCTGACGTGCAGCTTGAGTCTGTTTCTTTTGTTTGCGACGTTTCAGATAAAGCATCCAGCCAGTGACAAAGAACAATGGCATGCTAAGAGCAGCCAGCATGGCCAGAAACTGGTAAACCGGACCAAAGAAGCTACCCCGGTGCACCGGCAGCATGCTGCTCATGATTTTTTCGTTGAGTTTTTTATCTTCGTAAAGTTCCATTTCTTTGATGGTGGATGCTTGATAGTCAAATGTGGCTTTGTTGCGTGCGCGTTCATGCTGGGGAATGGCATCGACAAAGCTAATTTCAAGTTCACCATTGGCTTTTTTCGGGATATTCAGGGTAATGCTTGAATACTCACGGCCTACTTGAGCATTAAAGCCGTTCCAGCTTTGACTCAGAGCCAGATTGATCTGTTCCGGGCTTAAACCTTTTTTCTCGCGGTTTTCACCGCGCTGAGGTTCACCGGCTTTTTCAGGGTTGCCTGTAGCTGCATTACGCATTGCTTCATTTGGACCCTCACGGTTGCCGCGCGCTTCACCACCTTTTGGCGCTTCAGCTTCACCCTTGGCTTGCGGCTGTTCAACACCCATCACGGTATACAAGCCGCTACGCCACCAGCCATAAGACCAGGTTAGGCCGGTACATGCGATAATCAGGAAGAAAATCACCACCCAGGTACCCACTACAGCATGTAAGTCCCAAAGGAAATTACGACCTTTCAGTTGTGGCTTGAGCATGAACCACTGTTTAAAAGAATGTTTTTTCGGCCAACGTAGATATAAACCACTGAGTACAAAAAAGATCAGCATCAGGGTACAGGCCCCGGTGATCTGCTTGCCGACCGGCCCGATGGTTAAATTACGATGCAACTGCTCGATAAACTTGAAAAATTCTCGTCCTTTAATCTCCGGTAACACTTCGGCTGTATAAGGATTAATCATCATGGTATAGCCCTTGCGTGCACCTTCCTTGACAATATTAATGCTTGAAGATGCGGTCGGGTCTTTGGCCACGGTGATGCTGTTAATTTTCATGTCCGGATCAGTTTTTTGAAAATGCTGATACAGTTCGGCAGGGGTTAATTTATCTTGTTTTTCAACCTGGACGGTATAGCTAGCCGGATTGAGCCATTTCTGGATGGGCTGTTCATATGAATAAATGGCACCGGTCACCCCCATAAGAGAGAGGATTAACCCGGCAGTAATACCAAGAAACCAGTGAATCTGGAAAAAGATTTTTTTTAACATAGCCGAAAAAAGAGGGTGAGAAACTGAATTAAACTGAATTATAACTGAACTTTTCCAAAATGATATCGATTTTGTAGGTAATATTTATTCTCATTATCATTTAATTTTGTCGGAATTAAAAACCCCCAGTCTGGAGGTTTTTATTTAAGGGTCTAGCTAGAGTTCGCGTTAAATCTGTTTTGCTTCGCCCACAGTTTCAGTCAAGTGCTTGCGAATGGTATTGAAAGAAAAATTCTTGGAATCCATACGCTTTGGCAAGATATAGGCACCTTGCTGACCTTTGACCTTGAAGTTAATCAACATGAAGTCAGGGGTATTGTACCACTCATAAATATCTTTCCAGCCAATTGCACCGACACCTTCCTGTGCACCCATTTGCTGGCGCATCACGATACCGTGAGGCTGTACGCCCAAACGGATGCCTTTAATTTCCTGCACCGGAAATTCATTCATCTTGCGTTTTACATACCATTCCAGACCGAATTTACGGATGAGGAAATATGCAAGCACACAGACCAAAGCCACCCAGCAGAAAATAGTGGAATAGTTTTTCAGCAAGATGATCCCGACAATGGAAAGTAGGGTCACAGCTGCCATGATGATCCAGGCTTTGGTGCCGATTTTATTGGTGCTACGCCAGATGGCAAGTTGAGCTTGACGTTGTTCAGCCTCGGAAATTTCATAGTTCACAGGCTGCAGGGTATAAGCGTATAAATTTTTCGCGGTCATAATAAAAATAACAAATTTAGAACTGTAAAAAGTTTAGCATTATTTATACCAATTCAGTGAGTATATTGTTCCAAAATCATCCTATTTATAATGAGGCGAGTTCGGTGGCTTTTTCATCACGGTCATGGCTCAAGCTTTGCTTTAAACGACTGAGTTGATTCAGAATACTGAGCATCAACGATAATTGCTGCAAAACAATCAGCGATTTTTGATCATCTTCATTATTTTGGCTTAAGCGTTGGCGTATGGTATTCAGCATATTCTGTGCCGTCAGGTCAGGTACTTCATCATTTAACAGTGCCCCACGAATATCCTCTAAAGCCTTGTTCAATAACTGTAGAACTTCCTGATCTGCAATTTTTTCACGATGTGCGCCCAGTGCAGCAATATAGCTGAGCAGGGTGTGATTCAAGCACAAGAATTCAAAGGCCTGGCTTTTTTGCGTCGGATCAAAATCAGGTTCTGTGGCCAGGGTGGAAATCAGTGAGGCCACATCTGCATCGTTATTATGTGCAGCACGACGCACCACACGATATTTCAAACCGTTATTACGCCCATTTTTGTACTGTTCAATGACTTCGGCCAAATATTCACATTGAGCGGTGAGTGAGCGTCGGATTGTGCGGGGTAAACGACGGAATTTCCAGTCCGGAAAGATAAAACTCACCCCAAACCAGGCCAAGGCACAGCCAATCAAGGTATCAATCATGCGCGGAAGGGCTGCGGCAAAACCCATTCCATCGAGGTTAAAATTGATTAACGCCAAAATGGTGATAAAAGCGGTGGCCTGGGCATATTGCTTACTGCGTAATTCAAAGAACAGTACCCCGCTTAAAATCAGTAGCAATAATTGACCTTCGATCGAAGGGATAAAATACAGAATGGCATAACCGAGAATAATGCCGACCAAGGTTCCGACAATCCGTAGGCGTAGGCGGCGTTTGGTGGCGTTAAAGTTGGGCTGGCTGACAAAAAGAGCGGTCAGTAAAATCCAGTAGCCATATTCAATATTGGTCACTTGAACAAAAATATAGCCAATAAGCAAGACGATGGACACACGAATTGCATGTCTAAACAGCACCGACTCTGGGGTTAAATGCTGCTTGATCCGAATCACAATATCATCCCAGCCTTTTAAGTCATCATCTTTCAGCTGGTTTTCAATATGCTTGCTTTTATCGAACTTGATATGCCGTTCTGTTTCTACGTTGCGAAGTTGCGCATCAATCGACTTTAAGTTTTGATACAGGGAAAATAAGGCATTGACCCACACCTGATCGTATTGCTGTTCGGCGCGCAATTTCTCTAGAGACAGCTTTAAATTGGCAAAGGCATGTTTAAAGCGTTTGTTATGCTGATAGGTTTCACGATTTAAAATACTGGAACTCAAGTCTTTACAGGCTTTGCCCTGAATCGAGAGAATGCGTTGAAAGCGAAATAAAATGTCACTATGTTCAAAAATCTTGACCAGTTTTTGATAATCAATATGCGCTGAATCTGCACGTTCATGAATATCCTGAGCCACAAAATAGTATTGCAGGCTGCGACGGGTATCTTTCTGTCCACGGTCGCCTTTTAAACGGGTTAACAGGGCCGTTTTCATCTCGTTGAAAATACCGACCAGCTTGCCATTTTCCAAAGACAGCTCAATCATGCTTTGCTGATAACTGTCTGGCGTCATGTCGACATCAAACAGGTTCGATTTGGCAAACAGGAAGTCACCCAGTGATGAATAGCATTGGGACAGTTTGTCCTGAACCTGGCGAACCGGAAATAACAGAAAACTGATGGTGGAAAGCAGGCCATACCACATCGCACCGGCAACCAGCAGTCCAGCCTGCATATACCATTGATCAAACAGCCCAACCCCCAGCATTGAATAGACCGAAATGACCAGACAGCCATAGGAAATGGTCGCATAACGACGTCCTAATGAGCCGAGCAGAATCCAGCCAATGCAGGACACAATCAGCCCTATGGCAAACAAAACAGGATAAGGAAATAAAAAATAAATCGAGGCGGCAGTAATAAAGAAGCCGATGTAAGTATAAATCAGGTTCATGATCCGCACTGAAAAGCGGTCATCAATATCGCTTAAACCGGCAGCAACTACGCCTAAGGTCAGCGGAATGGTGGCTAACTGCTGTCCCATAACATAAGGCACAAAGGCGGTACCTGCAAATGCAATAATCATGCGCAGGTTATACATAAATGTCGTGTTGTAAGTCGCTTGTTTAAGACGCGTAAGCCAAGATTTCAAGTTATGTCCTAATCACTAAAGGAGGTATGCCTCAGGAAGTGAAATTATGTGAAATTTCACTCTCAATCCTTAAAATAATACTATGTACAGTGTAAGCTTGTCTTTAAAGCGCCCATTTAAAAATTGAATATAGATATGTCTGTACAGCAATCTACACGGCAGTATTCCACAACATGGATTATGCTGCTGGCATTATTGACCTCACTAGGTCCACTTTCTATTGATATGTACCTGCCAGCCTTGCCGCAAATGGCACAGGATTTTGGCGTCAGTACGCAAATGGTGGCCAATACTTTACCAGCTTATTTTTTGGGACTGGCTTTAGGACAGCTGATCTATGGTCCTTTAAGCGACCGGATTGGGCGCAAAACGCCACTGTATTTTGGTTTAACCCTGTATGTGGTTGCAAGCCTGCTGTGTATTTTTGCGGTCAACGAATGGAGCTTAATTGCTGCACGGATTTTACAGGCGGTCGGAGGCTGTGTAGGGGTCGTCATTGCCCGGGCTGCCATTCGTGACCGTCTGGATATGCAGGCATCTGCGCAGGCTTTTGCCAGCATGATGATTGTGATGGGGATTGCACCGGTTATCGCACCCAGTTTAGGGGCAGTGGTATTGAAGTTCTTTGCCTGGCAGGTAGTCTTTGGGTTTCTGATGCTGATCGGGTTGATCTGTTTAGTCTGTGTACACTTTTTCTTTAAAGAAAGTCTGCCGGCTGAACGCCGTTTAAAGCTGAACGTCGCCCAGATTATCCAGCTGTACGGCAGTATTTTTAAAGACCCGAGTTTTAAATGGCCAATGCTGGCCGGCTGTTTTTCTGGCGGCATTTTATTCTGTTATATCAGTTCATCTGCTGCTGTATTGATGGATGATTATGGATTAACGCAACAGCAATTTGCTTATGCCTTTGGCCTGAATGCTTTTGGTATCATGTTGCTATCCACCCTAAATAAAAAGCTTGGCCATCAATTTTCAGTTCTGAACCGACTGAAAATAGGGAGCGTCATTCAGTTGCTTGGAGCCTCGATTTTATTCAGCGCAGGCTTAATTGGGCATAGCCCATTATGGGTGGTATTGATTGGCATGTTCTGGGCAGTGGCAGGAATTGGTTTTACCGGACCGAATGCGATGGCTTTAGCCATGGCGGAACAGGGTGCGCAAGCGGGAACAGCCAGTGCCATTATGGGGAGTATGCAGTTTGCCTGTGGTTTGCTCGGCGGCGTGATTTTGAATTTCCTGGTTTGGAATTCTCTGCTCAATATGGGAGTGCTGATGCTGATCTTCGTGGGCGTTACTTTGCTTTGTATTCTGCAACTCAGCAGACAATTGCAGAATAGACGTTTAAATACCTAAAACCAATATATAAAAAGAGACCTTTAAGCTTATTCGTGCTAAAGGTCTGTTTGAATTAAAACTGTTTATTTGTTCATAAACGCGGCGATATCCATTTTTCTGGGCATCTTCAGGAAAAGGTTTTCCTGAAGGTGCCCGGCTTGCTACGGTTAAAATATCTTTAATGATTTGCGGATCAACCGTCCGGCTCAAAAAAGCCCGTACTGAATGGCGAGAAGTAATGGCATCATTCACATGCTGAGCAAGTTGCAAATTCATAAAAAATTCTTTTGAAATGAGTTTTTTAGTGCGGTTTTAGTTTATACATTAGTCGAATGTCTGCTTGTTCAGCTTGAGGTGGAATTTTTCTAAGTCTAAGAATATTCACATTATTTTTTATTGCATCTAAAAATAAGATTATTTTTCAGTCAATGTTCGGGAAAACTGATTTTAATAAAATTTGAAAATTGTTAGATTTGCCATGACAGGTAAGTTTTTACATGTTGCAATTTTATAATATTTTTAAGTTTTTTTACTGTACTCATAAGCTGAAAATGCGAGGGTTTTTTAAGCTTTTTAATTTTTTGAAGGAAAATTTTTCATAGATTTATTGGGTTTTTAAAAATCACAAAATGCATGGATGCGAATATTTAACAAATCGGAGATTTTAAGAATGAGTCAATTACGTAACGGTAAATTTATGGCTAAAGGTTTGGCATTGGCAGTTACAGCGGTAATGGCAAGCACTACCTATGCAGGCACAGCTGAACAGAAACAGATTCAGGACTTACGTAAAGAAGTAGAAGCATTAAAATCTTTAATTCAACAACAACAGCAAGTACAACAACAGCAACAAACTCAAATTGAGCAAGTCAAAGCCCAGCCTGTACAACTTGCTGCTGCACCTGCAGCAAAACCTGAATCCGCATTAACCGGCTTCAAATCCAAAGCTGGTGCCAGTGTAAACCTGTACGGTTTTGTCCGTGGTGATGCCAACTACATTATTGAAGGTGCAGATAACGATTTCAATAATACGCATACTAGTAAGGGTGAAGCACAAGACAAATTACGTGCGACAGCAAAAACGACTCGTTTAGGCTTGGATTTTAATACACCTGTGGGTGATGCAAAAGTCGGCGGTAAGGTAGAAGTTGACTTTGCCAGTGCAACTGAAAACTTGCGTATCCGTCATGCTTATTTAACCTATAATGACTGGTTATTCGGTCAAACGACTTCGAACTTCCTGTCAAGTCATGCGCCAGAAATGATTGACTTTAATACAAATATTGGTGGTGGTACAGCGCGTGTTCCACAAGTACGTTATGGTCTTAAACTTGCACCCCAAACTCAGTTGCTGGTTTCTGCTGAAGAAGGGGACAGCGCAGGTCCAACGGCAGACATCAAATATCGCTTACCGAATTTAACTGCTAAGTTAACTCAAGGTTTCGCAGATGGTAAAGGTTCAGTATCTGCACGTGCTTTGGTTGAAAATTATAAATCAACAGCAGCTGATGATGACGAAACCGGCTGGGGTATCGCTGCAGGGGTTAACTATCAAGTTGCCGCTCCATTAAAAGTGTCTGCCGATGTTTCGCATGTGGTGGGTAATAGCAACTATTTATATGGCAGCAATTCAGCTTATGTTGTAGATGCGGTGAATAACAGCGTTGAGCAGAATGAGTTTAATGCGGTTCAAGTCGGTGCAACCTATAAGATTTTACCTAACTTGCGTTCAACTTTGGCCTATGGCGCATTGTTTGCTGATGACGGTAGTGATTATGCACGACTCAATACGACAGCGAATGAAAAAGTACAACAAGCGTGGATTAACTTTATCTATTCTCCAGCAGCTCCAATTGATTTAGGTGTGGAATATATCAATGGTAAGCGTGAAACTTTTGCTGGCGAGTCATATAAAGATAACCGTGTCGGTTTGATGGCTAGATATAATTTCTAATTCAAAACTTAGCATAGAAAAAGAGGCGACTGGTTCGCCTCTTTTTTATTTGAAAAATTATTTTTAATCTCCAGTTTATATTCAGGTAATCTAATTTATATGATCGTCGTCCGTCCTGACCCTACAGGTAAAATCTGGCTATGAAAAAAAAGCTCAAAAGGTGAGATAATATAAAGATGAGATGGCAAATGTATGAATAAGGTTTTTAAAAAGCTGAAATAGCGTGATCATCACATTACGAATTACTACAGTTTTTCAAAGATCCAGTTCTTAAACTATCTGCTTTTTGCGAACAGCTTTATTTATCTTTAGGTGGTTCATGAGCAATATCAAATTTAGTTTTATTGTTTTGGCAGTAGTGGGATTGGGCGGATGTCAAACGGTTGCCCAACCTAAGCTTACTGTTGGTTCGACAGGACTATCTGAGCCACCTGCTGCAGATGCTCAAGTCCGGACAGAGCGTATTAATTTTAAAAAACTCAAACAGCAGGAAAACCGTCCTATTGTTGCTTTGGTACTGGGCAGTGGTGGTGCCCGTGGCTATGCTCATATCGGGGTCATTCAGGTCCTGGAAAAGCAGGGTATACACCCCGATCTGATTGTAGGCACCAGTGCGGGCAGTATAGTGGGTTCCATTTATGCCAGTGGCAAAACGGCAGAAGAACTGCGTGATATTGCTTTAAGCATGAAAGCCAACGATGTGCGTGATATCAAGCTGGATATGAAAGGCTTTTTTGACGGTCAGAAGGTTGAAAATTACGTCAATCAGCAAGTCAACAATACGCCTCTGGAGTCGCTAAGAATCCCGATGTACGTGGTCGCAACGGAATTGAAAGAAGGCAAAAAAGTCGTCTTTAACTATGGCAATACCGGGCAGGCGGTACGTGCTTCCGTGTCTATTCCAAGCATGTTTATTCCCACCCGGATTGGGACGGATGAATATGTGGATGGCGGTCTGGTGAGTCCGGTGCCTGTAGGCGTGGCACGTGATTTGGGTGCGGATATTATTATTGCCGTGGATATTCTTGCACAACCCATGCATACCGAAACCACGAATGTGTGGGGAATGTTCAATCAGAATATCAATATCATGCAGAGCCGTTTAGCTGAAGAAGAGTTAAAGCATGCAGATATTGTGATTCAGCCGGATTTAAGGGAAAAAGGGCATATATTTGATGTGAAAGGCCGAGCAATGACCATGCAAGCCGGTGTGGATGCAGCACAAAATCAATTAAATACCATTACCACCTTGTTGAAACAGAAGCATTATCCATTCGGCCATAGCATTCAACAATTAAGTGCACAAGATTAGGCACTTCAATCAATGGCAATGATGAAATTGAATTTCTAAAAGTCTCAGATTCATCATTGCACTGCTGTTATGTTTTAGTCTGTTTTCACATGGGTTTTGATGAGTTCTTTCTTAAAACTCATGTAATTCTATTATAAAGACAAACTAATTAATTGAAATTATTCAATAAAATAAACTAAGTGACTAAAGCTTTCATACGATATGAGTTTTATATTAATGTTTTTTGTTCAATGATTTAAGTTTACCGGTAAATAAAAACGCTCTACACTCGATGTTGTCGAAATAGTCATAAAAACATATTTTTGTAAGGATGATTAAATGCAGAGCAACAGTATGAAAATAGAAAAGTTTATCCTAGGCCAAAAAGTCAAAATGGCAAGTATGGGAAATCTGGTATTTACCGTCATTGCAGAAAATACCGATGGTACCTATTGTGTTGAGACCCAAATTGACCAGCAAAATGTGTTGAGCTACGGCAATATCTCTAAAGAAATGCTGCGTGATGTCACTGCCTGATCTTATCTGAATGCATTTATTGAATCTGTCTGAGATGACAGGTTAACAATGGCAGCTATGCTCAAATGGATTAAACTTTTGTTTTATCCTTGCCTATTCAGACCATGACCACAATATATGTATTTAAAATACCTGGCCATATTTTTGTAATCTAATTTTTAGAACAAATATTCTATTAAAATCAGTCTATAAGAAAAATGCTTATATGTCAGTGAGTTGATCATTTTGATATATATTTTTTTGAATGATGGCAAAATTACTATAAATAATAATGATGGGTTTATTGGCAATTTCGACATTTTATTGCCCAGAAAAACGATATAATCTTTCCTTATACTATTGTCTGTAAAAGAATCTAGAGAACGCGATGTCCCCATTAGATCAAATTGCTCCAGCATTAGATGATCAGTCTGAACTAACCATGACAGTTTTAATGACTCCTGATATGGCAAATTTTTCAGGAAATGTGCATGGTGGAACAATTTTAAAATTACTGGATCAGGTTGCATACGCATGTGCTAGCCGTTATTCAGGCAGTTATGTGGTGACTTTATCGGTGGATAAAGTAAATTTTAAAGAACCGATTCATGTTGGTGAACTCGTGACTTTTCTTGCCAGTGTCAACCATGTCGGTCGTACCTCAATGGAAATCGGGATTCGTGTTGAAGCGCAGAACATTCAAAAACGTACCGTACGTCATACCAATAGTTGTTATTTCACTATGGTCGCCGTGGATGAAAATGGTAAACCGAAACAGATTCCGCCATTAAATCTGGACAATGACTGGAAACGTTGCCGTTTTGAGGCGGCTGAACATCGTAAAGTGGCGCGCTTGCAAGAAAGCCATCATCCTTCATGCAGTATTTATAAAAAAACCTCGCAATGCTAATAGCTATTGAATGAAAAGGGCCGCTTTGAAGCGGTCCTTTTTTTGATTTTAAAGAAAAGATCAGCCCTATACAGGAAGCCAAAATTAGCCTAATATAAAACGATACGTATCGTTTCGTTTTGGTGGCGAATGACTGAGCTAGAAAAAACTTCGCGTCGTAAGCAATGTATTTTGAATGCGGTGACTGCTGCATTGGAACAAGATGATTACAGTCGTTTAACCGTAGAAGACATTGCCGCACGAGCCGGGGTAGGCAAGTCGACCATTTATCGCTGGTGGAAGCATAAATCTGATCTGGTCTTTGATGCCTTTAAGGAGCATACCGCTTCGGTGTTTGATCTGGACTTCGAGCAGAGTCTGGAATTCAATCTGAACCAGCAGCTTTTAAAATTGTCCCTCGCGCTAAATCATCCTTTGGGACGGGCCTTGCTGGTGGTCATGGCCGAGCATCGTGAAGCAGCCGGTGAGTTTTTTAGGCTGTATTTATTACCGCGTCGTGAGCAGACACGCAAGCTGATTCAACTCGCCATAGAGCGTAATGAAATTATTGCAAATTACCCGTTTGAACTGATGCTGGATACGCTGTATGGGCCGATTCATTATCAGATTATTTTCTTTAACTGCATGCCGGATGAAACTTACATACATAATCTTGTAAGTCTGGTGATGCAGCCTGTTCTGGTTCGAAAGTAGCAATAAGCTACCGCTAAGTTGGTCATTATGTCTGCGACAAACCCTGGGCGTTTATGGAATCGCTCGTTTATCCTGTGTCTATGCAATAACCTGTTTTTATTTACCTATTATTATGCCTTATTGACCATTCTGCCAATTTACATCATGAAGGATTTAGGCGGGACGGTGAAGGAAGCAGGCTTGGCACTGACCTTGTTTCTGGTATCTTCGATTGCAGTTCGGCCATTTTCCGGACTGATTGTGGAAAAATTAGGTAAAAAAATCGCCTTTCGCGGTTCAGAATTGCTGTTTGTTGTTTTTGCCTTGAGTTATCTGTTTGCCGACAGCATGTGGGCCTTATTGCTGATTCGTTTTATTCACGGCATCTGGTTTAGTGTATTGACCACGGTAACCGTGCCCATAGCGAATGATTTTATTCCAGATCACCGTAAGGGTGAGGGCATGGGGTATTTCGTCATGTCGACCAATCTTGCTGTGGTATTTGGGCCTTTAATTGCGTTAACTGTACTGCAATTTACTGATTTTAAAATGCTATTTTCGCTGTTAACTGCGGTGATCGGTTTGGGTTTTATCTTTTGTTTAATGATTCCGGTACAACAGCAAGACAAGGTTGCTTTCACGGCTGAGACTAAAGAAAAAACGCGTCTGGGCTGGCA
The DNA here is from genome assembly GCF_025377055.1 of Acinetobacter sp. T_3_1. Classification (NCBI taxonomy): domain Bacteria; kingdom Pseudomonadati; phylum Pseudomonadota; class Gammaproteobacteria; order Moraxellales; family Moraxellaceae; genus Acinetobacter; species Acinetobacter sp. T_3_1. Next base: position 21,196 of record NZ_JACHVD010000007.1, on the reverse strand, counting down.
TGACATTATTGAAACACGTGCCATACCCATTGGCTTTGTTGCCTTGCTGACCGCATTTGCTTATTCCAGCATTATGAGTTTCATTACCGCATATAGTGAATCTAAAGATCTGCTGGCATATACCAGCCTGTTTTTTATTGTCTTTGCCATTTCCATGATTGTGGTGCGGCCGTGGGTGGGCAAAATTTATGACCGTAAAGGTGCCAGTGCAGTCATTTATCCTTCATTTATTTTCTTTGCCATCGGCCTGGTCGTGGTCAGCTTTATCTCCAATCAATGGCTGCTCTGGTTATCTGCTATATTTATTGGCATTGGTTATGGCTCACTCTTTCCATGTTTTCAAACTATTGCCATCCAGTCTGTCGCCAAACAGCGTATGGGGCATGCCATTTCCACTTTCTTCACCCTGTTCGATTTGGGCATGGCCATCGGTTCAGTCATTTTAGGATTGATGATTGCCTATTATGGTTATCAACTGAGTTATTTATTTTGTGCTGTAATTACTGTGCTGACTTTATTTGTTTATAAATACACAGTTTCGGCATCACTGAAGCAACCTAAATAAAGAGGTCCGGCACGTGGAATTACGTCATTTACGTTATTTTGTTGCAGTTGCACAAGAACTGAATTTTACCAAGGCCGCACAGCGCATGTGTACGGTGCAGCCTTCTTTAAGCCAGCAAATTAAAGACCTGGAACAAGAAGTCGGGGTGCAATTACTGGTTCGATCGAACCGTAAAGTTGAACTGACAGAAGAAGGCAAAGCATTTTTAAAAGAGGCCGTGTTAAGCCTGGAACATGCTGAAAAAGCGATTCAGGATGCGCGGAAAATTGCCAATCTGAGCAAAGATCAGCTGAATATTGGCTTTGTGCCGGTAGCGGAAATGAAAATTTTTCCCTACATCATGCCGAACATCCGGGCGCATTTCCCCGACATTAAAATTAACTTTCATAGCCTGACCGATGCCGATCAGTTTAAAGCCTTAAAAAAAGGTGACATTGATATTGCCTTTACCCGTTATATCGATGCATCGGATGAACTGGAGCACGTACAGATTTTTAGTGAACCGCTGGCTTTAATCGTGCCGAAAGATTCACCGATTGCCGAACAGCGTCATGTTAGTATCAAGAGTTTTAATCATCAGGACTTTGTGATTAGCGATGAAGGTGCCTCACCGCAGTTGCATAAAATTATTACCGATTTCTTTAAACAATCTAAACTGGATGTTAACGTCGTCCAGCATTCGACCAACATTCTGTTAAATGTCAATCTGGTCGGCATGGGCGTGGGCTGGAGTCTGGTACCGGCTTATGTGATCCCGCTCTTGGGTGATAAAATTATTGTCAAAAATACCATTGAACCTTTACCGATGATTGACCTGTATGCCAGTTATCCTAAAGGACAAAAAAATGAGCTGATTGAACTGATTTTAAAAATCTTGAAAGAGCAGTTTTATATGGGTTTCTTTTAAAAATAAATGTTTGATGTCACACGGTGCTTTTAAAGCGATGAAAAGCATCGTTACCGGATGAATGTGTCACATAATCAACATCACGAGGTGATGAAACCGTTTTATACTCAAAAACTAAAATAACAATAGGGAACGAATTAAAATGATGAAGCTGTATAACAATGCCCAGTCGCGTGGCATGACGCTGCTACCTTTATTGAAAGAGCTGGGCATAGAAGACCAGATTGAACAGATCGAGGTGCCCTATGAAAACATGCATCAGGCTGAATATACGAGTATTAACCCCATGGGGAAAGTACCCTGTCTGGTTGATCAGGGCGTGGTGATTTCCGAAGTCGCAGCCATATTTACTTATCTGGCGGACAAATATATGGAAAAGGGATTGGCTCCGGCACTGGATGATCCCAAGCGTGGTGCCTATCTAAAATGGATGTTCTTTGCTCATGGACCTTTGACTGAATATATGGATTTAAAAGGGCTTAATGTGCCCGATGAGCAAATTGAGCAAAGAAAACGGAGCCTGACTTTTGGTCATGAAGAGAGCGTATTTGCATTTCTCAAAAATGGCATGAAACAGGCAAATCCGTATTTGCTGGGCGAGAAAATTTCAGCAGCAGATTTATTCCTGGGTTACTGGATGGTCTTTGCCATCTCCTTCAAAATATTGCCCTATCTGGATGAGTTTAAACCCTTTATTCAGCTTCTGGCCCAACGTGATTCCATGAAAGATGTGCCGTGGTTTCAGAAAATAAATACTTAATATTATTTTGTTCTTTCATTTATGCAAAATAAAAAAACTATTTGAACACCTCTTCTCATCTCACCAGATCTGGGAGAAAAGGAGATTGTGATCCTGTAAATAATGTTCGAGTTATCGTAAATTCCAAAACAGGTTGAGTCGTAATAACTATGATAGGAAATTTGTAATGGAAGAAAATATAAAGCTTATTGAGTCCTTATACAAAAGGATTTCAGTAATTCTTTTAAATGAATGGGATCCTATTGGTGTGCAAGATTTTCCAGAAGCATTTGATGAATATGATAGCTATGTTATGCCATTATATAAAATTCTGATAGACAAAAAACCATTACAAGATATATTCGAGCATTTAGTTTGGGCTGAGTCAGAGCATATGGGTTTAAGCACTGTTGATAGGCAGCATACTCATCTTGTTGCCCAAAAATTGAAAGACCTTAGCGGTTAAATTGAGTCTGTGACTAATTTTGTCTAGTTCCGCCGTTCTAGTCTGAAAAACCAAACTGGTTAATTTTAGTTATTAGAAACCTAACCAATTATTCATTCGTGGGTAATTGGTTTTTTATTCTTTCAAGAAAAGGATGAATGGGTGTCCAGTTATATACGCTCTGAGTGTCCATTTGGATAAGAAGATGCAATTTATATCGGTAAAGAATTTAGATAAAAAAGACCACGCTTTCGCGTGGTCAGACCTCTGAATATGATTCAGTGAATGTATTGTTATATAGGCATTATTTTACATGCAGCTTTTTAAAGAACTGCTGGCTTACGTGATCCAGGGTTTGTGGAATCGCAAGCGCTGCCACAAAACGGTCAGGGCGTAGAATCACCACCGATTCCGAGGTTTTGCCAAACCAGCTGCGAATATCGGTTCCGATATCGCCAATGGTAATCACGCCGTCAAACTGCTTGCGCTTTTCATTGCCAAACTGAACTTCGGGAATCACCTGAATAAATTTGACGCCTAATTTCTTCCAGACTTGCATGGTGGCATCCGAGATGCCCCATTGAGGATCGACGCCCCAGGCAATAATGGCGAAATCGTTGCCAATCACGTCATCCAGTAAAATGGTTTCACCCGACTCAAGTTTCACTTGCGGCTGAATAAACATCTTGCCGACTGGTGATTCCTTTTTGCCGTCTGCAAGCAATGCACCATCATGATATTTCGGCATCGGTTTAAAACGCATTTCAAGCAAATACTGTTTAATCGGCTTGATATAATTCAATGCGTAGGCAATACCGTCACGCACGAAACCTTGCCATTTTTTCGGTGGCGCAAGCACGTGACCTGCCATCACAGAAAGGTCAATCATGGCTTTGGCATGGTCTTTACGTTCAATCTGGTAAGAATCCAGCAGGTCTGGAGTCGCTTTGCCCTGAATCACCAATGCCATTTTCCAGGCCAGGTTAAAGGCATCACGCATACCGCTGTTATAACCCTGACCTTGCCATACCGGCATAATGTGCGCAGCATCACCGGCAAGCAAAATGCGGTCAACACGGAACTTATCGGCAATACGAGCATTGTGGGTATAGACACGCTGGCGGATCACTTCGATATTTTCGGCATTCGGCAATACTTTAGACAGCAATTTGGCGATGTTTTCCGGTTTGCTCAGTTCTTCCTGAGTTTCACCCGGCATCACCATAAATTCGAAACGACGGATACCGTGAGGCAGGGCAGCTGAAACGTACGGACGAACCGGGTCACAGCACAGGTAAATATGTGGTGTTGCCAACGGATCATTTTCAATATCAATCACAATCCATTGGTTGGGTGCGGTTTTACCGTCAAAGCCAATATTCAATGTACGGCGTACAATCGAGTTACCACCATCACAGGCAATTAAATACTGTGCCTGAACAGTTTCTTGTTCACCGGCTTTGTTCTGGATGTTCAGGGTAACACCTTTGGCATCCTGCTTGAATTCCACCAGGTGACGAGAGAACAGTATCTGGGTCTTATCGTACTGGCTTAAGCCTTGTAGTAAAACATTGTCGACTTGCGGCTGAATAAACGCATTACGGCGTGAGAAACCAAATTCGCGGGTCAGCGGTTGAATGTCTGCAAAGCAGCGACCTTTAGGCGTCAAGAAACGCATGGCATGATTAGGTGTAGTATGAGGTAATACCTGATTCACTAGGCCAAGTGACTGAATGGTACGTAATGCTTCATCATCAATACCAATCGCACGCGGGTAATCGATCAAGCTGTCCAGTTGCTCGATGATAGTGACCTTTACGCCTTGCTTGCTTAAATAGTTAGCAATTGTTAAGCCTACAGGGCCGGCACCTAAAATCGCCACTTCGGTCGAATAATTTAATTTATCGCTCATGTGCAAACATCCAATACTTCGCATATGGGACTATTAACGGTGAAGTAGAGCTGTCAAACAAGCTATGCCATAGTAGATATATTGAATGATAACAAAACAACTGAAAATATATTAATTATTTAAATTATTGAAAATAAATGATTATATTGATTATTTACTATATGTTTTTAGCGGTTGATGATCATTTTTTTCTATCATTGATGGATATTGGCTAAAAGAGATAAAAGCTGAATTATTAACATCATACCGCTTTTTGATTTCATCCTGCTTTGCATGCAACAGCATGGAGTGAATGATTTGCAGGGCATTTTTAAAAACGTCAAAAAATAAAAGTTGAATGATGAGGGATTCAAAATAAACTGGATGCTTTACTATGCAATACGGAAAAACGAAAGTGAGCATCATCATGATCATAATGGATGAGTTGTGCTCACTGATCAACTGATGATATCTATCTGAAAGCGAGTTAATTTTGAAACTGATTTCTCCTACTCAAGCGGTACCTACGCATATTATTTCCGGTTTTTTAGGGGCAGGAAAAACCACTTTGCTTCAACATTTGCTCAGCCAGAAGCCGGAAAATGAGGTCTGGGCGGTGTTGATGAACGAGTTTGGGCAAATTGGGGTTGATCAGCAGATGTTGCCGCAAACCCAAGGTTATGAAGTGAAAGAGCTGTTGGGTGGGTGTCTGTGCTGTAGTAGCCAGTTGCCGATGCAGATTGCCTTGTCACGATTATTGTCAGAAAGCAAACCGGACCGGTTGTTTATTGAACCTACCGGGCTGGGACATCCTGCGCAATTGCTGGAACAGCTGACTGAACCTCACTGGCAGCCCAGTATTGCCATGCGGGCGCTGGTGACCGTGGTGGATGGCTCACGCTTGCATGATTTAGACTGGACCAAGCAGAATTTATATGCCGACCAGTTAAAAGCTGCACGAATCATTGTGGTGTCCCATGCGGATACTATGGACTTTGCCGATGATCAGGCTTTAGAGGCACTCCAAAGTGAATATCAGGCCTATCAGCAAACCTGGCTGATGAGTGGGCAGGAACACATTTCACTTCAGCAAATTGACCTGCCTTATGTGGGAAGCCAACGTAAAATTCAGCCTTTACTGAAAATCCAAAAAACATTTTCAGCTGGACAGTCTCTATCAGAAATTAAACAGTTGCCTTATCACTATGTTGAAACGGCACAAGGCTATAGTGTCGCGGGGTGGAAATTGCCCAAGCGCTGGCAATTCGATTTTTATGCCTTGCTGGATCTGCTCTGTGAACAGCAAGGGTGGCTGCGGATTAAAGGGATTTTCAATACCGACCAGGGCTGGAAAAGCTTCAATTTTAACCCCGAGCAGTTTAACTATCAGTCTGTCGAAGAAAGCATTGATAACCGTATTGAAATTATTGTGCAGCAGCCGCGTGACTGGCAGGTATTTGAACAGCAACTCTTTCAATGCCAGATCAATCCGGATCAGGATTAAAAACATTTCAGCAAAATACGTCCAAATCTTATATGCTAAGCGCCAAATTTGAGGACTCTTTTATGGCGCTGAAAGCAACAATTTATAAGGCAGATTTGAATATTGCCAATATGGATGATCATCAATACGGTGATTATCAGCTCACCATGGCTTTACATCCCTCTGAAACCATTGAACGTTTGATGGTACGTATTTTGGCTTATGCCCGTTTTGCCGACGAAAGCCTGGAATTTACCAAAGATCTGTTTGAAACCGATGAACCGGCATTGTGGCAAAAAGACCTGACCGGTCAGCTGATTAAATGGATTGAAGTGGGCAGTCCGGATGAAGACAAGGTGAAAAAGGCCAGTGCGCGTTGCAAGCAGGTGGCTGTGGTCAGTTATGGATCAGCTGTGGATGAATGGTACAAGCGCAACAGTAAATTAAAAACCTTAAGCAATGTAGAAGTGTGGAAACTTTCTACCGCAACCACCGAGGCATTGCCACAATTGTGCGAGCGCACCATGCAATTGCAGTTAAACGTGATGGATGGTGAATGGACCCTGATTGGCGAACATGCCCAGGTTGTCGTGGAATGGGAACAGTTACAATAAGGACAACTAAGGATGCAAGTCTAGGCTTGTATCCTCACTAAAAAATTGCGTATACCTGAAAACAATAAAAATGAATAAAGGGAAAATATATGCATCCGGATCTGTATCGTTTGCTGATTGCCCTGGGCATTGGAGCAATTATTGGCGCAGAGCGTGAATATCGCAGCAAATCGGCCGGCCTTCGAACCATGATTATGGTCAGTCTGAGTTCCTGCCTGTTTACCATTATGTCTTTAAAGATTGGGGTAGATAGCCATGACCGGATTGCAGCCAATATTCTGACCGGGCTGGGCTTTGTCGGAGCGGGGGTGATTTTTAAAGATGAAAACCGTATTTCCGGAATCACCACCGCCACGACCATCTGGATGACGGCTGCCTTGGGCATGGCAGCAGGCGCAGGCTATGAAATGTTAAGCCTGTTTGCGACTTTCATTGTTTTAATCGTGCTGATTTTTTTGATCTATGTCCAGGAGAAGATAGAAGCCCTGAGCCAGGCTCGCACCTACCGGATTATATGTCCTTACCAGCGCAAGATTTTAGATCAATATGAAGCACTATTTAAGACCTATAACATGAAGGTGGTACGCAGTGTGCAACATAAAACCGAACACCGTATGAGTGGACGCTGGATTTTAATTGGCTCGGCTGAAAATCATAAAAAATTGACTGCTTATTTACTGAATGATTCAAATATCCAGGAGCTCGGCTTTTAAATACAGATCAAGACAGAGACCCTTAAATTCTAAAGCATGCAGCTAAATCCGGTTATACTAGGCATTGAAAAATTGCTGTTCAGTTTAGGTAGATGATCATGATAAATGAATTAGAAATTATTGATTTAAAAGTAGGCGAAGGTAAAGAGGCGGTGAAAGGTGCGCTGATTACCACCCATTACACAGGTTGGCTGGAAGATGGCACCAAGTTTGATTCTTCAATTGACCGTGGCAACTACTTTGAAACCGTGATTGGTACTGGTCGCGTGATTAAAGGCTGGGATCAGGGCATCATGGGCATGAAAGTCGGCGGTAAACGTAAATTACTGGTGCCTGCACATCTGGCGTATGGTGAACGCAAAATGGGCAAGATCATTCCGGCCAACTCAAACCTTATTTTTGAAATTGAACTATTTGACGTAAAAACACGTGATTAAGTACGCCTTGATTATCGGTTAAAAAATATTCTGCGAGAGACAAGGATGAATCTTGCAGATAGGTGAAAAATAGTTTGAATTTTATTTTTTTACCGCTACATTAAGAAATAGCTAAGCGTATTTAAGGATGATTCGCTTTTTGTATAAAATTCAGAAATTAATTCATTTTTTAAAACTTTTTCTAGCAATATGTCTATGCATAGGTCTGGGGCAGAAGCAGGTCTGGGCACTTTATGAAGCCGCGCCTGAATCTTATTATTTACATCAAAAATTCTTGAATGATGTTCAGTTTACTGAAGATAGCTCTACGCCTTTTAAGGGGACATGGCAGTATTATCCTGAGCAATTCATCACGCAACCCAGTTCAGTTTTAAAATCGACTAGCGTAACTTTGCCAGCCTCTTTTAAAGACATCACGGGAACCAATCAAACCTACGGTACATTTGTTGGTCATTTTAAAATACCCAAGCAATTTGTTGGGCGCCGTATTGCGATTTTTATTCCGAATCAATATGGTGCTTACCGACTGTATTTAAATGGTGATTTTCTCCTTCGAATGGGTAAAGTGGGAAAAGATGAACGCAGTCATCAAACAGAAAATTCCCCTAAAATTGCTTTTTTTGTGGTAGAAAAAGAATATTTTACAATTGCTATCCAGGCGTCCAATTTTAATCATCTGCATGGCGGGCTGGAGAATCCAATGCGGATCGGCTTAGGCAGCACCATTAGCCGCCAGTTCCAGCAGTTGATGATGAGTATTGGTTTGGTCTGCGGTGCCGTACTGGGTGTGGGTATATTTACCCTCATGTTTTCCGTATTTCAAAAGGCGATTGGTCGCAGTACTATCCGCGTATTTGTGTTCGGTATTTTTATCTTATTCTTGGCCTTGCATAATTTATTTTCAGCACCTTATGCCTATACCACCTTTACCAATATTAGCTGGTTATGGGGAGTGCGCCTAGAATATCTCTTTACATATTTGGCAGTTGCCTTTTTTATCAGTTATATGTTTTTACTCAACCGGCGCTATTTACACCCGGTTGTTTATGGTCTATCAATGCTCATATTGAGCATTGATATGCTCGTGACCTTGTTTACCATACCTGAATTTTTTCAGCGCTTTGCTTTTTATAGTTCCATCATTAGTCCGATTGTGATTCTAAATTTTGCTCACGGTTTTTATCTCACCCTGAAATCGAAAGAGCAATATTCCAGCATCAATGTATGGGCCGTGATTTTATTATGCGTGACATTTTTACATGATTTTTTATTATCACTGAACCTGATCGAGTCCTTTAACTTAACTTTTATTTCAACCAGTTTTTACGCCTTGCTGATTATGTTCCAGCAGGCAAAAAATTATGCGAGGCATAATCATTATATCGAGCAACTGAATAATAATTTAATTGAACTGAATAATTCTCTAGATGAGAAAGTACAACAACGGACCTTGCAATTGCATGAGTTAAATAAACAGTTAGAACGGCAAATTCAAATTGATGCATTAACCGGCGCATTTAACCGCCGTGCATTAAATGCCGAGATACAGCGCTTATTTAGCCTGACCAAGAATCAAACCAATGCCAGCCTGGCATTTGCCATGTTAGATGTGGATTATTTTAAAAATTATAATGATTACTATGGACACTTGAAGGGTGACGTTATTTTGCAGAATTTGGTCAAAGTCATTCAGCATGCGTTGCCACCTTCCGCTTATGTGGCTCGTTATGGTGGGGAAGAGTTTGCCATTGTACTGCATAATGTGCCAAGTGAAGTGGTTTTAAACGTGTTGCAGCAGGTTTTGAATGCCGTTAGACAATGTCGGTTTGAACATTTGAACCGGCCGGATCAGAAGCAGTATGTGACTTTAAGTATGGGGGTTGCCTGGATGGATCGAAATCATCCCTATGCCGACATTCATGAACTGATGAAAGCTGCCGATGTCCAGCTTTATGCGGCCAAGGGTGCCGGACGCGATCAATGTCAGCCCTCTACGACTTAACTTAATTTTTGTGGATATTTAGCCTTTTTTTAGCTCTTTTGAACAACATAGAAAGCAGGCATGTCACTTAAAGCATGACTATCTTGTTGCCCGATTCTATATTTCTAAATACTTAATTTTCAAAAAACTAATATTTTTTAAGCTTCATTTCAGCTTGATTGGATAAAAAGACAGATTCAAAGTTCTGAATGCCGTAAATCATGAAAAGGGTCGTTTTCTATTGATCAGTGATGCTACGTATTCAGAGCATAAAATGATTTTTGAGCACCATTCAATGAAGACTCGCTTGCTGTCCACCTTGCTTTCTGCTTCTCTTTCCGCCGTTTTATGTCAGATGCCTCATTTAGCCTGGAGTAAAACACTGCCTGCGAACAATCCCACCCTCACGGTGATTGGCTACCATGAAATTACCGATAGACAATCGGCACTGATTCCTGACTATTCGGTAACGACCCAGCAGTTTCAGCAACATATCAGCTGGCTTAAAAATAATGGCTTTCATTTTATTAATGTCGATCAGCTGATTAAAGCGCACGAAGGCAAATACCGCTTGCCGAGCAAACCGGTTTTATTAACCGTGGATGATGGTTATGCGTCGTTTTATAAAAATGCCTATCCGGTGACCAAGGCCAATAAAATTCCAGTGGTGCTGGCGGTCGTGGGTTCATGGCTAGAGCCTAAAGCAGGGCAAAGCGTTGACTTTTCAGGCGAGAAAATTCAGCGCAGTCAAATGTTGTCCTGGGCCGAGCTGAAAGAAATGCAGGACAGCGGTCTGGTCGAAATTGCCAGTCATAGCTATAACCTGCATCGCGGCATCTTGGGCAATCCGCAGGGCAATATGGAACCGGCGGCAGTCACCCGCCTGTATGATCCAAAAACTGCAAGCTATGAAACGGATCGTCATTATCAGCAACGGATCAGGGATGATTTAAAGCAGAATAACCAGTTATTGAGCGCACATGGTTTGAAATCACCTCGGGTGATGGTTTGGCCCTATGGTCACTATAATATGCAAACCGTGAAAATTGCCAAACAGTTAGGTATGCCAGTGGCCATTAGTCTGGATGACGGTGCAGATTCGGCTAAAGATTCATTGGGGCAGCTCAACCGTATTCTGATTGAAGGCAATATGACTACGGCCGATTTGGCTCAGGAAATCCAGAATCGCCAGCAACATTTAGGCGACAATAACCGTCCGCAAAAAATCATGCATATCGATCTGGATTACATTTACGACAAAGATCCGATTCAGCAGGAACGCAATCTGGATCATCTGCTTGACCGGATCGTGGCAATGAAAGTCAATACCGTGTATCTGCAAGCCTTTTCCGATCCGGATGCCAATGGTTCTGCGGATATGGTGTATTTCCCGAACCGTTATTTGCCGATGCGTGCCGACCTGTTTAACCGTGCTGCCTGGCAAATTCAAACCCGGACTCAAGTGGGGCGGGTGTATGCCTGGATGCCGTTACTGGCCTGGGAACTCCCTAAAAATAATCCAGTATCCAAAGATGTGGTGCTGACCCAGCAAGCCAATGATTCAGAACATCTGAATATGGGCTATCACCGTCTCAGTCCTTTTTCTGCCGATGCGCGTAAAACCATTGCCGGTATTTATCAGGACCTGGCCAAGTCAGTGCCATTTAACGGCATTTTATTCCATGACGACACCACCTTGTCTGACTATGAAGATGCCAGCCCTGAGGCTTTAAAAGCTTATGCTTCTATCGGTCTGCCTACAGATCTGGCGAAAATTCGCAATAATGATGCCGACCTGGAAAAGTGGACGGCTTTTAAAACCAGATACATCGATGACTTTGCCATGCAACTGGCACAGGAAGTCCGTCAGTATCATCCCTTCTTGCTGACTGCACGCAACTTGTATGCACAGGTTGCCCTGAAACCCTATGCAGAAAACTGGTATTCACAGTCCCTGGAACAGTCGATTAACCGTTATGACTTCACTGCGATCATGGCGATGCCGTATATGGAGCAAGCCACAGATCAGGATGCTTTTTACCGGGACATTGTCAATCGCGTGAAGCAATATCCGAATGGCATGAAGAAAACCGTGTTTGAATTGCAGTCGGTGAACTGGCGAACCAATCAACGCGTCCCTTCCGATGAAATGGCCAGAACCATTGAGTCTTTATATACCCAGGGGGTGATGCATGAAGCGTATTATCCAGATGATCCGATTCAGGACTATCCAGATACAGGCGTGTTACGCAAAGCCTTTGATATGAAATCCAGCAAACTTATTCCTTAAAGGAATTCCATATGTCAACGCTGCAGCATTTTTGGCATTCTGCATTGCACTTTGTTTTTTATTATCCATTGTTTATGTCGTATTTATGGATGATCGGTGCACTGATTTTCTATTGGAAAGAGCGACAGGATCCGCCGTATCAACAGCCTGAAGCTTTACCTGAATATCCCAAGGTGGCAGTGCTGGTGCCTTGTTTTAACGAGGGGGATAATGCGGAAGAAACACTCAGCCATGCGCTGGCACTGGATTATCCAAACTTTGAAGTCATTGCGATCAATGATGGCAGTTCCGATAACACCGCAGCCGTGTTAAACCGTCTGGCAGACCGGTATGAAAAATTGCGTGTAGTGCATTTGGCACAGAATCAGGGCAAAGCCATGGCACTGCAGGCGGGCAGCTTGCTCACCGATGCTGAATATCTTCTGGGCATTGATGGTGATGCCTTGCTTGATCCGCATGCAGCGACCTGGATGTTACGGCATTTTCTGCAGGATGAAACCGTGGCTGCGGTCACCGGTAATCCGCGAATTCGTACCCGTTCGACTTTGATTGGACGTATTCAGGTGGGAGAATTTTCCTCCATTGTTGGCATGATTAAACGGGCACAACGCAGCTTTGGTCGGCTGTTTACCGTCTCTGGCGTGATTACCGCCTTTCGTAAAACTGCCGTGCATGAAGTCGGCTACTGGTCACCTGACATGTTGACTGAAGATATCGACATTACCTGGAAGCTGCAACGAGCGGGCTGGAATATTCACTTTGAACCGAATGCCCTGGTCTGGATTTTAATGCCGGAAACCTTTAAGGGCTTGTGGAAACAGCGCTTGCGCTGGGCCATGGGCGGGGCACAGGTGCTGCTTAAAAATATAGATGTGCTGTTTCAACCGAAACTGAATTTTTTATGGCCGCTGCTGTGTGAACTGGTTCTAACCTTGGTGTGGTCTTATTTAATGCTGTTTATGGCCATGCTCTGGTTAGTGCATTTTGTTATTCCGCTGGGTATATCGGGTATCAGTTCACCATTTTTACCTTATGGCACCGGCATGCTGTTGGGGGTGACTTGCCTGCTGCAGTTTGCAATCAGCAAATGGATGGACAGCCGTTATGAACCCTCGCTGGGCAAAAATTACTTCTGGATGATCTGGTATCCCTTTGTGTTCTGGCTGATCACCCTGACGGCCAGTATTGTGGCCTTCCCTAAAGTATTGTTGCGCGGCGACGGCCAGCGCGCACGCTGGGTCAGTCCAGACCGGGGTATACGCCATGCAACCTCCAATAATGAGCAAGTGATCCATGAAAAATAATCCTTTAATTATTGATTTACGTCATTGCTTGCCGTGGCATAAGCGTTATGCATCGCATACCTCTACCGCCATGATGTGGGCGGTGTGGCTGTTGCTATGGCGACCGTTATTGATTGTGCTGGGAATTGTCAGCCTGCAAAAGCAGCACCTGTTTCATCAGCTTTTTTCGGCTTTTGGCTTGGGTATTGAACATGGGGTGAGTGCATTATTGGCCTGTGCTGTGGCCTTGTGGTTATGGTCGAATTTTGTACCTTCAAAAACAGTGCAGACAAGCTCTGCCAAAAATATTTCCGATTATGGGCAGCATTTTGGTTTGGCTGTTGAAGCAATCGAACAGGGACGTCAGCAAAAGGTCAGTGTGGTGCATCATGACGAGCACGGCAAAATTATTCATATCGAATAAAAGATTTTTTTATCTGTATCCAGAATCAAGCAAATCCCGGGTCGGCATCTGGCCCGGGATTTTCTGTTTTATTTTTATCGGCTATTTGCCCGGCACGCGCAAAGCATAGCAGGCTAAACCCGTACACAGTAACAGCAGCCCCCAGATAAAATGCGAACTGAGCATTTCATGATTGAGCCATCTGCCCCACAGCGTGGCCAGTACTGGAGTCATGATGGTAATCAGCATCAGGGTAGTGGGATTGACCTTATTCAGCAGCTGATAATAAAAAACCATCGCCAGCACAGATGAAAAAACCGCACTATAAATCAGGGCTATATGGGCTTGTAATGAAGGCAGCTGGTCAGGCATTTCTGACCAGAAAAAGGGCAGCAAGCTACAATAACCCAGCCATGACATGATGGTGGCACCGGTCATCTGACTGATCGGATGGATAGGTGCAGCAACCGCGCGCACAGCAAATGCAGAAAGTACATACAAAAGCATGGCTACAATTTCCAACCCCATGCCAAATCTATCCAATAACAGGTTTGGCGCGTTTAAGCCCAGTGCGAAATATAGTCCCAGCATGCCCAATAGCAAGCCCAGCCATTGATAGGCACTCAGCTTTTCACTGCGAAAAATATAAATCGCCACCAAACCAGAAACGAAGGGAGCGCTGCCATAGATGATTGAAATTACCGTGGAAGGCACCCTGGACGCGCCCATATAGCAGAAGGCCATGGAGGCAAACAGGCCGAGTGCACCCGCGGCATAACTGAGCAAGGTTTGCGGGTGCAAGGGGACTTTGACCTTGAAGTAGGCCTGACAGGCCAAGGCAATAGGAATGGCCAGGCTAAACCGGATAAATAAACCCCACGCCCAATGAATTTCATGTACGGTCCAGGCGGCTGCAAGCGGTGTCAGTGACCAGATCAGCACAACAGTAGCAAATTGACCGGCTGTAGCGAAGCGTGAGGTTCGGCTAAAAGGAGCTACAACCGGCTCGGACAGTGGCGAGGGGAATCCATTTTTATTGATCGGATGATTCATTGGCTTTTTCCTTGTTTTTAGGCAATAAAAAAGGCCGCTGTTGAGGCGACCTTGGGGTATTTGGGGATTAGTGATTTATTCTAAATCATCATCAGGGTACAGATTCCAAGGCACCTCATGTAAAAATACTGCACGTCGTGAACTGGCCTTGTTGACCTGAAGGTCCAAAGCGAGGCAAGTGACAAGCGTATGTGGAGCAGATGAGAGAGGGAACATGAGCAAAATTCCTTGGCATTCTTTTTTATACCATAAAATTTTAAAAATCGTATAATTTTTATTCAAATTGTTTATATAATATAAAAATAATAATTATTTATTCATGAGAGTGACGCTATGGTGAAAATACTCTTGGGGTTATGTCTTTTCATTGGACTGATTGTCCTTTGGAAAATATTTTTTAAAATTCAGATTAATCAACAAGCTCAGCAATTCAGAATTAAGCAACTCGCTGATTTAATCAAATTTGAAGCGACCTCCGCACAGCCCCTGTCCAAAACCGAAGCCAGGGTCGATGAAGTAGAAGAATATGAACAACAGCTGTTTGATGATGTCTGCCAGATGTTTTTTGAACGTCATCTGACCGAACGTAATTTAAGTCAGGCCATTGTGCTGCAAGAAGGTATCTTAAGAAAATTGCCTGCCAAAGCCCAAACCCGGATTCATAAGCTGGACTTGGGTGAATGGTCGATTTACTGGACCTTTTATGACCAGTCCTTAGAATATTATGTTGGACGTTATGGGGTGTTTTATACCCATATTGACCGTTTCGGTTGTGAGCATAAATGTGAATTCAAGGAACAGCATAGTCGTGCCTGATTGAAGCGGCTGTCCTTGAATTGAGTATGCCCGAGTGAAAACTCAAGTACGTTATATGCTTTTTATACTGCTGCTGATATCGCTGAAAAGGCAGCTGAACTGAGACTAAAATCGCTGCTTTATAACTTCATAACTTCTGCTTGTGGTGTAGCAGTAGCATGGCAAACTCGTGTTGTTATTGCATTTAGACTGTTAGCGGTTGAATTATCGACTTGAATTATCGACCTTTAAATTCAGGCGCGCGACGTTGCAGCATCGCCATGACACCTTCTTGTACATCCTGGGTTTTAAGCAATGCAGCCAGATGCTGAGGTAAATGGGCAAATGCAGTTTCTGCTCCCTGTTCAGCAGCTTCTTTGGCAGAAGCCAGGGTTGCCTGAACTGCCAGCGGAGCAGCCCGGGCAATATGTTCCGCCAGTTCAATGGCACGTTGCAGTGGCGGTTCAGGGGTAATTTCAGTAATCAAGTTTAAATCCAGTGCTGTTACTGCATCAAAACTATCGCCGGTCAGTAAATAGCGCATGGCTTTGGACCAGCCTGCGGCCTGTACAAAACGAACAGTTGCACCGCCAAAGGGTAAAATGCCACGCTGCACTTCCATTTGCGCGAACTGGCAATTGTCCTGCGCAATAGTCATATCGGCATTCAGCATCAGCTCTATGCCTGCGGTATAACAAATCCCTTGTACGGCAACAATCACCGGTTTTTTTCGTGCTCTTGAACTGGTGCCCCAGGGGTTAATTTGCGCATGATCAAAATCAAATATGCCTGTTTGCAGTTTGGGTTGTAATTCAACCAAATCCAGCCCGGCAGTAAAATGGTCACCGTGGGCAAAAATGACCGCACAACGCAACTCCGGGTTATCTTCATATTCAGTCAAGGCCAGTGACAGGTCATGAATCATATGGCTATCAAAGGCATTTCTTTTGGCAGCCCGGTCCAGGCCAATCAGGAACAGAGCCCCGCGGATTTCCCGGCTGACTTTTCCTTGTTGTTGTGACATGCTTATTTTTCCAGATAGACTGTTTTCTAAGTTTTAAGTGTTTGTTAGACAACAGTCAAACCTGTGCAGCCTAATTTTAAATTCTGTTGCAATTGCACAATACAAAGCTAAAAGTACCGTGGGGATGGGCAAGCCTGTAGAAAAATAGGGATAATTTATCTTGCGTTCAAGGCCATTTTTTTCATAATAGCAACACCTTTTAGCTGGTTGATGATTGCCATGTCACCTTTAGAAATTGTTGCAGTTATTATTAGCCTGATTGGAGTGACACTCACCATCAAACGCAATATGTGGTGCTGGTGGTTTAACTTTGCTGCTTTTGTCTTGTATGCCTATCTTTTTTATCAATTTAAGCTCTATGGTGAAACTGTATTGCAGTTCTTTTTCATCGTGGTGAACTTTTACGGTTTCTATCACTGGCTGAAAGGCAAGCAGCAAGATCATGAAATTCGGATTGAGCCGATCGCCACAAAAACAGTGATTTTCCAGATGCTGCTGGCCGCAACTGGCGGTTTAATTTTCGGTTTAACGCTGAAGCATTTTACCGATGCTGCTGTGCCCATGCTGGATTCACAATTGGCTGCATTCAGTCTGTTGGCCACCTATTGGACCAGTCGTAAACATATTGCGACCTGGGTGCTGTGGATTTTTGTCGATATTGTTTATGTCGGCATGTTCATTTATAAAGACCTGTTCTTAACTGCCGGTTTGTATGCTGCTTTTGTGGGACTCGCTGCATTTGGCTGGTGGCAGTGGGAACAGGTGAAAAAGAAACAGGCCTTGACTCAGTTCAAAGGGGTTTAAGCACCAAGGAGAGAGGAATGCTGATCAACTTTGCTGAATACCAGCTGCACAAGTTTGATGAACTGGCGGGCCGAATTCAAGCCGAACCGGAAAAATATATCAATTTTGATTCTGTTTCTGACTTTTATAAGGTGGCCTGGTTGCAGGATTTTCCGCAAGGCACGAGCTGGACCGTGACAGGGTTGGATGATGGGGCCGAACAGTTTGATGTCATCATTGAATATCGGGGGCATTTTCTCCGTATTTCCTGTGGCGAGAAAACGATGGTTCACTCTGGCATCTATGCGGAATAGTGTGGTATAGATGGTCAATGACAGCCTATTAAAAATTAAATTAAATAAACAGCTATACAAAATAGGCTAGATCAGTGATGATCGAATGGTTTAAAATTATTCAAAATAACCACTAGAAAAATAAGGGATTATAAAAGATGGCACATCATTTTACTGTGAATTCTACAATTCAGGGTGTTTCACTTGATCAGTTCAAGCGACTTGTAGCAAATACGGCCTTGCATGAGGCAGTATGCAGACGTATACCCGGTGAAAAACTAGAAATTATTGAATCTAAAATGAGTGGGGATATTTACACTTTACGCCGTGCTTATAATCTGGATATCAATATTCCCGATATAGCAAAAAAATTCTTTAAAGATGCATTTCGAGTCAAGCGTACCGATATCACAGATTTGGCCGCTTTAACTTCAAGCATAAAATTGGGTGCAAATGTACCTCTAGAAGCAAACTGTGAACGTTTGGTCACGGGAGATGAGCAGCAAATTCACATTAGTCTGAATTGGCAGGTCAAGATAAAAATTCCTTTAATTTCAGGTATGCTGGAAAAACATGCTGAAACTGAAATTCGTAAATTCAGTCAGCTGGAAATCCAGATTGTTGAAGATGAATTAAAGAAAAATTTAGTAGCTTAATCCATAAAAAGCCCTTCAAATAAAGGGCTTTTTTGTACTTCATCTATAGTCAAATAACGCTATAAAATCATATTGCCTGTTCTCATACAGTCTGCCAGTTAACTTGTAACCATACGAATCAGACCTTTGTATGATGATAGCTGTCTTTATAAATTAAATGCATCGGGACGTTCAAAACCCAAGGCATTTTCATTTTATACATAAACCTGATCTGTCACTCAATTAAAGCCGAATAAAGTAAGGTGCAATAGAGAGCAAGATACCGATAGTGGTCAATAGGCCGGTACTTTCTATAAAATAAGGGAAAATCATCAGAACCAAGCCACAAATCCAGGGCACAAGGGCTTTTTGCTTTTTTCCATATAAAAAATAGCCTAAGCCTATAGAACTAAAAAGCACACCGAGCAGAAGTTGGGCAGTTGTCATATTTTTTATTGGTCAAGAAATTTAGTGAATGATATGCAAGTCAAATTAAAATGGTCTTAAAAGATATAGGGAACGAGTCTCGTGAAGCATATTCTAAAATGTGCAATGCAAGTCTAAAAAACTAAATATAGAGGATGCTTGCTTAGCGTTAAGATTTATACACATGGTTTAATAAAAAAAATTATGCCGAGTGTGATTGCCCAATGAGGAATGAATAGATGAGCAGTATTTTACCTGTAGCACAGCGTGGTGAACGCATTTTGACCGTAACAGCTGCAGAAGTGGCACAAGCTGAGCTGAATAGCCCATGGTTAAAGGAACTAGCGGCCGCCATGCATGCCACCATGCTGGAACGTAACGGGGTGGGAATTGCGGCACCTCAGGTTTATGTGTCAAAGCGGGTGATTATTGTGGCCTCCCGTCCAAACCTGCGTTATCCCGATGCACCTGAAATGGATGCATTGGTGATGGTCAATCCTGAAATTCTAGAAAAATCTGAACTGACGGTTTTGGGGGAAGAGGGCTGTTTAAGTGTGCCGGATGAACGGGGACAAGTCGCTCGTGCTCAAACCATTCAGCTGCGTTATTTTACTTTGGACGGGGTAGCGGTAGAAATGAGCTTGAGCGGTTTTCCTGCCCGAATTGTACAGCATGAAGTGGACCACCTAGATGGGATACTGTTTATCGAGAGGATATAAGAACGCATTGTTTAATTTTTATACTATGGATATAATATTAAAGTAATAATAAAACTTGTAAATTATAAAGATATTCATAAAAAACATGAACTTTTATAGAAAAATATCCAGGCTGATTTTTCATTATTGGGGCAGATTCAAATTTCATCTATTTGAATCCGATAATTTAATTATTAACTGGGCCAATTTTGACAAGGGAGTATTGCTCTGCTTTTTTGGAGCATTCTGCCAGGTCAGTGCGATTAAATGGTATCTGTTGAGTTACTATTCAGAAGACAATCGGGTCTGGATTAATCACGACTTTTTTTTCGTCCGATTTACTACGGTCGTTGTCACCTTAATCATTTTTATCGGCATGATTGTGCTCAGCCACAGATATAAACACAATGCAAAATTCCGTCAATTTATTGCTTATTTTTCACCGATTTTTTTTGGGACGGTGATGATTTATGCAGGCTATACCGTGGGAATGTATAGCCCTGCAACCATTGCCGGTTTCGTCAATATTGTGCTGATTGGCCTGGTATTTTATTCACGTAAAATAATCTATGGCATTGCCATGTTTGCTTCTATTTTTACCGTGATTATCAGCTATTTAACTTTTAATGGATTTATCCGTTATGCGCCTGTGTTCAGTGATAACCTGACGCATAGCGAGTTTTACCTTAATCCGTTCTGGATCAAAAGTATGGCTGAGGTCTATCTTCCCATCTTGCTCACTTCGATTTTGTTTTTTGAAATTTTGCTGTCGCAGTGGCGCCGGCGTGAAATGAAAATTAAAAAAATGAGCCAGACCGATGCGCTGACCAATGTCTTTAATCGTCGTTATATTGGTGAACAGCTGAGTACTTTGGAAAATAAGAAAAAAGTGACTTATGCCGTGGTGTTGCTGGATTTGGACTATTTTAAAAAAATTAATGATGATTATGGTCATGAAACCGGAGATGCGGTTTTGCAGCGTGTGGCGACAATATTATGTACCACAACAAGAATACAGGATGTGGTGGGGCGTTTTGGTGGTGAAGAGTTTATCTTGATTTTAAAAGATCAAAACTTGCAGCAAGCCATCGAGATTGCAGAACGCTGCCGAAAAATTATTGAACAGGAAGAATTTGAGCTGGAAACCGGGGAAATTCTAAAAACCAGTGCAAGTTTTGGGGTTGCACTTTCTGAAGCAAATACCAAAAAAGAACAGACCATTCGTATGGCTGACCGGGCCTTGTATTTGGCCAAACAGCAGGGACGTAATCAGGTACGGCATTATCTGGAGCTCAACTTAAAGCCCGCTGTTTAAGGTTTTTATTCTTTAATGGTGTCTGGATAATAGTCTGATGCACATTTCAATCACGATGTTTTCCGCACCGTTCATGGGTTTCTTCATTGGAACACCTATAGTTATTGATTTGGGAGATAAATTTATTGCTCTGTTATGAGTGGAAGTTTTGATGAATTCTGCAGGCTTAAAAGTGTAAAAAATGGACGATTTTGGATTGATGGGTTAGAAAAAAGGCGGTTTTGTATTTCACCTCTCCCTAGCCCTCTCCTAAAAGGCATAGGTATCTACACATCTTTAGGCACCTAATGCAATGGTTGCAATTTCATTCAGTTCATCTATTGAATATTCTGAGAGCAGTTGAAGGGTATTCAGTAAAATCGAAAGTCCTGCCAATATGGCAGGCGCACTTTCTATCTTGCCTCTTTTCTGCTGTCTGCCTGA